>DASWRX010000284.1:0-18315 GCA_036402955.1 Thermoanaerobaculia bacterium
GGGCGAGCTGCTGCTCCGCCAGTTCGGCGCCGGCACCCTGCGCGGCTTCGGCCTGGAGGAGGGGGAGCCGGCGGTGAAGGCGGCGGCGGCGGCGCTCGCCTATGCCCAGGAGACGCAGCAGAGCGGCCTCGCCCACGTCCGCGGGCTGGCCGTGCGGGAGGCCGGCGACCGCCTGATCCTCGATGCCTCGACCCTCGCCAACCTGGAGGTCTTCGCCAGCCAGCGCGCCTCGGTAGCCGGCTCGGGCCGCCGGCGGAGCACCCTGCTCGCCGTGCTCGACCGCACCGTCACCGCTCCCGGCGGCCGCACCCTGCGCGAATGGCTGCGGCGGCCGCTGGTCGACCCCAAAGAGATCGAGGAGCGCCACCGGGCGGTGGGCGCGCTGGTGGCGGACAACCCGCGGCGCGAGCGGCTCCGCGAGCGGCTCTCCCGCATGGCGGACCCCGAGCGCCTGGTGGCCCGGGCCGTGCTGGGCACGCTGACTCCGCGCGAGGCCGCGGCCCTGCGCGACGCCCTGGCCGAGGCGCCGGCGATCCTCTCGGAGCTGGCGGCGATGGCGGCGCTCGATCCCGGCGAGGCCCCCCTCCTCGTCCGGCTCTCCCAGTGCGATCCCCTGCCCGAGCTCCACGCCGAGCTGGCGCGGATGCTGGAGGCCTCGCCCTCCCCCAGCCTCCAGGACGGAGGCGTCATCGCCGTCGGGGTGGACCCGGACCTCGACCGCTACCGCTCGCTCACCCGCGACAGCAAGCGGCACATCCTGGCGCTGGAGGTGCGGGAGCGCGAGCGGACGGGGATCTCCTCGCTCAAGATCCGCTACAACAAGGTCTTCGGCTATTACCTGGAGGTCACGCGGGCCAACCAGGAGCGGGTGCCGGCGGACTACATCCGCAAGCAGACCCTGGTCAACGCCGAGCGCTACGTCACCCCCGAGATCAAGGAGCTGGAGGAGCAGATCCTCTCGGCCGAGGAGCGGCAGATCGAGCTCGAGCAGAGGTTCTTCCGCGAGCTGACCTCGAAGATCGCCGCCGAAGCCGCCGGGCTGATCGAGCTGGCGGAGACGATCGGCGCGCTCGATGCCCTGGCCTCCTTCGCCGAGGTGGCGGCGCGGCACCGCTACGTCCGCCCGAAGATGGGGGAGGCGGGGGCGCCGGTCATCCTACGCGAGGGCCGGCACCCGGTGGTCGAGCAGGCGAGCCGGGACGCCTTCGTGCCCAACGACGCCGAGCTCGACGGCGAGACCGCGCAGATCGTCCTCCTCACCGGTCCCAACATGGGCGGCAAGTCGACCTACCTGCGGCAGGTGGCGCTGATCGTCCTGATGGCCCAGGCCGGCAGCTTCGTGCCGGCCGACGAGGCGGTGATCGGCGTCTGCGACCGCATCTTCACCCGCGTCGGCGCCTCGGACGACCTCGCCCGCGGCGAGTCCACCTTCATGGTGGAGATGATCGAGACGGCGAACATCCTCCGCCACGCCACCGACCGGAGCCTGGTGATCCTCGACGAGGTGGGCCGCGGCACGGCCACCTTCGACGGCCTGTCGATCGCCTGGGCGATCGTCGAGTACCTGCACGAGCACCGGCGGCCGAAGACGCTGTTCGCCACCCACTACCACGAGCTGACGGAGCTCGCCTCGCTGCTGCCGCGGGTGGTGAACCGCACCATGGCGGTGAAGGAGTGGGAGGAGCGGATCGTCTTCCTCCGCCGCGTGGTGCCCGGCAGCGCGGACAAGTCCTACGGCCTCCACGTGGCGCGGCTGGCCGGGCTGCCGGAGACGGTGATCGAGCGGGCCGGGGAGATCCTGGCGAACCTGGAGTCCCAGGAGTACGACCCCACCGGCAAGCCCCGCCTCGCCCGCGGCAGCGCCCCTGAGACCGGCGAACCGGCCCAGCTCACCCTCTTCGCGCCGCCCGAGCAGGTGGTCGCCGGAGTGCTGCGGAACGTGGACATGAATCAGTTGACGCCGCTGGCGGCGCTGAACCTGATCCACAGTCTGAAGTCGCGGCTGGGGTGATCCGCATATAAGATCCCGTGCATGAAACCCGCCGAGCAGGTCTTCGTGGGCATCCCCGGCCCCGAGCTGGACAAGGCGTCCGCCGCGCTCCTCGCCGCCCACCAGCCCGGCGGGGTGATCCTGTTCAGGCGCAACATCGAGGACGAGGAGCAGCTCAACGCGCTGATGACGGCCTTGCGGCGCGTGCTGCCCGAAGCGGTGGTGGGGATCGACTCCGAGGGCGGCCGGGTGGACCGGCTGAAGGACGTGGTGGGCCCGGCGCCGGCGGCGTCCCTGCTCGCCAGGCGCCCGGCCAGCTCCTCGCTCCAGGCGGGTCACTGGGTGGCCCAGTCGCTGCGGCTGTTCGACGTCGACGTCGACTTCGCGCCGGTGGTGGACCTCGACCGCGGGCTCGCCGGCAACGCCCTGGACGGCCGCTACTTCGGCGCCACGCCGGCGGCGGTGATCCCGCGCGCCCAAGCCTTCCTGCGCGGGCTCCATACCGGCGGCGCGGGCGGCTGCCTCAAGCACTTCCCGGGTCTGGGGGCCGCCGGGGAGGACACCCACCTCCACATGTCGGCCGTCTACCTGCCCGCCGAAGAGCTGCTGCCGGACCTCGAGCCCTTCGCGGCGCTGTCGCGCCTGGCCGGAGCGGTGATGGTGGGGCACGCCCTCTATCCCGCCTACGACACCTCGATGCGGCCGGCGACGCTCTCGCCGTCGATTCTCGGCGGCCTGCTGCGGGGCCGGCTCGGCTACGACGGGCTGGCCTTCAGCGACGACATGGAGATGAAGGCGCTCGACGAGTGGGGAAACCTCCCCGAGCGTTGCGAGCTCGCCTTCGCGGCGGGCTGCGACGTGCTCCTCGTCTGCCACACCCTGGAGGCCCTCCCCGAGATCGTGGAGCGGCTCTCGCACCCTTCCCTCGAGGAGCGGGTGGGCGAGGCCAACCGCCGCCTCGACACCTATCGCCAGCGCCTGCTGACCCTCCGCTCGGCGCGCGAGTACGTGCAGTTCATGCGGAGCAGCAACCAGGGGGAGCGGCTGGAGCGGGTGCGCCAGGCGTTCGAGCAACTCGGCGAGAGCCTGGGGTAGGCGACAGGGACTAGCCTTCCCGCTGCTCCTCGACCGGCCGCAGGCGGTGCGGCGTGGGGCCGACGACGCGGTCCCTGCCCTGCTCCTTGGCCTGGTAGAGGCGCCGGTCGGCGCAGCCGAGGATCTCGGCGGGGGTGTCGCCGTCGTCCGGCCAGATGGCGACGCCGATGCTCACCGTGACGCTCGCCGGCTTCGGGCGGCCCGGCAACTGGATCGCCCGGACCGCCACCACGCGGCGGAAGCGCTCCAGCAGATCGGTGGCCCGGCCGCTCATCACCCCCGGCAGGATCAGGGCGAACTCCTCGCCGCCGTAGCGCGCCACCACGTCGGTGGAGCGGCAGGACTCCCGCAGGGTCCGGGCGACCGCCCGCAGGGCCTCGTCGCCGCCGGCGTGACCGTAGGTGTCGTTGAACTTCTTGAAGTGATCGATGTCCAGCATGGCGACGGCGAAGCGGCCGTCCTCGCGGCGGGCGAAGGCGACCTCGCGCTCGAGCTGCTCGTTGAACACGGCGCGGTTGAGCAGGCCCGTGAAGCGGTCGCGGGTCGACAGCAGCCGCAGCTCGCGCGAGCGCACGACGATCGTGGCCGCGATCACCGTCGCTCCCACGAGCTGGACCATGCGCCAGACCTGCGCGCCCCACTGGAAGAGGCCAAAGGCGTAGGGGGCGAAGGCGGCGGAGTTCAGGTTCCAGCGCCAGTCGGCGTAGAGGATCACGGCGGCGTACTGCACCAGCGCCAGGGCGCCGGTGAGGATGCAGATCCGCGCGTCGTAGCGCAGGCTGGTGGCGGCGATGGCGAGGAAGTAGATGGGGAAGATGACGAGGTTGTTCGTCGCCTCGTGCGGCCGGCCCAGGAAGAGGAAGACGGCGAGCATGGCGCTCACCAGGCTGACGTCGAGGATGCTGCTGACGAAGCCGATCCAGGTCCGTCCCCAGCGGCGGCTGGTGGCGGAGTAGACCACCAGCGCCAACAGGAGGCCGATGGTCGCCGTGGTGAGCAGGGCGAGCGGATCGTGGCCGCCGGGCTTGTGGAGCAGCTCCTGGATGGGGAAGTAGAGCAGGAGGACCACGATCAGCAGCCGGACGCCGGCGACCAGCAGCTCGCCCCCGAAGCCGGCGGAGGAGATCTCCGGCTCGGGCGGGCTCCAGACCCGGCTCCACAGAGACGGTTCCGGCATTGAGTTCTCCAGATGGCTCATGTGCGCGAGGTTCTCCCGCTCGCCAGGGCCGGCTCTCTTCTCGATCCCAACCGCCAGCCGGAGGCGGACCCCGGAAGGTCCGCCCGGCGCTCATTGAATCCAGCGAATCAGTGGGAGAACTTTAGCACGGCGGAAGGCTGCTCAGTCGGTTTCGGTGAGGGTCCAGACGCCGTTCGCCGTGGCGGCGTAGACCCGGTGGGGATCGCCCGGATCGGCGACCAGCGCGTAGACCTTCGAGGTGTGCAGATTGCGGCTCCGGCCCTGCCAGCTCGCGCCGCCGTCGTCACTGCGGAAGATCCGGCCGTCGATGAGGGCCGCGTAGAGGCGGCCGGGGATGGCGGTGGCGAGCAGGGCGGTGATGGTCCGGTTGCCGATCTCGGCGCCGGTCGGGTTCCAGGTCTGGCCGCCGTTCGTGCTCTTCCAGACGCCGTCGCCGGGGGTTGAGGAGTCTCCGGTGCCCACGTACACCACATTGGGATCCTGAGGGTCGACGGCGACCACCGACGCGATCCCTGAAGGCAGGCCGGCGGAGACGTCGGTCCAGGTAGCGCCGCCATCCCCGCTGCGGACCACCGACATGTCGCACTGGGTCGACTGCCGGTGGGCGGAGCCGGCGACGTAGACGACCGCGGCGGCGGAGGGGGCGACGGCGAGGTCTTTGAGCGCGCAGTCCGGCAGCGGCGGGGAGCCGCTCGACCGCACCTCCCAGGCGGCGCCGTTGTCGGTCGAGCGGTAGATCCGCGGTCCATCCACGGGGCTCTGGCCCGCCGCGTAGAGGGTGGAGAGGGCCGAGGGCGCGGCCCGGATCACGGTGATGTCGCCGTCGCGAGGCGCGAAGACCTGCGTCCAGGTGGCGCCCTGGTTGGCCGTCTTCCAGATGGAGAAGCTCGGGAAACCCCGGCCGTTGAGGAAAACGCCGCTGGCAAAGACCGCCGAGGACGCGCCGATGGCCAGCCGTGTGCCGGGACCCTGGAAGGGGCTGGCCGGAACGCGGGCCCACCCCGCGCCCTGGTTGGCGCTGCGGAAAATGAAGCCGGTGTTGGTCCAGAGCCGGTTCGGATCGCTGGGATCGACCGCCAACGCGTAGGCCGGGATGGAGGAGATTCCCTGGCTCCGCCGCGTCCAGGTCGCTCCCTGGTCGTCACTGCGGAAGACTCCGGCGAGAACGCCGCCGGAGGTCCCCGCGTAGACCGTCGCCGTCGTCGTGGGATCGGGAGCGAGCACGACCGGGTTGGGCACGCCGGAGAGAGCGGTCCAGTGCGCGCCGCCGTCCGCTGAGCGGAAGGCCATGCGTCCCGACACTCCGTAGAGCGTGGCCGGCGAGCGGGGAGAGACGATCAGAGCTGAAGGCTGGAAAGCGCTCGCCTGCCGCCAGGTGGCGCCGCCGTCGGTCGACCGGTACAGGCCGGGCCCGGTGGCATAGACGGTCCGCGGATCGGAGGGCGCGGCGGCCAGCGCCACGAACTGCGCCGCGGGCAGTCCGCCGGCCGCGAGCTGCCAGGAGACGCCGGCGTCGACGGTCCGGTAGACCCCGTCCGGCGTGGCGACGAAGGCCGTGCCGGCGGGGCCTCCGGCGATGGCGATCGCCGAGATCTGGGTGCTCTCGGCGTCTGGGAGGCCGGCGTTCGCGGGCTGCCAGGACGCTCCGGCGTTGGCGCTCCGCCAGAGCCCCTGGCCGTAGGTCAGGAGCAGGCGGTTTGGGTTCGTGGGATCGATGCCGAGGATCCGGGGAACGAACACCGGATCGGGAATCAGCCCGCCGGCCGAGGGGGCCCAGTGCGCGCCGCCGTCGGTGCTCTTGATCAGGATCGCCCCATACACCGCGACGTAGAGGGTCGAGGGGTGGAGCGGATCGACGGCCAGGTTGCTGCCCGGCGTCCCGTCGTAGATCGACTTCCAGGAGGCGCCGCCGTCGGCGGTCTTGAAGAGGCCGGCGCCGGTGGTGGCGTACAGCGTGCCGGACCGCGCGGGATCGGCCGTCAGGGACTGGATGCCGCCGCCGAAGGGGCCGAGCGGTATCCAGGGGGGCGGCAGCGCGCGGGCGGGCGCGGCGGCCGAGAGCAGCGCTGCGAGGAGAGGGACGAGGAAGGCGAGCGTGCGCTTCACGAAAGGCCGCATGGAGAGCTCCTCAGAGAATCATCATCTGCTCTCTTGTACGGAGATGAAATGCAAAACATCTAGGGGGACCGCGGCGCCGGAGGAGGCGCCGCGGTCCGGAGGGATCAGAAAGGGATGTCGTCTTCCTCGGGCTCGCCGAAGCCGCCGCCCCCCTCGTCGTAGGAGGGGCCGGAGGAACCGGGCTGGGAGGCCGGCGCGCTGTAGCCGCCCCGGTCCTGGCCGTGCGACTCGAAGTCGCCGCCGCGCTGGCCGAGCATCTGGAAGTTGTCGCAGATGATCTCGGTCATGTACTTCTTCTCGCCGGTGTTGCGGTCGTCCCAGGAGCGGGTCTGGATCCGTCCTTCCAGGTAGATCTGCTTGCCCTTGGTGAGATACTGGCCGGCGATCTCCGCCTGCTTGCCCCAGACCACGATGTTGTGCCACTCGGTCTGCTCCTGCTTCTGACCGTTCTTGTCGCGCCACTTGCGGTTGGTGGCCAGGGTGAACTTCGCATTCGGTTGTCCCGACGGGGTCGACCGCACCTCGGGGTCCCGGCCAAGGTTGCCAATCAGGATGACTTTGTTGACCATGCGCCAATCTCCTCTCGAATCGGTTACGGTATCACCGTCCCGGCGGCCCGGATAGGGGGCGGGTGGAGCGCGGGAGCGGCTACGAGGAACGAAACTTCCCTATATAAACGTAAAAATGCGTCTCGTCGTACAAAGAGTCGGCTCGGCGGCGGTGAAAGTGGGGGGTGAGACGGTCGGCGAGATCGGCCGCGGGCTCCTCGTCCTGGTGGGGATCGAGCGCGGCGACCGCCCCGAGGCGGTGCGCGCCGCGGCCGAGAAGCTGGCGGGATTGCGGATCTTCGACGACGGCGCGGGCAAGATGAACCTCGACACCGTGGCGGTCGGCGGCGCCTTCCTGATCGTCTCCCAGTTCACCCTCGCGGGCACGGTCGCCCGGGGCCGCCGCCCTTCCTTCGACCGCGCCGCGCCGCCCGAGGAGGCGCAGCCGCTCGTCGAGGCCCTGGTGGAGGACCTCCGGGGCCGCGGTTTCCGGGTGGAGACCGGCCGCTTCCGCGCCCACATGGAGGTGGCGCTGGTCAACGACGGGCCGGTGACGCTGGTGGCGGATTTCTAGGTCCGGCCGCCGGAACCCTTCACCCCAGCCCGATCTCCTGGATTGGCACCGGCATGAAGCAGAGCGCGAACAGCAGGAGCGCCATCCAGGCCAGCGCCCGCCGCCCGCGGTCGAGCGGGATGCTCTCGTCGTAGACCGGCGGGTGGTAGAGGCCGATCGCCAGCACGACCACGCACCAGAGGAGCCAGCCCGGCCAGTAGAAGCCCAGCAGCCCGAGGGCGAGCCAGAGCGGCAGGGCGAGGCGCCGCTGGAGGCGGCCGAGGGCGGCGTAGAGGATGTGACCGCCGTCGAGCTGCCCGAGCGGCAGCAGGTTGAGCGAGGTGGCGAACAGCCCGAGCCAGGCCGCCAGGGCCGTGGGGTGCAGGTTGAGCATCATCCCCTTCCCCAGCGGACCGTGGAACAGCCGGCTCGCCAGCTCGATGGCCAGGCAATGGCCGGGATAGAGAATGGCGCCGCTCCCCGTCACCGGCGCCGGCCGCGACTTCGCGACACCGTAGAGCAGGAAGGGGACCAGCGCGACGAAGCCGGCGATCGGCCCGGCGATCCCCACGTCGAAGAGCTGCCGTTTGCTGTAGATCGGCGTCTTGATCCGGATGAAGGCGCCGAAGGTGCCGAAGGTGAAGGGGGACGGCAGGAAGTAGGGCGGCGTGCAGGAGATCCCGTAGATCCGGCAGGCGACGTAGTGCCCCATCTCGTGGGCGAGCAGGATGAGCAGCGCCGGAATCGAGAACGCGAGGCCGATCGCGAGCATCGCCGGATGGCCCCAGACGTCGGCCACCAGATGGGGGGAGAGATAGGGGCCGAACGGGGTGCTGACGCCCCGGCTCCAGACGTACATCACCGGCCCGAGCGTGGTGGTGGTGAAGAAGGTCAGCGCGAGGAACAGCAGCGCGCGGCCGTAGCGCGGTCGGTCCACGGGCCGCACGACCGGCGCGTAGACGTTGCCCGGCGCCGGGAGCAGCTCGATGAGAGGGGTGGGGAACGGCGGCCCCGGCCGCCCCGGCTGCCCATTGCGGGTGCCGTCGCTCATCGTCTTGCTTCCGGGAAGGGAGCCCGGCTCAGAGGTTCTTGAGGTCCTTGCCCGGCTTGAAGCGCACCGTCTTGCCGGGGGAGATGGCGACCTCGACGCCCGTCTTCGGGTTGCGGCCGACGCCCTTCTTACGGTCGCGCACCTGGAAGACCCCGAAACCCCGGAGCTCGATGCGCTTTCCGTCGCAGAGGGCGCTCTTCATCGCTTCGATGATGGTGTCGACGGCCTGCGCCGCCTTCACCCGGGGCACATCCGTGATTTCCGCGACGCGGTCGACGATGTCCGACTTGATCATTGCAGCTCCGAAACGGGGGCGAGTCTAGCAACGGGTTTCAAAGGGTGTCAACAAACGGCGATCCTACAAGGACTTGGCCTCTCCGCGCTTGCGCTGGAGGATGCAGCGCTCGACGGCGCTGGTGGCGGCGGCCGCCAGGCGCTGCATCTGCGGCAGCTCGATCGGGCCCTTGGCCGGGCCGTCGGCGTAGACGACCACCAGCAGCCGGTCGCGGACGCGCACGGGCAGCAGCACGCATTCGCGCGGCAGGTCGCCCCCCCAGGTGCGGGCGAGCTGGCGATGGGCCGGCATCGGCGGCAGCGGACCGAAGTAGACGCCGCCGCCGTGGCGGAGGTTCAGGAACAGCGACGGCTGGTCGAAGCCGATCGAGAAGGCCGCGAAGGCGTCGTGGTCGATCCCCGTGCCGTGCACGCGCCAGCCGTTGATGCGGTCGCGGTTCACCTGGAAGAGGGCGACGCGCCGGTAGTTGCGCCCGAGATAGCCGAGGAGGAGGCGCGCCACCTCCTCGAGGTCGGTGGCCCGGCCCAGCTCGGCCTCGGCCTCGTCGAGATTGGTGGGGGCGGGGAGCGACCGGTCGGCGGCGGCCGGCTCGACCCAGGAGAAGGCGCCCAGCTCGGCCCGTTCCGTGGGGGTGAGCGAGACGCTCTGCGCCCGCTGGACGGTCGCGACCGGCACCGTCCCGGCGGGCGCGGCGGGTGCCGCCGGCGCGGTCACCGCGGCTGAAGCGACCGGCGCGGCCACCGGAGCGGCGGCTGGCGGCGGCACCCAGGGCACCGGAGCCGTGCCCCGCGCCGCCACGGGTGGAGCGGGCGTGGGGACGGGGGGCTCGGCCGGCGGCTGCCAGGGGCGCGGCGACGTGGGGGCGGAGAGCTCGGGCAGCGACGGCGCCAAGTTGAGCTTCGGCGGCGGGGCGAAGGGGCTGTCGAACAGCGGCTCGGGCTCCGCCGTCGGGCGCTCGGGGGGCTTCTTGTCCCACAGGAAGCGGGCGCGGTTCAGGCGGTCGAGCACCAGACCGAAGCGGGAGGGGCACTCCTCGCCGTAATACTTGTCGAGCGCCTCGAGGATGCGGACCTCCTCGGCGACGTGGATCTTGACGCGCTTGCCGGAGGCGAAGGCGATCTCGTCCTGGGCCGAGAGGTTGCGGGGGTCCAGCAGGGCGAGGTCGAGCCGTCCCCCCTCGACGCGGAAGGGGACGGCGCGGCAGCGGCGGGCGAGCTTGTCGGGGATCAGCCCGATCACCTCCTCGGCGACCCCCCGCAGGTCCTCGACGCTCGCCGCCGGCACGCCGTGCTGCTCGGCGAGCCCCTTCAGCAGCAGTTCCTCGCTGATCGCGTCCATCTCCAGCAGGCAGGTGCCGAGCCGGCCGCCGGCCACGTTCTGGTTCTTCAGGGCACGCGTGAGCTGCTGGACCGTGATCCAGCCGCGCGCCACCAGGAGCTGTCCGAGCTTGCCCATTCCTCGCTTCTTTTCACCGGACCGTCGAAATGTTGCCGCCGCCTTCGAGCCCGTCGTTCAACCGCGTCTGTAACTCGTTCACCCTACGTTATTTAAGCGCAAGGGCGACATTATAGAGGCGGCTCGATAGCCTTGTAAAGCGCCGCGGCGCGCTGTTATCCTGCAAGACGTGAAGCTCGGTTTCTATGCGGTTTGCGCCGCCAGCCTGACGTTCCTGCCCGCCATCCTCGCCGCCGAGCCCGTTCCCGCCGGGTCCGATCCGTCCGCGGCCTCGTACCAGTTCGCCCTCGGCAAGCTCCTCGCCGTCGAGGGATCGGTCAACGACGCGCTCGCCGCCTTCGATCGGGCGGAGAAGCTGGCCCCGGAGGCGCGGGAGACGGCGTACGTCCTGCTCGAGCACGCCCAGCTCCTCGACCGCATGTCGCAGTATGCGCGCAGCACGACGCTGCGCGAGGACTCGCTGCAGAAGGCCGCGGAGAAGGTCGCCGCGGCCCGCCGCCTGGCGCCCGAGAACCTGGACGTGCTGCGCGCCGTGGGGGAGATCTACATCGATCTCGCGGCGTCGGACCCCAACGCGCTGACGACGGCGCGGGAGGCCCTGGAGACCGTGCGGCGGCGCGATCCGCGCGACGCGCAGTCCTTCCTCACCCTGGGGCGGATCTACCTCGACCAGAACCAGCCGGCCAAGGCGGCCGAGGTGCTCCGCGAGCTGGTGAACAACGTCCCCGAGCAGCGCATGGCCTACGCCCTGCTGGTCGAGTCGCTGATGCGGGCGAACCAGCCGCAGGAGGCCGAGAAGGCGCTCGGCGAGATCCTCGCCTCCGACCCCGGCGCGCTGGAGGCCCGCCTCAGCCTGGCCGATCTCCAGAACCGGCGCGGCGACGCCCAGGCGGCCCTGCAGACCCTGCGGGGGAGCGGCGAGGACTCGCGCGACGATCCCCGGCTGAAGCGCCAGCTCGCCTGGGCCCTCTACCAGAACGGCGATCTGGACGAGGCCCTGAAGACCATCGACTCACTCTCCGGGCAGCTCAAGCCCCAGCCGCAGGTCCAGGCCCAGGCGCCGGACGCGGAGGGACAGCAGGCGCTCACCATCCTGCGCGGCCTGATCTACACCGCCCAGGGGCGCAACGAGGAGGCGATCGGCCTGCTCACCCGAGTCCACGCCGCCGAGCCGAAGGACACCGGGATCGCCCTCACGCTGGCGCGGGTGATGGAGCGGACCGGCCGGCGCGACGACGCGGCGCGCCTGCTGAACGACCTCGCCGCCGCCCTGGAAAAGGACGGCAAGCTCAAGGAGGCCCAGGAGGCTCGCCTCCAGGCCGGCCAGGTGTACGTCGACGGCAAGCAGTGGGACAAGGCCGCTGCGGCCCTGCGCCCGTTGCTCGCCGCCCAGGACGACGCCGTGCGCCTCCAGGCCGAGGCGCAGACCGCCGACGCGCTCGCCAAGGCCAAGCGCTACGACGAGGCGCTCGGCGTGCTGGCCAGGGAGAAGGACTCGCCCGCGGTGATCGCCAAGCGGGCCGAGGTGCTGTCGCGGGCCGGCCGCGACGCGGAGTCCGGCGGGCTCCTCGCCGGGCTCGCCGCGGGGGACGAGGCGTCCGCTCTGGCGGCCGCCCAGACCTGGCAGCGGCTGGAGAAATTCCCGGAGTCGATCCCGATCCTCGAGAAGGTCGCCGCCGCCCACCCGGACCAGCCGGTCCCGGGCTTCCTGCTGGGCTCGGCGTACGAGCGCTCGGGGCAGCGGGACAAGGCGATCGTCGAGTTCCAGCGCATCCTCAAGATCGAGCCGGACTTCCACGCCGCGCTGAACTACCTCGGCTACACCTACGCCGACGAGGGCGTGAATCTCGACGAGGCCCTGAAGCTGGTGAGCCGGGCGGTGGCGCTCGACCCGGACAACGGCGCCTACGTCGATTCGTTGGGGTGGACCTACTACCGGCTCGGCCGCACGGAGCAGGCGCGCGGAGCTCTCGAGCGGGCCGCCCGCCTGGAGCCCGAGGACGCGACGTTGCAGGAGCACCTGGGGGATGTCTATGTTGCGTTGGGGCAGACGGAGAGGGCGAGGCAGGCCTACCAGCGGTCGCTCGAGCTCGGGAGCGACGACACGGCCAAGGTCCGGCGCAAGCTGGGGGATCTCGACAAGACCTCCGGCAAGAATCCCGGCAAGACGAAGAGCCTGCGCCGCTAGCGCCGCCGGCGGCCTTCTCCTCCTCCTGGCCCTGGCGTGGGGATGCTCGGGCGCTCCCTCGCCGCGTCCGCTGCCGGCCCCCACGCTCTCTCCCTGGCAGGTGCCGCAGGCGGCCTACGGGTCGCAGCGGCTGTACCGGGTGAGCTACTCGGGACCGGAGGGGGAAGGCTCCTTCCGGGTCACCCTGCGGCTCGTCTCGCCCGCCCGCTACCAGCTCCAGGCCGTCGATCCCCTCGGGCGCTCGCTCTGGAGCCTCGACGTGCTCGACAACTCCGGGCTGGTCCTCAACCACCACAGCCATACCTACTGCCGCTTCGAGGGACGGTTCGACCTCACCGGCGTGCCGCTGGGCCCGTTTCCCCTGATGTCGCTGCCGGCGCTGCTGCTCGGCCGGGTCCCCGCCGAGCCGGCCGCGAGCTCGCCGGCGGCGGGGCCGCGCGGCCGGGCGTTCGACTTCCGTGACGACTCGAACCGGCGGTGGTACGGCAACCTCGGCGAGCAGGGGATCGTGACCAACTGGATCCTGGCGGAGGGGAGCACGCCCAAGGCCTGGTACATCCACCGCGACGACTGGTCCATCCTCTCCGAGCGCGACCGCGGCGTGCAGGTGCGCTGGCGGGAGGCGCTGCGGGAGAACCTCGACAAGGAGCCGCCGCGACTCGAGGCCCCCGCCTCCTACAAGCCGACCGAGTGCGGCGATCCGGACCTGCCGGACTCTCCGCCGCCCCCCACCGACAATCCGGACCGGCGCTGAGGTCCCCGACGACCGCCGTTCCGGGTGACCGTTTCGGGTGACAGACGTTTGACAGCCCTGCCTCGCGCCTCTAGCATAGGGAACCCCGCGCGGGTGGAGGTCTGCCCGCGCCGGCCGCCGGGGCGTCCCCGTTTCCAGGGAACGGGGGTCCGAATGCTCTCCGGGAGTGCCACCAGTATATAATGCGTGGATTGATGCCGACGCGTGTATAGAGAGCGGCTCTCCCCGGAAAGCGGAGCTCCTTGGTCCGCGGTTTCCGTTCCATGGGGAGCTTCGCCGCGAAGATTGGCGGCCTGCCTGGGGCGGATGCCCCGGGACATCACGGGTCGATCCCCTTCCCCTACACGCCGAGGGACGACCAGGGCTGACCCGGAGAGGACGCGGAAATGGAGATTACAGAGGTCAAGGTCTTTCCGATTCAAGAAGAGAAACTGAAGGCATTCGTTTCGATTGTTTTCGACCATTGTTTCATGGTCAACGACATCAAGATCATCCAGGGGCGGGACGGGCTGTTCATCAGCATGCCGAGCCGGAAGAAGAAGAACGGCGAGTTCAAGGACGTCGCCCACCCGCTGAACAACGAGACGCGGCGGATGATCGAGGAGACGGTGCTGGCGGAATACGACCGGGCGCTCCAGGAGCGCGGCGAGCCGGCCGCGAACCGGGGCGAGCGGGCCACCCTGCGGCCCGTCGCGGAGCCGGAGGAGCCGCACGCCATCGCCGCTTTGCCGGAGGAGCCGCGCAGTCTCGCGGCCGCGGCGCCGGAGAAGTCGCTGGAGGAGGTCGAGGAGATCCATCTCCGCGACTCCTTCTGGACCGTGTAAGCTCGGACCCCAAGCCCGGAGTCCGGGCGTTGGAAGTGCAGTGCGGGTGCGCCAGGCGGCTGCCCGGGTGCGGAAGTCGTCGCCCGATCGGGCCACCCACGAATGGGGCGTCGCCAAGCGGTAAGGCACCAGACTTTGGATCTGGCATCCGGAGGTTCGAATCCTCCCGCCCCAACCAGCCCGGTCTTTCCTGCCGCGGTTTTTCAGGGGAAGTTGATTAGAGGGGACAATGGCCGGTGAACTGAAAATCTTCGGCGGGCGCGCGCACCCGGCCCTGGTGGCCGAGATCTGCGAGTACCTCAATCTCGAGGCGGGCAAGGTGTCCGCGTTCAACTTCTCCGACGGCGAGACCTTCTGCCAGATCGAGGAGAACGTCCGCGGCTCGGACGTGTTCGTGGTCCAGCCGACCTGCAACCCGGTCAACGACAACCTGATGGAGCTGCTGATCCTGCTCGACAGCTTCAAGCGTTCCTCGGCGTCGCGGGTGACGGCGGTCGTCCCCTACTACGGCTACGCGCGGCAGGACAAGAAGGACAAGCCGCGCGTGCCGATCACCGCCAAGCTGGTGGCCGACCTGATCTCGCGCGCCGGCGCCGACCGGGTGCTGACGATGGACCTGCACGCCGACCAGATCCAGGGCTTCTTCGACGTGCCGGTGGACCACCTGTTCGCCGCGCCGGTGATCCTGGACGCGGTGCGCGACCTGCGGATTCCGAACCTCGTCGTGGTCTCCCCGGACGCCGGCGGCGTCGAGCGGGCGCGGGCGGTCGCCAAGCGTCTGGAGGCGGGGCTCGCGATCATCGACAAACGCCGCACGGCCCCCAACACGGCCGAGGTCATGCACCTGATCGGCGACGTCGAGGGGTGCAACGCCCTGATCGTGGACGACATCATCGACACCGCCGGCACCCTGACCAAGACGGTCGAGGCGCTGAAGGAGAAGGGGGCGGAGCGGATCCTGGCGGCGGGCGTGCACGGAGTCCTGTCCGGCCCCGCGCTGCAGCGCATCTCCGACTCCCCCCTGGAGGCGGTCCTGATCACCAACACGACGCCGGTGGACGGCAAGCTCGCCCGCCTGCCGGACAAGCTGCGGCCCCTGTCGGTCGCGCCGCTGCTCGGCGAGGCGATCCGCCGGATTCACGAGAACAGCTCGGTGAGCTCCCTGTTCGTCTAGACGGAAACTAGAAGATAGAAGCGAGGAAACCCATGAGTGAGACGATGAGCATCGAAGTCCAGCCCCGGCAGGAGACCGGGAAGAACGCCAACCGGCGGGCCCGCGCGGCCGGCAAGATCCCCGCCGTGGTCTACGGCGGCGGCAAGGAGAGCGTGCCGATCGAGGTCGACCGCAAGACCCTGCTCGACATGATGAAGGGGCACTCCGGCGAGCACCCGCTCTTCCTCCTGAAGCTCGGCGACAAGGAGCGGCACGCCATGATCCGCAACATGGAGGTGCACCCGATCAGCCGCCAGGTGATCCACATCGACTTCCAGCGCGTGGTCATGGACCAGAAGATCCGCGTCACCGTGCCGGTCGAGCTGACCGGCACCCCGGTCGGCGTCAAGGTCGAGGGCGGCATGCTCGACTTCGTGACCCGCGAGGTCAACATCGAGTGTCTGCCGGGCGACATCCCGAAGCACCTCGAGCACGACGTCACCGGCCTGCACGTCGGCCAGCACGTGGTGGCCGGGGACCTCGAGCTCCCCTCGGGCGTGACCCTGCTCGACGATCCCGAGAAGGTCATCGGCTCGCTCGGCCATGCCCGGGTGGAGGAGGCCGAGGCGGGGGCGGCGGACCGCGCGGAGCCCGAGGTCATCAAGAAGACGAAGGCCGAGGAGTAGGGCTCAAGGGCCCGCATGCGCCTCATCCTCGGGTTGGGCAACCCGGGCGAGGAGTACCGCGCCACCCGCCACAACGTGGGCTTCCGGGTGGTCGAGGAGCTCGCCCGGCGTTGGGAGGTAGCCGTCGACCGGTCCGAGTGCAACGCCCTGGTCGGCCGTTTCGCCGCGGCGGGCGAGGGCGAGGTGCTGCTGGCCAAGCCCCAGACCTACATGAACCGGAGCGGTTGGGCGGCGCGGTGCTTCGCCGAGCGCCACCAGCTCGAGCCTGCCGCGGTGCTGGTGATCTACGACGAGGTCAACCTGCCGCTGGGGAAGCTCCGGCTGCGCCGCGCCGGAAGTCCCGCCGGCCACCGGGGCCTCGAATCGGTGATCGAGAACCTTCGCACCGCCGAGGTGCCGCGCCTGCGCCTCGGGGTCGCTCCCGAAGCGGGACGGCCCACCGGCGGCGAGGAGCTCGTCTACTTCGTCCTCTCGCCATTCGCGCCGGAGGAGGTCGAGGCCGCCGAGGAGATGGTCCGCCGCGCCGCCGACGCCTGCGAAGCCTGGACGCGCGAGGGCGTGGAGGCGGCGATGGGTCGGTTCAACGGCTAGAGTGGCCGCTTGCCTTTTTCCCCATACCATGTAAAATCGCTCCCCTTGTCACCGGGCGGGCCTCTCCGGCGCCGCCGACTTTCAACCCTCTCTGTTCCGCGTGAAAGCGGGACCGATCCCAGGCCATAGGGAGGACAGGTACTACCCATGCGCACGTATGAGGTGATGTTCGTGGTCGACCCTCGCGTCTCCGACGAGGACGTCGTCACCATGACGCAGGAATACAAGAACATGATCACCGCCGGTGGATCGCAGATCACCAGCGAGGAGAACTGGGGACGGCGCAAGCTCGCCTACCCCATCGACAAGCTGAACGAGGGCAAGTACGTCCTGCTCTACGTCGGCAGCGAGACCGGCAAGAACTCGCTGCACGAGGTGGAGCACCGGATGCGCCAGAACGACAAGATCCTGCGGTACCTGACGGTCCGCACCGACGAGGACCTGAAGCGGGCCGCCCGCCGACAGCCGGCCGGCGGAGCCGCGAGCGGCGGTCCCTCCGGCGCGGCCGGTGAGCGGGCCGGGGTGGACGAGGACGTCGCGCCCGGCGGAGCCGAGCGCGAGGAGGGGGTTTAACCATGGCGCGCGCAAGAAAGGTCTTCTTCCGCCGGCGCAAGGTCTGTAAGTTCTGCGCCGACAAGATCGACTACATCGATTACAAGGACGTCAAGCTCCTGCAGCAGTTCATCCCGGAGCGTTCCAAGATCCTGCCGCGCCGGATCTCGGGCACCTGCGCCAACCACCAGCGCCCCTTGCAGCGGGCGATCAAGCGGGCGCGCCATCTGGCTCTGATCCCGTTCACCACGGACTAGGAGGGAAGCGTGAGAGTCATTCTGCTCAGCGATCAGCGCCACCTCGGCCGGCGGGGCGAGGTGGTGGACGTCAAGCCGGGGCACGGCCGGAACTACCTCCTGCCCCAGGGGCTCGCGCTCGAGGCGTCCGACGCCAACGTCAAGCTCTTCGAGCACCAGCGGGCCAAGTTCGACGCGCGCCACGCCAAGGAGCGCGAGGCCGCGCAGGAGATCGCCAACCGCATGGCGAACCTCCGCCTGGAGGTCCCCAAGCGGGTCGGCGAGACCGACACGCTCTACGGTTCGGTCACCGCGGGCGACATCGCGGAGATCCTGGAGAAGAAGGGTTTCACCGTCGACCGCCGGCGCATCGATCTCGAGGGGGGCATCAAGACCCTCGGCGATCATCAGGTGCGCGTCGAGTTGCACCCCGACGTCGTCGCCGAGGTGACGGTGTCGGTGGTCAGGGAAGAGTAGGCGGCTTTCTTTTCAGGGCGGGAGCGCCGGCGCATGGAGGCGGGCAAGGACTCTGAGAATTCTGAGGAGACCGCCTCCGAGCGTCGCGCTCCGGCCCTCGACGACTTCCTCGTCGAGCCCACCCGCGATCTCGAAGACTGGCGCTGGCTGTGGTCGGGGGACCATGCGTTCCCCATCCGCAGCCATCGCGGTCTCCTCGGCCGCCTGCTGGTCGGCTTCAAGCGCCTCCTGCGCCCCCTGGTCAAGACCCCCCAGAACGACCTCTGGGAGCGGCAGCGCACCTTCAACCTGATCCTCGTCGAGCATCTGGCGCGCCTGGAAGCGGTGCGCGCCGATCACCTGCGGCGCATCGAATACCAGGAGGCCCTCGACTCCGAGGGGATCCACGAGGTCATGCGCCACAACGACGCCCTCTTCGCCCGCGCCGATCAGAAGCTCGACCGCTACCGGCGCGAGGCCCGCGACCTCCTGGGGAGCCTGGGGGCCGCGCTCGCCACCGTCCGCTCAGGCGCCCCCGCCGCGCCGGACGCGGTCGAGGCGGTCGCCCGCGC
>DASWRX010000285.1:0-26559 GCA_036402955.1 Thermoanaerobaculia bacterium
GGCCCCGGCCGCGGCGTGGCCCTCGCCGTCACGGCGGAGATGCGCAACCTCGGGCGCGAGCCCCGCGGCCACCTCGCCTTCGAGCTGAACCCGGGGCTGGAGATCGCCGAGGTCCGCGCCGGCGAGGGGCGGCTCACCCTCTCCCGCGCCTGGAACCGCCTGCTGGTGGAACTCGCGCCGCCGATCCCGCCGGGCGGCAGCCGGGAGATCTCCTTCCGGCTGGCGGGAGCGCCGGCCGAGGTCGTCTTCCCCATCCCCGGCTTCAACTATCTCGGCTTCCACAAGATTTTCGGTGCCCACCTGCACGCCCGGTTCTCCCGCGAGCTCGCGGACCTCTCCGGCAGCTATCTGGTGCCGTCGATCTCGGAGAGCCGGATCGACCTCAGGGCCGCCGACCTCACCCCGGTCCCGCGCTACAACGCCTGGAAGCTCGACGACGACCAGATCGTCGAGGAGGAATCCTTTACCCCCCAGGCCGACGTCGCGGTGTCTCTCGCCGGTCCGGCGGACATCTTCCTGGCCGACGCCTGCGGCGGTGTGACGTCCCCAGAACGCCGCGTGGGGCGACTCGCCAGCCGCTGCCGGATGCCGCTGGCGGAGCTCTCGGTGGTGGGCGGGCGCTACCGCGTCCTCGCTCCGCAAGCCAGCGGCACGACCGCCGCCGTGTTCCCCGCTCACGCGGCGCTCGGCGAGCTGCACCTCGGATTCCTCGCCCGCGGCTCGCGCCAGGTCGAGGAGGCCTGGCCGGGCCTGGGCGACCTGCGGCGGATCGTGGTGATCGAATGGCCGGGACGCTCGGCGTTCAGCATCGATCCCATCGGCGCGGCCTGGGACAACCGCTGGAGCGAGCTGATGAGCTCGCCGCTCAGCGTGCGCGGCGAGCTCGTGCTGCTCAACGAGTGGAGCGTGATCCGCGCCAGCGCCCTGAAGCCGGAGTGGTTCGCGGCGGAGCTGGTGGCCTCGCGCCTCTCCCATCGCCGCCAGATCGCCGCGGACGACGCCGCCCTCTTCCTCCAGCTCTTCCGGAACCTGGCCCTCCAGCGGCTGGGCCTGGGAACGGAGAGCGGCGCCGCGGTGACCGGCCTGCGGCCGGGCCAGGGGGGCGTGGTGAGCATCCCGCCGCCCACGGGGCGCTACAGCAATCTCTACTGGGGCAGCCGCTTCCCGGCCCTGGTGGCGGGCCTGCGCCACCGCATGGGCGAGGAGGCCCTGCGCCAGGCGATCGACGACGTCCTCTCCGGTGCGCATGGGGACCGCGCCTGCACCCGCGCGGACCTGTTCGCCGCCCTCGAGCGCCACGGCGGGCCGGAGGTCCAGCGCTTCGTCGACGACAACCTGGTGAAGGGAGGGCTGGCCGCGCCGGTGCTCGACGGCGTTGCCTTCCTGCCGGAGCCCGGCGGCTGGCGGGTCACCGGAAAGATGATCAATTCCGGGGACGCCGAGGCGCTCTGCAAGGTCGTGCTGGCGACCGACCTCGGGCCGGTCGAAACCGTGGCGCGGGCCGCCGCCGGAGAGGCGGCCGCCTTCGAGCTGCGCACGTCCCGCCGCCCGCAGGCCGTGCTGCTCGATCCCGACCGGGAGTGCCACCGGCTGGTGCCGAACGGCGCCCCGCGGGACCGGGTGTTCTTCCAGGGGGCCAGATGATGGACCTCCTCCGCTCCGTCGGCCGCTCGCTCCGCTTCCTCCTCGGCCGCCGGCTGGGGCTGTTCGTGGGGATCGACGCCGTGGTGGTGGTCTACTCGCTGGTCGCGATGCTCCTCTCGCCGGAGGGGAACACCATCGAGATCTATCGCTACCTCTTCCTGTACCCCTCGGTCCTCCTGGCGCTGCCGGCGCTCGCCGGCATGGTGGACCTCGAGCGCCGGGCCGGCTGCCTGGACCTCGCCCTGTCCACGCCCGCCGCCGAGGCCTATTTCGTGCGGCGGGCGGGCGCGGTCTGCGTCCTGGTGGCGATCCAGGGGACGCTGCTGGTCCTCGTCGGCTGGCTCTACGGCGAGCGCTCCTTCCCGCTGCTCCCGCCGCTGGTCCAGATCGCGGTGACCAGCGGGTTCCTGGGCGCGGTGTCCCTGTTCTGGGCGGTCCGCCTGCGCACCTCGGGCGGGGTCTGGCTCGCCTCGGCGGTCACCGTGGGCCTGATGAGCCGGTGGTTCTTCTTCGATCCCACGATCAGGATCTTCGGGGCGGCCCACCGGCCGTTCCTGCCGGACGGCGAGGAGGCGATGCCCTGGCTGGGCAGCGCCGCCGTCCTCGCCCTCGGCGCCACCCTCTTCTACCTCTACGCCCGCCGCCGGCTGCGCCGGCCGGAGCGGATGCTCTCGTGACCGGAGGACGTATGACGATGTCCCGCATCTCCATGGCCCTGCTCCTGATCGTTTTGCTTGGGCTCGCCGCCTGCGCCCCGGCGGCGGAGGTCCCGGAGGACCCTCCGCCGCTGCCGGTGAAGATCGAGAAGGCCGCTCGGGGTCCGTTCCAGCCGACGCTCGTGCTGCTCGGCGTGGTGCGCCCGGCGAAGGAGGCGGAGGTGGCGATCCCCTCCGCTGGACGGCTGCGCTATCCCGAGCGGTTCCGCGACGGCCCCTCCTCCGGCGTGCAGGTGCGGGCCGGCGAGGTGCTCGCCCGGCTGGAGAACACCGACACCGCGGCCGACCTCGAGGAGGCGAAGCTGCGGCTCGAGTCGGCGAACACGGAGCTCGCGCGCTACCAGCGGGGGTTCGACACCGGGGTCGTCTCGGGAGCGCAGCTCGCCAGCTACAAGGCCGAGGCCACCCTCGCCGCCCAGCGCCTGGCCGCCGCGAAACAGCGGATCTCCAGCCTCGACCTGCGCTCGCCCGTCGCGGGCTGGCTGCTGATCGAGAGACGGCTGCCGCCGGGAGAGCAGGTGGCGTCCGGCACCGTGCTCGCCCGGGTCGCGGCGGGCGGACCGCCGAGGGTCGAGGCGCGGGCGGCGGCGGGCGACCGCTCCCGCCTCCATCAGGGGCTCGGAGTGCGCTTCGTGATGCCTGGAACCGCGGCCGGCAGCGCCGGCCGCGGGGTGATCCGCGAGATCTCACCCGTGCTGGAGGCGGGCGGCACGGTGCCCGTGGTGGCCGAGGTGACCGCGGGCGCGGGCCTGCCGGCCGCGGGCGAGGGCATCGAGCTGCGCGTGGAGCTGGACCCCCGGCCCGACGCGCTGACCGTGCCCGAGGAGGCGCTCGTGGTTTCGGAAGGCGGCAGCGCCCTGTTCGTGGTCGAGGGGGGCACGGCACGGCGGCGCGCGGTCACCACCGGCGGCCGGAGCGACGGGCGGATCGAGGTGGTCTCCGGTCTCTCGGCCGGCGACAAGGTGGTGGTGGGTGGAGCCTCGCTGCTCGCCGACGGCGTCAAGGTGGAGGCGATCGAGGAGGCCGCGGAGGCCAAAAAGGTAGCCACGAAGGAGGGCGGCCGGTGATCCGCCGGGCCATCGAGCGGCCGGTCTCGACGCTGCTCGGCGCCCTCACGGTCGTGGTGCTCGGGGTCTTCTCCCTGCTGCGTCTGCCGGTCTCCCTGCTCCCCGCGTTGGAGCGGCCCGGCCTGGAGATCACGGCCACCGGGCCGGGGAGCGCCCGCGAGGAGATGCTGGAGCGGGTCACCCGGCCGCTCGAGCAGCGGCTCGGGGCCATCCCGGGGGTGAGCTCGGTGCGCACTTCGACCGGCGACGGCTTCGCCCGCGTGCGCGTCGAGAGCGAATGGCAGACCGACCCCGACCGCCTGCGCATCGAGGCCGAGCGCCGCCTCGCCGGGATCGAGGCACCGGGGGTTTCGCTGGCGGTGGAGCTGGTGGCCGGCGATGCCGAGCCGATCGTGGAGGTCGCCATTTTTGGCGGTATGGGCGGTTCGGGAGCGGCCCGCACGGCCTTTACGCGCGAGGTGCTGGTGCCGGAGCTGGCGCGGCTCGAAGGCGCGGGGCGGGTCGAGACGCTGGGCCTCGCGCCGCTCCACGCGGTCGTCCGCCCGCGGGTCGCGGCCCTGGCCGCCCGCGGGCTCACCCCCGCGGACCTCGTGGCACGCCTCAAGCCGGTGGGGACGGCCGTCGCCGCCGGCCGCGCGCGGGCCGGAGCGGCGGTGCGTCCGCTGCTGGCGCGGGAGGACGCCGCCTCGCTCGACGCCCTGCGCGCCCTGCGCCTCCCGGGGCCTCGGGGAGAGAGCGTCCTGGGCGACGTGGCCGGCGTGTCGCTGGAGGAGGTGCGGGACGAGAGCTTCTTCCGCCTCGACGGCCGCGAGGGGACGCTGGTGCGCGTCTTCCGCGCTCCCGAGGCCAACGCGGTGGCGCTGGCCACCCGGGTGCGCGAGCGCGCCGCGGAGCTCGACCGGCGGGCCGCCGCGGGCCTGCGCGTCCAGGTGGTGGCGGACCGCAGCCAGGAGGTGGTGGCCGCCCTGCGCGAGATGGGGATCGCGGCGCTGATCGGCCTCGCCCTCGGCGTCGCCGTGCTGCGCGTCCTGCTCGGGCGGTGGCGGCCGACGCTGGCGCTCGCCGTCTCGGTGCCGGCCTCGATGCTCGCCACCTTCTCGGCCTTCCACCTCTGCGGCGTGCCGCTGGACGTGGTCTCGCTCGCCGGCCTCGCCCTCGCCTCCGGCATGCTGGTGGACAGCTCGATCGTGGTGCTGGAGGCGATCGAGACCGCCCGCGCCCGCGGGGAGAGCGAGCCCGAGCCCCCGGAAGTCACCGGTACGCGGCAGATCGCCCTGCCGGTGATCGCCGGGTTCCTCACCACGGCCGTCGTCTTCCTGCCGCTCGTCTATCTCCAGGGGCTCGCCCGGGCGTTCTTCGGCGCGCAGGCGTTCGCCATCGTGGCCTCGCTCGCCGCCTCTCTCCTCTTCTCATTGACGGTGACGCCGGTGCTCGCCCGCGACCGGCGGGCTCGGAGCGGCCGGGGGAGAAGCCCGGGCCGGGCCACCTACCTGCGGCTGCTCGACGGCGCCCTGGCCCGGCCGGCCGTGCCGATCTCAGGGGCCCTCGCGGCCACGGCGGTGGCCCTCCTCGCCGTAGCGGCCCTCCCCCGCGAGCTGGTGCCGGACGCCGCGACGCGGGACCTCGTCGTGCGCTACCGGCTCGCTCCCGACCTCGCGCCCGAGGCGGCGCGGCGGCTGGGCACGGCCGTCGAGGCGCGGACGGCCGCGGCCCTCGCCGGCGCGCGGAACGAACGGCTCGCCGTGCAGCTCCCCGCGTCCGAAACCGCGGCCAGCGACACCCGGGAGAGCGGGAGGATCGACCTGCGCTTCGGCGATCCGAGGGGCGCGGCGAGCGCCCGGAAGCGGCTCCACTCCGCCCTCGCCCGCCTGCCCGACGTGGAGGCCTGGGTCGAGCCGCGGCCGAGCACGTTCGTAGAAGCGATCGAGAAGGCCGGCCGGCGCCTGGAGGTGGTCGCCTCCGCCGCCACGCCGGAGCGGGCCGAGGCCCTGGCGCGCCGCGTGGCCGACCGGCTGCGGAGCGCGGCCGGGCTGCGTGAGGCCGATCTCCGGCGAGACCGCGGCCGCCAGGCCCTCCTCCTCTCCTGGGACGTGCCCCGCCTGGCCGCCCTGGGCGCCGACCGCGACCGGCTGGAGGAGCAGGTCCGCGAGGCCCTGGGGGACCAGAACGCCGGCCGCGCGCGGATCGAAGGGACCGAGCCCGACATCGTGGTCCGCCCCACCGGGCAGGAGGATCCGGCGCTCCTCCCGGTGGCCGTGAAGGCCGGCGCCCTCGTGCCGCTCGGAGCCCTCGCCCGGCTGGACGCCGGAACGCGGCCGCCCGCGCTGGAGCGGGAGGACGGCCTCCCGGCCGTGCGCCTCGCCTTCGATCAGGGCGGAGCAGGCGATCCGGAAACGCTGTTGCGGGGTGTGGCGCGGGCCGCGGACGAGCGGGCCGCCCCCGGCGGCCAGGCCCTGGAGCTGCGGCGGGCGTTCGGTCAGCTCCGGCTGGCGCTCGCCCTGTCGCTCCTCCTCGTCTTCCTGACGGTGGCGGCCCTCTACGAGTCGCTCGCCACGCCGCTGGTGGTGATGACCACGGTGCCCGTGGCCCTCGGCGGCGCGCTCGGCCTGCTGGCGATCACCGGGCAGACGCTCAACGTCCTCTCCTTCCTCGGCCTCATCCTCCTGGCCGGCATCGTGGTCAACAACGCCATCGTGCTGGTCCACCGGATCGAGGACCACCTCCGCGCCGGCGCGGCGCTGGACGTGGCCGTCCGCCGGGCCGGCGAGGAGCGGTACCGGCCGATCCTGATGACCACGCTCGCTACCGTGGCCGGCATGCTGCCGCTGGCCCTCCTCGGCGGCGAGGGGGTCGAGCTGCGGCGCTCGCTGGCGCTCGCGGTGATCGGCGGCATGAGCCTTTCGGCCTTCGCCTCGCTGCTGCTGGTGCCCGTTCTCTATCGCTTGGCCAAATACCGTTGGACCCGGCGCGCGCGATGAACGGCCGTCCGCTCGCCCGGCTGATCGCCACGCTGGCCCTGCTGGTGCTCGGGGCCTTCGCCCTGGCGCGGCTGCCTCTCGAGTACCTCCCCCGGCAGAGCTTCCCGGAGCTGACCGTGGGCGTGGATCTCGGCGCCGACCGCGACCCCGGGGAAGTGACCCGCGACTGGGTGGAGCCGATCGAGAGCGCCGTCCGCTCCCTGGGCCGGGTACGGGGAATGGCGGGCGAGGTGAGGACCGACGGAGCCGACCTCACGGTACGCTTCGAGCCGGGGACGGACCCTGAGCGCAAGGCGGCGCGGCTCGACTCCGAGCTCGCCCGGCTGCGCACTCACCTGCCCGCGGGCGCCTCGCTCTGGGTCGAGCCCGCCACCGATCGCCTGGGGGACTTCCACGCCATCGTCTGGCTCTCGGGAGCGCGCGACGACGCCGGCATCCGCGCCGCGGCCGAGGCGGTGCGCGCCGTGCCGGGCGTACGGGAGGTCCAGACTCTCGGCGTGCGGGACGAGGAGGTGCGCGTCGAGCTCGCGGCGGGCACGCTCGATCCCTGGGGAACGGCGGACGCGGTTCTCACCGAGGCCGGGAGGTCGCTGCGCGTGCCCGCCCTCGGCTGGAATCGCCAGAAGGACCGGCTGCGGCCGGTGGTGGCCACCTCCGGACCGGGAGCCCGGGCCGGTCGGGAAGCCGCCCTGGCGAGGCTGCCGATCCCCACCGGAGACGGGGCCGTGCCGCTGGGCTCCCTGGCGGGGATCCATGCCGGCAACCGGCCCGCCCAGGCCGAATTGCGCTTCCGCGGTCGGTCCGCCCGCGCCCTCTACGTCTGGCGGGCGCACGACGCGGCGCCGCTCGCCGTCGACCGCGCCCTGCGCGCGCGGCTCGCCCGGCTGCCGGGAGGCGTGCGCGGCGAGATCGGCCGCAGCGAGGCGACGCCCCTGCGCGCGCTGGTCTGGCGGCTCGCCTTCGCCGCCCTGCTCGCCTCCGCGCTCGCGGCGGCGGCGGGCACCTGGATCGGCGGCCGCCGGGGAGCCCTCTCGCTGGCCCTCGCCATCCCGGCAACGGCCGCGGCCGCGGCCAACGCCTTCCTGCTGGCGGGCATCACTCTGAACGTCACCACGCTGGTGGCACTCGCCGTGGGCGCCGTCGCCCTCCTCCCCCTGGCCGCGCTGCGCCTGGCGGGCCGGCCGGGCGCCCGGGCGTGGGCATGGACCGCCATCGCCGCCGCGGCGGTGGTGCCGGTCGCCATCTCGCTCGCCAGCGCCGAGCTGGGCCCGCTGCTGGCGGAACCGGCGCTGGCGCTGCTGCTGACCGTGGCCGCGGGAGTGGGGGCGGTGATGGTGCTGCCCGAGCCCTCATCCGCGGACCTTCATCCACCCTCGGTCACCGGGAGAGGGGGGCCACGGTCCATCCTGCGCACGGCCCTCCGCGACCCCGGCACCGCCGTTCTCATCGCCGCGACCGCGGCCTATCTCTCGCTCGCCCTCTTCGGCGGCGCCCTCCTGCCCCGGCCGGGCGATCTGCGGCCGGACCAGGGGAACCTCACCGTGATGCTCCACCTGCCTCAGGGGACGCCGCTGGCCGAGACCGTCCGCCGGACCGGCAGGATCGAGGAGGTGCTGGGGAAGGCCGAGGAAGTGGACCGGTTCTGGGTCTATGCGGTGCCCGGCCGGGCCCAGGTCACGGCCGAGCTGCGTCCCGCCGGCCGCTCCCCGGAGCGGCGGCGGCGGCTCGCGACGCGCCTGCAATACGAGGCGGGCAGCGCCGGAGCCCTGGAGATCTCCTCCGGCGTCCGTTCCGCGGCGGGCCGCGACGGCAGCTTCGTCGCCGACCTCGAAGACCGCGCGATGACGGACGAGGAGGCGAGCACTTACCGCGTCATCCTGCGCGGGGCCGATCTCGCCGCCCTGCGCGCCGGCTACGACCGCCTGCTCCAACGCCTGGAGAGCCTGAAGGTGCGCCGGCACTGGATCACGGGCTGGGGCGACCCGACCGTGCAGCTCGTCCTCCGGCCCCGCGCCGGCACCACTCCCGCCGAGATGGAGGGGATCGCCGGCCGGCTGCGGCGGGAAAGCTCACCGCCCCCCTTCCTGAAGCTCCCCGCGCTCCTCCAGGGCGGGGCCGGGCGCTCCCTGAGCGTCGTTCCCGCCGGCGCCCCGAACCCCGAGGACGCCGACCAGTCCATCCCCCAGATCGCCGAGATCCTCTCCCAGCCGTTGCGCCTGGGCGGGCGCGCCGTCAGCCCCGCCGCCGAGCTCTCCCTCACGGAGGAGGCGCTCTATCCCCGGGTGGCCCGGCAGTCGGGACGGTTCGTGGTGCCGGTCGAGATCCAGCTCCCGCTCAGCAAGGAGGACGTCCGCAAGCAGCGGCGGAAGGACCTGGACCGCAGCCTCGGTCAGCTCCCCCTGCCGGCGGCCTGCGATCTCGAGCGCCCCTCGCTGAAGTCCGACCTCTGGCGGCGGGATCGCCTGCGGCTGATCGGCCTCGGCCTCGCCGTCCCCCTGCTCCTCTTCGCCGTGGCCGCCTGCCGATTGGGTTCTCTCCCACGCGGGCTCATGGCCTTGGCGCCGCTCGTCCTGGGGCTCGTGGCCGCTCTGCCGATCGTCGGCGTCAGCCTGGAACGGCTCGACGAGCTCACCCTCTTCGCCCTCGCGGGCTCCCTGGCGCTCGCGCTCCCCTCGGCGACGGCCGCCGCCGCTTCGCCCGCAGCCCCGGGCGGGCGGCTCTACCGGTCCCTGCGCCAACAGGCGCCGTGGCTCCTGGGAGCGGCGCCGGCGCTGATCCTGGGGCTCGCGGTGGCCACGCTCGGCACGGAACCCGCCGCCTCTCCCTGGGCCGTTCCCCTGCGGGCGGCGGCGGTGGCGGGGGGCGGCTCGCTCGCGGCCTCGCTGCTCCTCGTGCCCGCTCTGCTGCTGGCCGGGACCCGCTGGCGCGAGCGCGATCCCGAGACGGAGCGCCGCCGCCGCCAACCGCCCGCGTGGGACGAGTCGGACGAGCCCGTGCTCGAAGTGCGGAGCCTCGCCAAGATCTACGGCGGACGCTTCACCGCGCTCTCCGGCGTGAGCTTCACGCTCACCCCCGGCATCGTGGGGCTGCTGGGGCCGAACGGCGCCGGCAAGACGACCCTGCTGCGCGTCCTCACCGGCCTGCTCGAGCCCACCCGCGGCAAGGTGCTCTACCGCGGCGTCGCGATCACTCCGGACAACCTCGCCGCGTACCGGCGGCGGATCGGCTTCCTGCCCCAGGAGTTCAACGCCTACCCCGGCTTCACGGCCGAGCAGTTCCTCGACCACTGGGCCCTGGAGCGCGGCCTCTCCGATCCCCGTCTCCGGCGCGCCGAGATCGAGCGCCTGCTCGCCGCCGTGGCCCTGACCGAGCACGCCGGCCGCAAGGTGCGCGACTACTCAGGGGGCATGCGCCAGCGGGTGGGCATCGCCCGCGCGCTGCTCGGCGCGCCGCCGATCCTCATCGTCGACGAGCCGACGACCGGGCTCGACGTCGAATCCCGCAGCCGCTTCCGGCAGATCCTGCTCGAGCAGGCGGGCGAGCGCGTCGTCGTGTTCTCGACCCACATCGCGAGCGACGTCGAGGCCGCCGCCTCCCGCATCCTCCTGCTCCACAAGGGGAGGCTCCGCTTCGACGGCCCTCCCGAGGAGCTCGCGGCGCGCGCCCGCGGCCGGGTGTTCGGCGCCCTGGTTCCCGACGCCGACCTGCTCGACTTCGGCCGCCGCTACCGGGTCACCTCCCGCGTGCGCGTGCTCGAAGGGATCCAGGTGCGGGCGATCGCCCGGCCGGAGGAGGACCTGCCCGGCGAGCCGGTCGAGCCCGACCTCGAAGAGGCGTACCTGGCCGAGATCGACCGTTACTGACCCGTTACTGACCGGCAATACGCCTCGACAGGGAGCCCCAGACCACCTTGTCAAGCCGGGGAGCGACCGCTAAGCTTCCGCTCTCGTTTCCCTGTTTCCCGATTGCTCCGAGAGGAACGCCGTATGTTGAGACGCACCGTCCTGGCCCTCGCTCTCCTGTTCGCCACGGCCCCGGCCTTCGCCGATACGCTGCTGACCGTGCGCAGCAGCATCGAGGGGCTCAAGATGGACCAGCCGCAGGGCGGCGAGATCCGGATCTGGATCGACGGCGACAAGCTCCGCCGGGACGAGGGGGACTCCTCCTACATCCTCCGGCTCGACCGCAACAAGCTCTACGTGATCAACCACGAGGAGAAGACCTACAGCGAGCTCGCGGTCCCCATCGATCCCCGGAAGAGCCGCCCGGCCGTGGCGCAGTCGGCCGTCCAGATGACGCCGACCGCCGAGACGAGGAAGATCGGGAGCTGGAACGCCCGCAAGTACAAGCTGGAGATCACGAACCCGGCGGGCCTCCACCTCGAGACGACGATCTGGGCGAGCAAGGACATCGCCTCCTACCCGGCGTGCACCCGGCTGTCCGCGAGCCTCACCGCCCTGCAGCCGGGCTCCGCGGACCTCGCCCGCAAGCTGGAGCAGATCGAGGGCTTCCCCGTGCTCCAGGAGTCGGACGTGCAGATGGGCGACAGCCGCTTCAAGACCCGCGAGGAGCTCGTTTCGGTGGAGGCCAAGGCCGCCCCGGCCGGCTCCTACGAGCCGCCGGCGGGATACACGGTCCAGCCGTTCGGCGGCGGGCCGCGGTAGGGTTTCCCTTATTTTCCCTGCGAGATCTGCCGGCGCAGCAGCTCGTTCTCGAAGGCCATGCCGACCTGGGCCGTGGCCAGCTCCAGGATGTCGATGTCCTCGATCGGCTTGTCGCTGTCGCCGTTGTCCGTGTAGATGACCGAGATCACCCGCTGGGAGCCGAGCACGGGGAAGATCACGGACTGGCCATTGCGGGGCGAGCCGACCATGGAGCGGAAGGGCTCGGGCAGCTCCGCCTCCTCGAAGCTGACGCTCTGCACCTCGCCCGTATCGAGGCCGTGGGCGAGGGCGCTGCCGAGATCCAGCGGCACCTTGAGGCCGCGGGTCACCTCGGCTAGCGGCCGGCCCTTGTGATCGTTGCCGAAGGCGCCCAGCGCCACCAGGTGGTCGCGCTTAACCAGGAAGAGCACCGCCCGCTCGACCGATTCCGAGATGATGTGCATCAGGTTGAGGGCCACCGTGGCCGAGATCAGCCCCGAGCGGAGGTCGCCGAACACCCGCCGCAGGCGGGCGACGCCGGAGCGGGTGTCCGGCCGGGGCGCGCCGCGCACCAGGTCCCGCCGGCTCTCGATGACGTTCTCGACGCAGGCGACCACCGCCTCCTCCTCGGCCGGCAGGGCCGCCATCATCCCCACCTCGTAGACCCGGGCGAACGGCGTTCCCGGCTCGACCAGGGCGATGAACGACGCCCGGGGGTAGGCGCGCCGCAACGGCCCGGCCTCCTCCAGGGTAACGCCGCCGCGGCGCAGGTCGAGCAGCACGATCGGCGGCGGCTCGCCCGGCTCGGCGGCGCCGGCGTGGTCGAGCGGCACGAGCTCCGTCCCCGCCACCTCGTGCTGCAGCGCCTCGGCAAGCTGTTCCGCGAAGGCGACATCCAGCGAGACGATCTGCAGGCGCAGCCGCTCGGCGGCGTGTGTGGGAGACTCGCGCGTCTCGACCGTTTCCGGCTCGGCCACGGCGAGCGCCGCCGCCGTGTCGAGGAGCGCCGGGTGGGTCGAATCCCCCGCCTCGTAGCTCGCGCCGGAGGTCGAGGCGTGCCGCGGCTCCGGCGGCGCCGGATGGGACTGGGTGCCGTCGCGGTTGCGCTCGTCGAAGATCCGCGCCGCCTCGAGCAGCACCATCTGGGTGTTGATGTCGGCGTCCGGAAGCACGTCGCTCGGGTACAGCGCGATGTCGTCGATCGGCCGCAGATCGTCGATGGCGAACTCGAAGGTGCCGGTCTCCCAGATCATCACCTCCGAGACCGCCTGCTCGATCTGCTCGGCGATCATCTGCCGCAGCCCCTGGGCGTCGATCGAGCCCGAGGTGACGAGAATCTGGCCGAGCGAGCGGCGCTCGAGCTCTTCGTTCTGGGAGCGGATGGCGCCGTCGAGGATGCGGCGGTCGATCATCCCCGAGGAGATCAGGAGATCCCCCAGCTTCGGGGTGCGCGGCGCCTGCGCCGAGACCAGCCGGCCACCATGGAAGCCGATCATCGCCCGCTCGCTGCCGCGAGAGAGCAGGAGCGTGCCGGTGCGCCGGCCGAGGTGAATGAACTGCATCACGTCGGCGACGGAGACGTCTTTGAGGCTGCCGGAGATTCCCAAACCCTACTCCCCGCGCGCCAGCTTGACCAGGCTCTCGAGCGTGCGGAGCTTGCGGTCTTTGGTGGCGAACAGCCGCGCCGCGAACATGGCCGACGCCGCATGGGCGGAGAGCAGGTCGAGCAGGTCGCGGTCTTCGGCGCGAAGGATCGGTTTGTGGTCGAGGAGCTTCAGCACCACGAGGGCGCCGACGATGTCGTTCTGGACCCGCAACGGTACTGCGGCGAGCGCCTGCGACTCGGCCGTGGGCCCCAGCCGCAGCACGCCGTCCCGGAGCGTCTGGTCCACCATCGGATCGCCGCCCTTGTAGGTCTCGCCGTCGTAGAACGGGAGCACGCCGTCATACATCCCCTCGAGCAGCGCGATCTCGTATCCCTCCCCTTCGTCGCGGCGCAACAGCAGCACGAACTGGTCGGCGCCGAGGAGGTTGATGGCGATCTCGGCGATGGTCGCCTGCACCTCGGCCGGATCGAGAGTCGCATGGAGCTGGTAGGTGGCGACGTAGAGGTTCATCAGCCGGCCGCCCTGGTGCTCGGAGTCGACCAGCCGGGAGGCGAGCTCCTTGACGTCCGACTCGGCGGTGGAGAGCCGGCGCTCGAGTTCGGCGATGCGCTCGCTCGCGCTCGCCCCCTCGGTCCCCTCCGAGGCGCCGCGGAGATTCGACTCCACCACGCGGATCAGCTCGCCGGCGCGCTCGAGGGTCGAACGCAGCTCGCCGACCAGGTCGAGCCCGACGGCCGGCGACTCCAGCCGCGACTTGGGCGACTCCGTGGCGCTCCTCTCGCTCAAAGTGCGGAACCCTTCGTCTCCAGGCGCGCGATCACGTCGAGGATCTCCTCGCTGTGGAACGGCTTCTTGATGTAGGCGTTCGCCCCGGCCTCGATGCCGCGGGCGGTGTCCTCCTCGCGTCCCTCGGTGCTGATGATGATCACCGGCAGCGCGGCCCGCGCGCCGTCGGAGCGGAGCTGGGCGAGGAACTCCAGCCCGTTCATGTTGGGCATGTTGATGTCGAGCAGGACGAGATCGACGTCGGAGTTCTCCTGCAGACGGTCGAGCGCCTGGCGGCCATCGAGCGCGTAGACCAGTGGGTACTGGCGCAGCATGACCTCATACATCTTGTGCATCAGCTTCGAGTCGTCGACGACGAGCACTTTCCTTGGCTGCACGGCGCTCTCCCGGAAGGAATCCCCAATTTTAGCGCAACCGGGGACACGCCGAGGTACCCCAGAACGACGAGGCCATCCTTCGACCGCAATCCCCGGCCCCGGCTGCGATACTACCCTGGATCTCGATCCCCGCAGGGAGTGTAGCCAATGCGGGCCTTGCGTTTCAAGGAAATGCGCGGCAAGAGGCTCGTCCGGGATAGTCTTGGCGGCGATGCAGCGCGATTCCGACCGCCTCGCCCGGCTGCGCGGAGGGCTCGTCCTGGCCGGCGGCGCCGCCCTGCTGCTCTATGCCCTCTGGCCCTGGCTCCCGATATCTGGCGGGGCCGGCCGGCCGGCGCGACCGCGCACGGTGGTCTTCTACGGCTTCAGCATTCTCGGCGAGGTCATGAACCAGGACGTGCTCCCCGAGTTCGCGCGCCGCTGGCGCGAGCGAACCGGAGAGAGGGTCGAGTTCGTCACCTCGTTCGCCGGCTCCGGTACGATCACCAACCAGCTCACGATGGGCGTGCCGGCTCAAATCGGCCTGCTCTCCCTCGAGCTCGACGCCGAGCGGCTGGCCAAGGCCGGGGTGATCCCCGACGGCTCCTGGCGGCGCCTCCCGCACGGCGGAGTGGTCAATCGCACCCCCTTCGTGCTCGTGGTGCGCAAGGGGAATCCCAAGGGGATCCACGACTTCTCCGACCTCGCCCGGCCGGGGGTGAGGGTCGTCCATCCGGATCCGCTGACCTCGGGGGGAGCCAACTGGGCGATCCTAGCCGAGTACGGCTCAGCCGCCCGGCGCGCTCCGGGGCGCGAGCGCGAAGCCGGGTTTCAGGCCCTGCTCGGGGTCTGGCGCCACGTCGCCGCCCAGGCCGCGTCGGCGCGTGCCGCCCGCACCCAGTTCGAGAACGGCTTCGGCGACGCGCTCGTCACCTACGAGCAGGACGTCCTCAAGGACGCCGCCAAGGGCACGCTGCCGGGAGAGATCGTCTATCCTCCGAGCACGGTTCTCTCGGAGCACACGCTGGTGATCCTGGACAAGAACATCGCCCCCTCCGAACGCCCGCTGATCGACGCTCTCGTCGCCTTCCTCTGGAGCGAGCCGGCCCAGACGCTGTTCGTGAAGCGCGGCTTCCGCAGCGTCGACGAGCGGCTGAACGCCGGCAACCCGGCCTTCGGCGTCATCCGGGACCCGTTCCTCGTCGGCGACTTCGGCGGCTGGGACCGGGTGAAGAAGGAGATCGTGGATGGAATCTGGAAAGACCGTGTGCTGAAGGAGATCGTCAGGTGATCGCGCGCCGCGGCGGGGCCGCCATCCCCGTCGGCCTGCTCGTCCTCGTCCTGCTGCCGCTGATCCTGATGCCGATCGCGGCGGTCTTCGTCTTTGCCCTGCGCGGGGGGCCGACGGAGTTCTGGAAGGCGTTCACGAACGAGGACGCCCAGTTCGCCCTGCGCTTCAGCCTGTTTATCGCCTTTCTCACCGCCGCGATCAACGCCGTGCTAGGCACCTGGGCGGCCTACGTGCTGTCGAAGCACCGCTTCCCGGGAGAGCGGCCGCTGGCGATCGCCATCAACCTGCCGGTGGCCATCCCGACCGTGGTCGTGGGCACCTCGCTGCTGCTGCTGTGGGGACCGATCGGCCTGTTCGGGAAGGCGCTGGAGCCGCTGGGCCTGCAGCCGATGTTCACCCCGGCGGGCGTGCTCCTCGCCCATCTCTTCGTCACCTTCCCCTACATGCTCGGGGCGGTCAAGCCGCTGCTCGACGAGCTCGAGGTGACTTACGAGGAGGCCTCCTACACCCTGGGAGCGGGCAAGTGGCAGACGTTCCGCTACGTGATCCTCCCCGCCCTGCGCGGCGGCCTGTTCAGTGGCACGCTCCTCACCTTCGCCCACTCGCTGGGGGAGTTCGGCGCGACGGTGATGGTGTCCGGCAACCTGCGCCTGCGCACCCAGACGGCGCCGCTCTACATCTTCGCCCAGTTCGAGGCGGGCAACGTGGCGCAGGCCAACGCGGTGGCGGCCGTGCTGGCGGCGCTGTCGTTCGTCATCTTCTTCTTCCTGCTGCGCTACTCGGGCGGCGCGGGGAGCGCGAAGCGCTGATGTCCATCCGCCTCGAAGAGCTCGCCAAGAGCTTCGGCGGCCAGCCGGTGGTCAAGCCCACCTCGCTGGAGATCAACGACGGCGAGCTCTTCGTGCTGCTCGGCGCGAGCGGCAGCGGCAAAAGCACCATCCTGCGGATGGTCGCCGGGCTCACCCTTCCCGACTCCGGCCGCATCTGGCTGCACGGGAAGGACGTGACTCGCCTCCCTCCCCAGGAACGAGGGATCGGCCTGGTGTTCCAGAACTACTCGATCTTCCGCCACATGAGCGTGGGCGAGAACATCGAGTTCCCGCTGAAGATCCGCAAGGTCTCGCGGTCTGAGCGGGCGCGGCGGCGCGAGGAGCTGCTCGACCGCGTGGGCCTCGGCGGCTTCGGCAACCGCTACGCCCACCAGCTCTCGGGGGGCCAGCAGCAGCGGGTGGCGCTCGCCCGCGCCCTGGTACACGAGCCCTTGGTGCTCCTGCTCGACGAGCCTTTCGGAGCGCTCGACGTCAAGATCCGCTCCCAGCTCCGGCGCAACCTGCGGGAAATCCAGCGGCAGCTCGGCGTCACCGCCATCCTGGTCACCCACGACCAGGAGGAGGCCTTCGAGCTGGCCGACCGGATCGGTCTGATGGAGCGCGGCGAGCTGCTCGAGGTGGGCGAGCCCGAGGCCCTCTATGCGCGGCCGCGCACCCTCTTCGCCGCCACCTTCCTGGGGGCGGGCACCGTGCTGGTGGGGCGGGCGCGCGACGGCGCGGCCCAGATCGGACCACTAGCGCTCTCGATCCCGCCGGAGGTCGAGCACGAGGAGGACGAGCGGGTGCGGGTGCTGGTGAGACCCGAGGAGGTGGCGATCTCGGCCGGGCCGCCCGAGCGCGGGATGCGACTGCTCGGCCAAGGCACGATCATCGAGCGCAACTTCCTGGGCGCGCTGCGACGGATCCGGGTGCGGATGCCGGCGGTCCCGGGCACCCGCCAAGCCGCGCCCGCAGTCTACGGCGAGGAGGGTCTCCTGGTGGACGCCGTCCTGCCGGCGGAAGCGGACGTGAGCGGGCTGGACGTCTGGGTAAGCCTGCGCGGCTGGCACATCCTGGCGCCGCCACAGCCGCGGCTCCTCGTTTGCGACCTGCCGGACCAGGGAGGGCCGGCACCCTTCCCGCTCGTCCGCGCGCTCCAAGGGCCGCTCGGCGCCAAGACCTGCCTGCTCGCCGTGACGACCGACGCGGATGGCGTCGAGTCGCTGCGCGCCTCGCTGACCGAGCGCGCCGTGGCCGAGGGCCTGCCCGACGCTGAACCGGTGGTGCGGCGCGGCGATCCGGCGGAGGAGGTCGCTGCCGAGCAGCGGCAGAGCCTTTACGATTTCGTCCTCGTCCACCCGGGAAGCCGGGAGGAGATCCTCCGCCGCCTGCTGGACAGTCTCGCGACACCGCTCCTCATCGTCCAGGGGGAGCCCGCGACCTTCTCGCGCATCCTCATCTGCACCGCGGTGGGCGAGCCGGGCAAGGCGGACGTACGGGTGGGAGGATGGCTGGCGCGCCGGCTCGGCGCCGAGGTGACCCTGCTCCACGTGCTCCCGGAAGGGGCGGGTCCGGCTCCCTGGGTGAAGGCCCACCTGGACGCCGGCCTCGCCACCCTGCGGGCTCTCGAGGTCTCCAGCCGCTCCGTCCTCCGTCCAGCACGTGCGGCCCTCCCCGGCATCCTCGTCGAGGCCAGGGAGGGGAACTACGATCTGATCGTGCTGGGCCGTCACGCTCCCCGGCCCGGGGAGCGCTCCCGCCGGTCGGACGTCACCCTGCAGATCCTGGGCGGCACCGGCAAGTCGGTCCTGATCGTTCCGCCGGACGAATGAGAACACTCCTCGGAGCCACCGAACCGGGCCGGAGGGCGCTATTCGCGAGGGTCGCTCCGCTCGCCGTCTCGGCCTTCTTCCTGGTCATCTACGGCGCGCGCATCGACCCGTGGGTCGGCGCGGGCGACACCGCCAAGTTCCAGCTCATCGGCGCCACCCTGGGCACCCCGCATGCCCCCGGCTATCCGACCTACGTCCTCCTCCTGCACCTGATGTCGAGACTGCTGCCGCAGCTCACATGGGCGGCTTCCGCCGATCTCTTCTCGGCGCTCTGCATGGCCGCCACCGTGGGTCTCGCCGTGCTGCTGGCGCAGGAGCTGGGCGCGCGGCCGCCCGCGGCGGTGGCGGCCGCGGTCGCCTTCGGGTCGCTGGAGGCCGTGCGCGCCATCGCCTCGTCGGCGGAGGTCTACCCGTTCCACCTGCTCCTCGTCGCCGGGGCGCTCCTGGCGCTGTTGCGCTGGCGGCGCGATGGGCGGCTGAGGCAACTGGTCTGCGGAGGTGCGCTCCTCAGCCTCGCATTCTCGCACCATTCGACGATCGTCTGCAGCCTCCCCGCCGCGCTGCTGCTGGCGGCAAGCCGGCGGCCGCCGCTCCGTCGCCTGCTCGCCTGGATGCCCGTTTTCCTCCTGCTGGCACTCGCGCCTTTTGCATACATTGTCTGGCGCAGTTACGCGCCGCCCACCTCCCACCTCGAGATGCAGGCACTCTCGGCAGCGCAGTTGTGGGACGGCATGAGCGGCGCCCAGCACCGCGCCAACCTGCTGCAGGTGGGCATCGCCGGCATTCTCACGGAGCGTCTCCCCTGGCTGGGGGGGCAGCTCCTGCACCAATACGGCTGGCTGCTGGCGCTTGGCGCTCTCGGCCTGCTCGCGGGCTCGGGGTGGCACGATCGCGTGTTTATCGCGCTTCTCGCCGCCGGCAACGCCGCCTTCACCCTCGTCTACACGGTTCCCGACGTGGACATCTACCTGCTGCCGGCCCACTTGGCCCTGGCGCTGGCGGTCTCCCTCGGCGCACAGTGGCTGGGTGACCGGATCCCCCGTGGGCTGGCGACGCTCCTCTATCTGCTGGTAGCGATCAGCCCGGCCCTCGCGAGCCCCGGCCAGCCGCCGTCGCTTCACGCGGTCTGGGCTCGCGAGATGGCGGCGACGGTCGATGCCGTCCCCGCCGGCGCCGTCCTTGTCTCCTTCGACTACCCCACCAGCATGGCCCTAACCTACGAGGCTTGGGAACGCCACGGTGGGGTCCCCCGCGTCCTCGCCGTGCCCGAAGTGGCGTTGCGGGTGCCCCTCGCCATCGATCGGCTGCGGCGTCACCTCGCCGGTGGAACCCCGCTTCGTGCCGGGCCCCGGGACGAGTTGCTCGCCCCCCGAACACCGCTGCTATGCCGCTGCCCCGCCCCCTCCACCCGCGAGGCTCTGGGACGCCAGGGTATCCTCACGGTGACGGCTGGCGCAGGGCTCTATCGCCTTCAGAGTATCCCTGGACCGCCTCCTCTCCCAGCCGCCATCTTGGCCTCCCGGCTGGTGAGGGTGACCTCGCTACGAAAGGCTATCGCAGCGCTCGAAGACCCGGCGTTCGCGCCCGCACGGGATGCCCTCCGGTTGGGGAAGGAGGGGGAGGTGAGGCGTCCCAGGGGCGGTAGCGCGATGCTTCGCCTCGTTTCCCCCGACGCGGTGATCGTCGATGTCACGAGCCCGGGCGGCGGATGGCTGGTGCTCACCGATCTCTATGCCTCACGGTGGACGGTGACGGTGGACGGCCGACCGAGTGGCTCGTTCCGCGCCGACGTGCTCTTCCTCGGGCTGGCGGTGCCCGGTGGAACGCACCGCGTGGAAGTGCGGCGCGACCGCCGTCCCTTTGCTTTGGCGCGCTGGCTGCGCAGCCCCTGGGGCTATCTGCTGCCCTGAGAGCCCCGTCCCAACAGGCGGCTGCATACAGGGCGATCGCTGGCCAGCAGAGCCCAAGAGGAGCTATCGGCCGATTCGGCGGCGATGCAGAGCTCGCGGGCGGCTCTCTCGGCCTCGACCGGAGTGGCGAACCGGAGATCCAACACGAACGTGCCCGGACCGGGTCCCGGCGCCACCCGCGAGTCCTGAGCGGCGACCGGCACCGCGACGTGCAGCTTCTGCCTCACCAGATCGCCGAAGGGCACGCGCCCCTCGACGCTCACCACCGGGCCGTCGGCCCGGACGCGGTCGAGTGAGCCCGTCTGGCGCCAGAACCGTGGAACGTAGGTGCTCACCGGCATCACGTAGAGCGCCAGCTCGCGACACGGCGGATCGGCGCAAGGTAACCGTGGAGGCCGCAGGTTCAGGCGAGCGATCGCCCGCCAGCGGTCGGCATCCCAGAGCGGCCCTTGCGTCACCTGCCGCACATCATCATAAAGACTGTGGACGTACGGATTGACGATGAGATTCCGGCCTGCCCGCAACGACTCGGGATAGCCCCGAGGCACCGCGCGCCGGAAGTGCCCGATCCGCCATGGATGCTCCGCCGGCAGCCGGGCCAGTAGCGGATCGCAGAGCGCGTTCTCGTCCACCACGATGTGATCTAGCCCCGCCTGCAGTCCCGTGGCTCCCACCGCGCCGGCGACCGTAACAGGCTCGTCGATCGGGGGGCCCGGCCGGTCCCGGCCGGCGAGATGTCCCCACAGTGACGACCCTTTGAAGTAGTAGCCCTTCTCATCGGTGATCCCCGCCTCGACCGGCGTGTTGTAGTCGTACGCCGCCCGATAGTCCGGACCGACCTTCCAGGGAGAGCCAGGGAGAACCAGCGTATACAGTAACAGGCTGGCTGCCAGCACGCCACCATAGCGGGCGAGCGGAAAACGAGCGGCGAGGGTGAAGGCCGCGACCAGCAGCACAGGGGTAAAGAAGCGACCGGCCATGAAATCGCCGCCGATCCGCACGATGTAGCCGGTGTAGGCGAGCATCCCCAGCCCCCACCAGACGCCGGGGGAGCGCTCGCGGAGGGCAACGATGATGGCGGAGACCAACATCACCAGAGTGAGCGGGTCCCATCGCGCGAGGTTGACGACGTAGGCGATACCCTGGCGCCAGAGATCGCTGTCCGGAATGCCGGTGGCAAGCTTGGCGTACGCGGTGTTGGGGAAGGGAAAGCCGTAGTAGACCGTCGCGAACAGCGTCCAAGCCACGAAGGGGAGGGCGCCAATCGCTACGGTGGCGATGGCGCGGCGCGGCGCCGCCCGGACCCGCGGCACGAGAAAGGCGAGGAACGGCGGCCCAACCAGGAGCGCCAGGTCGTGGCGGCAGAGCAACAGCAGAGAGACCGTCGCGGTCGCGGGCAGGATCCCTGCGGGCGCCGAGGCTTCGAAGACCACCATGCGGTCCGCGAAGAGGACGAGGAGGCAGGTGAGGAGAGCGAACACCAGCGGGTTCTCCAGCCCTGAGGAGCTGAAGTCGACGAAGGCGCGAGACGACAGCAGCAGAGCCCAGGCGAGCAGCCAGCGCCACGGGTCGCGAAACAGCCTCAAGGAGAAGAGAAAAGCGGTGAGCCCGAGCGCCCACGATAGGACGACGGCGTTCAGGAAGGACTCGGCGCTCAGGCTTCGCGCGGCGGCGAGGAGGAGGAACCAGAGCGGATGGGTGAACGCTTGGACGCGTTCGTGGGGGTTCCACCGCGGGCCCTGCCCGGCATGGAGCTGCTCGACGCTACGGAAGGTGATCTTCGCGTCGTCCGAAACCCAGGCGTTGCGGACGAACAACCCGGAGAAGGCCAGCACCGCGAGGAGCAGCAATCCAGGCCGACCGAGGAGCCGCCAGCCCACGCCCAGCCCACGCCCAACTCGCGCAGGCTCACCGGACGAGGTCATCGGCAGGTAGGGATTAACGAGCTATTTCGGAGTGGTGGAGCCGATCGGGATCGAACCGACGACCTCTTGAATGCCATTCAAGCGCTCTCCCAACTGAGCTACGGCCCCACAGGAGGGCGGATTGTACTGAGCTGAGGCGGAGAGTGTCAAACCGGCCGGCCGAATCTCAGGGGAGACCCACGCCGGCCTCGAGCGGAACATCCTGTGGAACCACGCCGAAGCCGAGACGGCGGGCCAGCTCGGCCTTGAGAGCCGGAATGCCATCTCCTGTCGCTGCCGAGACCCAGAGCGCTCCATCGCGCGACGCGTCCACGGGCACGAGGTCGCTCTTGTTGAACACCGTGATCACCCGCTCGCGGTCGACCCCCAGCTCGTCCATCACGGCCTCGGCCACCTCAGCCTGCTCCTGCCAGCGCGGATGGCTGCGGTCGACCACATGGAGCACGAGGTCGGCGGCCGTGATCTCGCCCAGTGTGCTGCGGAACGAGGAGACCAGATGGTGCGGCAGCTTGCGGATAAAGCCGACCGTGTCGGCGAAGACCGCGGTGCGAGCGCCTTGCACCGAGCCGCGCCGGAGCTTGGCGTCGAGGGTAGCAAACAAGCGGTTCTCGGCGAGCGTGCCGGCGGCGGTCAGCCGGTTGAAAAGAGTTGACTTGCCTGCGTTCGTGTAGCCGGTGAGGGCGATGGTCGGCGCGCTGTTGCGGCCGTGCCTCTGGACGCCGCGGGTACGCTCGATCTTCTCCAGATCCTCCTCCAGCCGGCGGACGCGGGCCCGCAGGACGCGACGGTCCTGCTCGAGCTGGCTCTCACCCTCGCCGCCGCGCATGCCGACGCCACCACCCTGGCGGGAGAGGTGACTCCACTGTCGCGTCAGGCGGGGCAGCATGTACTTGAGCCGGGCGAGCTCGACCTGCGTGCGCGCCTCGCGGCTCTGCGCTCGGAGATCAAAGATGTCGAGGATCAGGGCGCTGCGGTCCATCACCAGGAGCTTGGTCAGCTCCTCGAGATTCTTCGCCTGGCTCCCCGAAAGGTCATCGTCTAAGATCAGCAGGTCCGCTCCCAGCTCGCGAGCGGCGGCGGCGATCTCCTCGGCCTTGCCCTTGCCAATGGACGTCGCCGGGTCCGGCGCTCTGCGCGCCTGCACGGCGCGGCCCACCACCTGGGCGCCCGCCGTATCGGCGAGCTGGGCCAGCTCGTCCAGGTGCTCCTCGACGACGTAGCCCGGCTGGCCCGGCAGGATGAGCCCCACCAGGAACGCCCGCCGGGAGCGTGGAAACTTGGTCTCTTCCAGGTTGTGCAATGTTTTCGAGCCCGTGCTGTACTCTAGGAGATGTTGGACTGTCAGATCAAATCGGATCCGCTACCTTCAACATCGGAGCCACTTTATGAATTCCCCAAACGATCCGGTCGGACCTGCGGAGGCTTCTCCCGCAGCGAGCCCGGCTGCCGCCGCCGGACCGCGCCTCGGGTTGCCCGCCAAGCTGGGTCTGGCGGTCCTCGCGGCCTGCGCGCTCTCCGCTCTCTTCTGGCCGCAGGGAAACAGACCGGTTCAGGAACCCGGGGGATCCCTCTACGACGCGACGGGGCGGTCGATCACGATCGGGTCCCGCCTCGCCCCGGTCACTCTGGTCCACTTCTGGGCTACCTGGTGCCCGCCGTGCATCCAGGAGACGCCGAAGCTCCAGCGGCTGATCCATGATTTCTCGAGCCAGACGGACTTCTCTGTAGTGATGGTGGCGGTCGCCGATTCCTCCGACAAGGTGCAGACGTTCCTCGGGCCCGGCTCCGAGATGGTGCTGTTCGATCCCAACTGGAAGGTGGCGAACCGCTACGGCACGGACAAGCTCCCCGAGACCTACCTCGTGGTCCACGGGCAGGTCGTGCGGAAGTTCGAGGGGATGACAGACTGGGACGATCCCACCCTGCGGACCGAGCTCACCGCCTTCCTCAGGGGAAAGGGGGCGAACAAGACCGCCGAGCTCCGGCCCGGCGGGTAGGGAACCGGAGATCGGATCGGCCGCCCCGTTCCAGTCCTTAGAAATGGACGACCAGTCCCGCGTTGACCAGGCCGAAGAACTGGGCTTCCTTGAAGTTGACATAGTGGCCCGAGATCTCGGCCTGGATGCCCAGCCAGCGCTTGATCGGCAGCTCGCCGGTGAATCCCACCGAGACGCCCCAGGTGTCGTTCGAGTCGCGGCCGGACGCCGAATCCCCCTGCAGGCGGTAGCCTCCCAGGGCAACGTACACCCCGGAGTCGTAGAGCGGCTCATGGTAATGGTACTCACCCCCGACCGTGACGTACTCGAGGTCGGCGTTGCTCAGCGAGCCGAAGAACCGGCTCTTGTCGAGGGCGAGCCGGCCGGTGCGCAGGACCACCTGGGTGCCCGGATCGGTGACGTAGCCGAGGTTCACCTGGAAGCCGGTGTTGTTGAGGTTGTTGCCCGGCTTGGCGTCGAACGAGCCGCCGATCCCGCCGAGGACACCCACGGTGTAGTTGTAGAGATCCTCCGCCCCGGCAACGGCGGGGAGCAGGAGCAGCGAGATGGCCAGCAGGAGCCTGCCGAGCAGGCGGTGGTTACGGATCAAAATCCCTCCTTCGCGGCGTATCCGCTCGATTCCGGCGCCGGGCACTAGCCCGGACCTCCCGATTGCTGAGAGTATAGCGTCACGTCTCGTCCCGACCTGGAGGAAGCGCTCCGGCGGTGTGCGCCGCCGATCCTCAATGTCCGACCCGTTATACGTTCCGGAGCCCGCGAGCGTCGCGCCACCTCCTCGCGGAGAGCGCCTGCTCGACCGGCTGGTCCACGCGCTGCTGCCGGCGCCGTGCCTCGGCTGCGGCCGGCCACTCCCGGCGACGGGAACCTCTCTCGGGCTCTGCGAGGGGTGCCGGTCGCGCCTCGAGCCACTGTCACGGGAGGCCTGCGCGGTCTGCGCCCGTCCGCTCGCCGCCCACGTCCTGCCGGCGGATTACCGGTGCGGTGCCTGCCGCCGGCGCCCTCCCGCCTTCGACCACCTCCTCGCCCTCTGGAGCTACCGCCCGCCGCTCGACGCCGTGGTGCGGGGGCTGAAGTTCGGGCGCCTGGACTATCTCGGGCGGCATCTGGCGATGGCTCTGGCAGAGAGGCTGAGCGACCGGCTCTCCGGCTTCGACCTGGTCGTTCCCGTGCCGCTCAACTGGCGCCGCCGCTTGGCGCGGGGCTACAATCAGGCGGAACAGATCGCCCGTCCCCTGGCCGCCCGTCTTGGCCTTCCCTGCGTGCCGGCTCTCTCCCGCCGCCGCGCCACGCCGCCGCAGAGCCTTCTCGGCCGGGACGAACGCCTCGTCAACCTCCGCAAGGCGTTCCGGGCTCCCAAGCCCGAGCGCGTCCGCGGCCTCCATGTACTGCTGGTCGACGACGTCGCCACCACTGGAGCGACCCTCGACGCCGCCGCGGAGGCGCTCAAAAGGGCCGGAGCGGCGGCCGTCACCGCGCTGGTCGCGGGACGGACGCCACTCGAAGTCGCCACCGGGCACTGCGACGGCAGGGCTACGGAGTGAAGCGGCGGCCGTAGATCGCCTGAGAGCCGGCCTGCCAGACGACGACGAAGTTGCCGGCGGTGCCGATCGTCGCGACATCGGGATTGGTGGGCGCCGTCGCGTTGTCGGGACCGGAGACCACCTCGAAGTCCGGGCTGAGGGCGGCGCCGTTGGCGGCGAAGCGCCGCCCGTAGATGCCGACCTGCTGCGAGCTCACGTACGACTGCCAGACCACGGTGAAATTACCCTGCGGGTCGTGGGCGATCGACGGGTTCCTCTGGTCCCGGGTGACCGTGCCGTTGACCCGGAAGGTCGGCCCGAGCGGGCGGGCGAGACGGCTGAAGCGCTGGCCCAGGATGTCGAACCGCTCCGCCGCCGGCGGCTGGTCGCTGTGCCAGACCACCACGAAGGTGCTGCCGCTGCCGCAGGAGACCCCTGGCTTGACCGAGCCGGCGTTGGGAGCGGCGACCACGGTCTCAGCCGGCCCCGTGGGAACGCCAGCGGGAGTCAGCCGGCGCAGGGACACCCCCTTGTGGTTGGATTCGAAGAGAGGAAAGCCGTCCACACTGGTCCAGACCGCTACGGGCCGGCCCACGGTATCCACGCAGACGTCCGGACGGTCGCCATTGACCAATCCCGTGCTGATCTTCACTTGGGTTCCCACCGGGACGCCGGCCGCGCTGATCTTGCGGGCCAGCACCTGCGGCGTCGTGCCGGGAAAGTTGCCGCCCGCCGGCAGCAGGTTCATCCAGACCACGATGAAACCGCCATCCTTCGTCCCTGCGACCGCGGGATTGAAGTCGGTCGGCACGGTTGGCGAGCCGGCGGGGTCCTGGTTCACCTTGAAGGCAGCGCCGATCGCCGTGCCGTTCACCTGGTAACGTTTGGCCATGATCTCGCTGTTGCCGTTGGCGACCTCCGACCAGACCACGATGAAGTTGCCCTGGGTGTCGCGCGCCACAGTCGCGTCATACTGATCCGCCGCCACATTCTGGCTGGTCAGAAAGTCGGCGGCCAGAGCGAGTCCCGTGCTGTTGAAGAAGCGGCCGCTCAGGGACTTGGGGTCGGTCGCGCTCGCCCCCTCCCAGGCGGCCAGGAAGGCGCCGGAGGTGGATCCGGCGACGGCAGGCGACTGCTCGATACAGTTGGTGCACGAGCTGACGCGGAACGGCGCGCCCTGCGCCGTGGGACCCGCCGAGGCCGAGGCGGCACAACCGGCAGCGAGGGCCACCCCTCCCAAGAAGGCTACTGCTCTCCGCATTGAAACTTCCTTTCTATACAAAGTCTATGATACGTCTTTATTCTATACGGAGCAGCAGGCCAAACCGTTGGGCCCCATAAAGCAAGGCCCCTTGGAAAACCAAGGGGCCTTTTGGGGATAATTCCCGGCGACGACCTACTCTCCCACGCACTTGCGCGCGCAGTACCATTGGCGCTGAGGGGCTTAACTGCCGTGTTCGGAATGGGAACGGGTGTTT
>DASWRX010000286.1:0-10999 GCA_036402955.1 Thermoanaerobaculia bacterium
GCTTGGGTGGTGGCGGATTCCTACCGCGGCATGCCTTGGCTCGCCCGTGGCCAGGCGCTAGCGCCGGCGGCTTAGGCGATTCCTCGTGGGTTCGGTTGCACCGCTGGCATCTTGGAATCACCCCGGCCGGATGGACAGCGCGTGATGGAACACGTTCAGCGGGTCCCAACGCGCCTTGATCCGCTGCAGGCGCGGATAGCCCGCCTGATAATAGAGCGTATACCAGGGCACGCCCGAGGTATTGAGCGCCGGGTCCGTGAGATCGACGTCGGGATGATTGATGAGGCTCCCTTCGCAGGCCTCGCCCGGCGCCGGCACGCCGCCGCTCTCCGCGAACAGATCCCGGTAGAACGTCCGCACCCACGCCAGATTCCTCTCCTCCTCCCGCGGGTCCAGCCAGCCCGTGGTGCACGCGATGTCGAGAATCGAGCCGCGCTGGGCGGAGGCGGTCGCGCCGGGCGCGACGGTGTTGATCCGGCCGCCGTAGGTCGCGAGCCCCAGCATGCCGCCCATGACGTCGTGACCGGCGCTCGTCAGGTGATCGTAGGCCACGCCGATCTGGCGATCGTTCAACCGTCGTTTGAGCAGCGCGTCCTTCACCTTGGTGCTCACCCCTCCGGGCGGCATGGCGAACAGATCGGGAAGCGGGTTCACGGCGAAATCGAGCCAGGACATCCGCGCGATCTCCCGGCCCTGGGGCGCGAGGATCCCCTCGCCGAGCGCCGCCAGATGATCGTCCATCTGCCGTTCGGCGGCGGCCCCGGCCGTGCTCACGCCGCGGACGACGATCCTGCCGAACTGCTGGCGATGGATCTCCAGCAGGGTCCAGAGAGAGGCGTCCGGCGAATCGGCATCGCTGTTTCGCTCGCACCAGGCGCCGTGATTCCGGAGCAGCCGCTCGAAGGCCGATCGATCGACGTCGTTCCAGTTCCATTCCGCCCTGAACGTGGTGATCGATTCCGGAGCGCGGGGCAACAGCGTGGCCGGATCGTCGCCGGAGGCGTCGGGCGACCGGAACCAGTAGCGGGTGACCACGCCGAAGTTGCCCGCGCCGCCGCCGGTATGAGCCCACCAGAGATCGCGGTTCGGGTCGGACGCCTCGCGCGTCGCCACCACGCGGCCCGCCTTGCCGTCCCCGTCGACGGTGACCAGCTCGACGGCATACAGGTAGTCCGCCACGAGCCCGAGCTGCCGGCAGAGGAAGCCGAAGGCGCCGCCGGCCACGTGCCCGCCCATGCCGATCTCCGGATGCTGGCCGAGGGGGACCACCACCCCCCACCTCTCGAACAGCGCCCGGAACGTCTCACCCACCGTGGCGCCCGCCTCGACGGCCACGGCGCGCATCTCCGGGTCGTATTCGACGCGTTTCATGGGCGAGACGTCGAGAATCACCCGCACCTCGGGGTCGGACACGAACCCTTCGAGACAGTGCCCGCCGCTCGTCACCACGAGCCGCCGTCCCTCCCGCACCGCTTCCTCGACCGCCGAGACCACCTGGCCCGTCGAGTGGGCTAGCTGGACGTAGTCCGGCTGGGCGCTGAATCGCTTGTTGAAGCGCTTCCTGGTGACCGCGAGGTACCGCGGATCGTCGGGGCCGATCCTGGGGGATGCGTTGGTCGGTTGCGCCATCAATCAGGCCTCCTCAGGCGCCGCTTGAAGTGGTGGTGAAAGCCCGAGACGCTCATCCCGAGCATGTCCCTATCCTAGCCGCCCCGCTGGGTTCTGGATACTCCTCCCGAAGATTTGCAGGATCGTCCAAGGTGGCGCGCCTATCGCCGCCGCCGGTGGCACTCTCGATGCAAGGAAATCGCTCGCGCACCGTGCCGGCACCTCGCTCACCGCCGGCACGTCCCTGCTCGCTCTCGCCCTGGCCATTGTTTTCCCCCGCACCTGGCGGCAAGGGTCGGTCGCTGAGCGGCAATCGAGGGCTGGCCTCAACCAGGACAGACGACAAGGAGAACGGCGATGGCTCCCACGATGGCTCCTAATAACCAGGCGCGCAAGAACCACGACGAGCTCTTTCCCGGGCACGTCTCCACTCTGGCGGTGAGCGACCCCGAGCTCATCGGGATCTTCGACAACTTTGCCTTCGACGAGGTGCTGCGTCACGGCAATCTGGACGCCCGGACCCGGCTGATGGTCCAGCTCGCGTCGATGATCGCCGCCCAGGCGCTGAGCGAGTACCGCGTCATGCTCGGCGCGGCGCTCACCGCCGGGGTCACGCCGGTCGAGGCAAAGGAGATCGTCTACCAGGCAGTGCCGTACGTGGGCATGGCCAAGGTCTTCGACTTCATCCACGCCACGAATGAGGTGCTCACCGGGCGAGGTGTCGAGCTGCCCCTGCCCGGCCAGTCCACGACCACGCCCGAGAATCGCGAAGAGAAGGGTTTGGCGGTCCAGCAGCAGATCGTCGGCAGCGCCACCGTCGAGAAGCTCTACGCCTCCGCGCCCGCCGACCAGCAGCACATCCAGCGCTATCTGTCCGCCAACTGCTTCGGCGACCACTTGACCCGCACCGGCATCGACGTGCCGACCCGCGAGCTGCTCACCTTCAGCATGCTCGTCTCGCTCGGTGGATGCGAGCCGCAGGTCAAGGGCCACGTCGCCGCGAACCTCAACGTCGGCAACGACCGCGCGCGGTTGATCGATGTTTTGACCCAGCTCCTGCCATTTATCGGATATCCCCGCACGCTCAATGGGCTGCGGGCCGTCGATGAGGTCACCGCGTCGTGAGACTTGCCGGCTCTGGATACCAGGGCATGGCCAAGGCTTCCCCGCGAGCGTTCGAGCGCCTCCGCTCAACCGCTGGTGCCGCAATTCCGATACGCGCGGTATAATGAAGCTTGTTTCCGGGGAAGGAGTGTTCTGTCTTGAGCCCTTCAATCGCGCACGGTGGCAGCCGCCCCGTCGTCCTCAGCGATCGCCAGGGATTCGACCGCCGCTGGTTCGCGCCCAACCTGCAAGCGGTGTACGTCCCGACGCATGCGGACCAGGTCGCTGACTGTTTGACGGCCGCCGTCAACGCCCACGGCAGAGAGGTGAGGGTCACCTCGGGTCGGCACTGCTATGAGAATTTCGTCTACAGCGGCAACACCAGGGCCATCATCGACATGTCCGCGGTGAGCCAGGCCGGGTTCGATCCAGTGCGCAATGCCTTCTTCATCGATGCCGGATGTGAAAACTGGTCCGTGTATCGCACGCTGTTGAATGGGTTCAACAAGACCTTGCCCGCCGGTAGCTGCTATTCGGTCGGAGCGGGCGGTCATATCACCGGCGGCGGGTACGGATTGTTGTCGCGGCTGCACGGCTTGACCGTGGATCACCTGAGCGCTGTGGACATCGTGACATGGGACGCCAGGGCTGGACAGGCGCAATTGCGTCAGGTGTCCGCCGCGAGCGCGACGAGCGACGAGCGGGACCTGTTCTGGGCCTTGTGCGGCGCCGGGTGCGGCAACTTTGGCGTCATCGTGCGCTACTATTTTTCCCAGTTGCCCGACGCGCCGGATCACGCCACGATCGCTACGTTGGCCTGGAACTGGTCCGATCTCGACCGGAGCAGCTTCGCCGGGCTGCTGGCCGCCTACGCCGAGCTCGTCGTGGAGATGCCCGATACCGACTTCAGCCTCCTGAAATTGAACCACGTCTCGAATGGGCAGATTGGCCTGGTCCTGCAGATGGTGTCCGCCCCCGGTGTGGATGTTCACGACCATCGTCAGCGAGCAGAGAGGAGCATTCAGCGAGCCAAGGCGCTCTTCGACCAGATCGTCCCGAGAGCGGTGCTCAGGAAGCCGCTCGGCGGGCATCCTGGCTACATGACGACCATGCCGGCCAGCGACGCGGCGCAGCACGTCACTTACCTCGAGGCGCTGCAAACGCTGAACGGTTCCGGGCCGAATCAGTTTGGCAAGTACAAGTCGGCCTACATGAAGAAGCCCTTCCCGGACCATCAGGTCGAGGCCATCTACAGGTGGTTGAACACCACGCCGGCCGGCCTTGCCGCTGCCGACATGAGCCAAACGTTGCTGCAGGTGGACAGTTACGGCGGCGCGATCAACCGGCGGACGTCAGGGTCGACGGCCGTGCCGCAGCGCAGCTCCATCATGAAGCTCCAGTACCAGACCTACTGGCTCAACGCCTCGGAGCCGGGCCAGGGCCTCCTGCCGCCCTACCGGGCTCAAGCCGAGGCGCACCTGCAATGGATCAACGACTTCTATCGTGAAGTGTATGCCGAATACGGCGGCACGCCCGACCCGGCCAGGGACAGCACCGGCACGGTCGATGGCGCCTACTACAACTATCCCGACACGGTGCTGGGCAGCCATGAGAGCGGTGACGTCGATCACGCTCTCTGGCTGTATTTCCTGGATAACTTTCGACGGCATCCGCGCAATCTGGTCAAGGTTAAAGAGCGGTGGGATCCGGACGACCATTTTCATCACGCGCAATCGATTCCGGTGCGCTGATCGCGCCGGCGGAGCTGCGGGACAGGAAGAAGCGATGAAGGTGTTCGAGGTCGTCATTGCGTTGCTGCTGGCCGGCGCGGCCCTTGCCGCCGTGGCGCGGCGGATCGGCGCGCCGTATCCGGCGCTGGTGGCGCTCGCCGGCGCCGCCCTCGCGCTGATCCCCGGCGTGCCGACGATCGTTCTCGATCCCGCGCTGGCGCTGGCGCTGTTCGTCGCGCCCGTCCTGGTCGACGCCGCCTTCGACTCCTCGCAGCGCGACCTGCGCGCGAACTGGCGCGCGATCTCCAGCCTGGCCCTCGGCGCCGTCGCCCTCACGATCGCCATCGTCGCCGTCGTCGCGCGGCGGCTCGTTCCGGACATGCCGTGGGCGGCGGCGATCGCGCTCGGCGCCATCGTCGCGCCGCCGGACGCGGCGGCCGCCACCACGGTGCTCAAGCAGCTCCGCCCACCGCACCGGCTGCTCGTGATCCTGGAGGGAGAGAGCCTCTTCAACGACGCCAGCGCGCTGCTCGTCTACCGCCTCGCGGTCGGCGCCACGGTCGCCGGCGCCCTGTCCGGGTGGAGCGTGCTGCCGACGCTGCTCGTGGTCACGGTGGGCAGCGTCGTTCTCGGGCTGGTGCTCGCGCGGTTCACCCTCGCCGTGAACGCGCGCATCAACGACGTCTCGACCGCGGTGGTGGTTCAGTTCTGCGGGACGTTCGCCGTCTGGGTGCTCGCGGAGCGGCTGCACCTCTCGGGCATCATCACGCTGGTGGTCTTCGCGATGGCGGCGTCGCGCCGCGCGCCCGAGATCATGCCGGCGCGCATCCGCATTCCAGCGTGGGCGGTGTGGGAGTTCGCGGTGTTCGTGCTGAACGTGCTCGCGTTCATCCTCGTGGGCTTCCAGCTCAAGTCCATCGTCGCGCGCGCCACCGGGGCGATGGGGCAGCGCTACGCGGCCGTGGCGGCGGCGGTGTGCGTCGCGGTCATCCTCGCGCGCATCGCGTGGGTGACCGGCGCGGCGGCGTTCAGCCGCTGGCGCTGCCGCCCGCGCCCGCACGGGACGCCCGGACCGCGCGACGCGGTGGCGCTCGACGCGCGGAGCGCGGCGGTGGTGGGGTGGTGCGGCATGCGCGGCACCGTGACGCTCGCCGCCGCGCTCGCTCTCCCGATCGGCGGTGAGGGCAGCGGCAGCGTCCCGTTTCCCTATCGGGACCTGATCCTCGTCACCGCGTTCGGGGTGGTGCTCGGCACGCTCGTGTTCCAGGGGCTCACGCTGCGGCCGCTCCTGCTGCGCCTGCGGCTCGAGGATGACGGGATGGTGGACCGCGAGGTGCGCACCGCGCGGGTCGAGACGCTGCGGGCGGCGGCGGAGGCCGCCGCGGCGTGCCCGGGAGCCGAGACCGCGGAGCTCGTGCAGCACCGCTACGGCCTGCAACTGCGCCGGGCGGAGAAAGAGCTCGGCGCGCCCGCAGAGGCCGCGGCGGATACCGACGGCCGGGAGGCGGACGCGGCGGTCGTGCGCGCCGCGACCGAGGCCGCGCGGCGGCGGCTCGTGGCGCTCCGGGCCGACGACACGATCGGCGACGCCGCGTTCCAGCGCGTCGAGGAGGAGCTCGACTGGGCGGAGCTCGACTGGGCGCAGTTCCTTGGCGCGGCGGACGGCGAGGGATAGGCTCTCGCCGTCGGCGGCAAAGCGAGGAGGATCGGCGGCATGCGAATTGGCATTCTGGGCTCGGGATTGATGGGTGGCAAGCTCGGGACGATCTTCGCGCGCGCCGGGCACGAGGTGGTGTTCAGCTATGCGCGCCGTCACGAAAAGCTGACCGGGCTCGCGCGAGATGCGGGCGGGAACGCGCGAGCGGGCACGCCAAGGGAGGCCGCGCAGGAGGCGGACGCTCTGTTGCTGGCCGTGCATTGGTCTCGAATGGACGACGTCCTGGCTCAGGCAGGCGACTTGGCGGGAAAGGTGATCGTGACCTGCTCGCTGCCGATGAACGCCGACGACACCGGGCTCGTCATCGCCCACACGACCTCCGGCGCGGAGGAGCTCGCGAAGCGGGTTCCCGAAGCGCGAGTCGTCTGTGCTTTCAATACCGTGCCGAGCGAAGTGCTCTTCGGCGTTTTCGCGGCCCGGCGCGAAGCTCCCAGGCCCAGCCTCGTATACTGCGGGGACGATCCCGGCGGCAAGGGGATCGCCGCCGGGCTGATCCGCGACGCGGGTTTCGATCCCGTGGATGCCGGGCCTTTACGGATCGCCCGTTACACCGAGCCGTTCGCGCTGCTCGTCGCCCAGCTCGCGTATGAGGGAACAGGGGGCCCGGAGCTGGCATATCGGTTCGAATGGCTGCGAGAGAAGGAGGATGTATGAGTCTTGAGAAACGCAAGCTCGGCCGGCAGGGCCTCGAGGTCTCGGGCGTCGGCCTCGGCTGCATGGGCATGAGCCAGTCGTACGGCCCCGCGGACGAGACGGAGTCGATCGCCACCATCCACCGCGCCATCGAGCTCGGCTGCACCTTCCTCGACACGGCGGAGGTCTACGGCCCCTATACCAACGAGGAGCTCCTGGGCCGGGCGCTCCAGGGGCGGCGGGACCAGGTGACCCTCGCCACGAAGTTCGGCTTCCGCATCGAGAACGGGAAGCAGGTGGGCACCGACCGCGACAGCCGGCCGGAGCACATCCGCCGCGTGGTCGAGGGCTCCCTGCGGCGTCTCCAGACGGACCGCATCGACCTGCTCTACCAGCACCGCGTCGATCCGGCGGTGCCGATGGAGGAGGTGGCGGGCACGGTGGGCGAGCTGGTCGCCGCGGGCAAGGTGCGCTTCTTCGGCCTCTCCGAGGCGGGCGTCGCCAACATCCGGCGCGCCCATGCCGTCCACCCGGTCTCCGCGCTCCAGAGCGAGTATTCGCTGTGGGAGCGGAACCTGGAGTCGGACGTCCTGCCGGCGATCCGCGAGCTCGGCATCGGCCTGGTAGCGTTCTCGCCGCTGGGCCGCGGCTTCCTGACGGGCGAGGTCAAGCGGGCGGAGGAGTATCCCGCGGGCGACTTCCGACGCGGCGATCCGCGCTACCAGGGTGAGAACTTCGACGCCAACATGCGGGCGGCGGAGGTGGTGCGAGAGGTGGCGCGGTCGCTCGGCGTCAAGCCCGGACAGGTCGCGATCGCCTGGCTGCTGCACAAGGGACCGGACATCGTGCCGATTCCGGGCACGAAGCGCGTCAAGTACCTGGAGGAGAACGTCGCCGCCGCTGCGATCTCGCTGGCCGCGGCACAGATGAGCGCGCTCGACGACGCGCTCGCGCCGGAGAAGATTTCCGGGCCTCGCTACAACCCGACCGTGATGGCCACGATCGACCGCTAGGGTGGGGGAGTGAGGGCCGGGGAGTTTGGTGCTACCCTAGGACTCCCTTGAAGAAGCTCGGGAACTTTTTCGCCCCCGGGGGGGTCTATCAGAACAGGGCGAGGGTCGATCCGCCCTGGGAGGACTCGGTGGGCGTCGCAACGGTGTACCCGGTCGTTCATCAGGATGTAGCCCTCGACGTCGCCCTCGTAGAACGCCATCGCTGCGGCGATCTCCAGGCCTTCGACGAGGTCTACGAACGGTTCGGCGAGATGGTGTACAACCTCGCCCTGCGCCTCGCGGGCAACCGCGAGGAGGCCGCCGACCTCGCCCAGGAGATCTTCCTGCGCATCTACCGGCACCTCGGCAGCTTCGGGGGTCGCTCGACCCTCAAGACCTGGGTGTTCCGGATCGCCATCAACCACTGCCGCGATCGATTGTCCCGCCATTTCGTGGCCACGACGTCGATCGACGATTCCGAGGAGAGCGGCGTGCCGCTCGCCGACCCGGGCCGCGGGCCCGAGGCTCTGGCGGTCGCCGCCGACGAAGGCCGCCGCGTCGCGGAGGGGCTGTCGCGGATTCTTCCCGTCTTCCGCGAGGCCGTGGTCCTGCGCGACCTGGAGGGGTTATCCTATGATGAGATTGCTGAAGTGCTGGGGGTCCGGGTGGGGACGGTCCGCTCGCGAATCGCACGCGGCCGAGAGCAGCTTCGGAGTCTCCTGGAGAAAGGGCTATGAACCGCCACATTTCCACTGAGCAGCTTTCGGCCTACCACGACTCCGAGCTCGGGATCGCCGAAAGGCGCCAGCTCGAGTCCCATTGCTCGCGTTGCGAGGCGTGCACGGGGCGCCTGGAGTCGATGCGGCGCATGGTTCACGGGCTCGGCCGCGTCGAACGGGCCGCCCCGCCCGCCGCGCTGCGCCAGCAGATCCGCCGCGAGGCCGCCGAGCAGGTCCCGGCGTACGGCCTCCGCAAGGCGTTCGATGCCGTCCGCCTGCTGCTCTTCCCCCTCCAGCCCGGGCTGCGCACCGCCACCGTGATGGGCCTCGCGCTGGTGGTGAGCCTGTTCACGCTGCACCAGAACGACGGCGGCTTCCTGCGGCCGGTGGTGGACCGCCCGGAGCAGGAGATCGTCACCGTCGAGACCGGCGCGCAGCTCGGCCAGCTCCTGACCACCAGCGAGGTCGCCGGCCGGGAGTTCATCTGGACGGACAACGGCTGGATCCAGCGGGGGCTCGAAGGGCAGACGCCGGTCACCAGCGTGGATTCCGGCAGCCCGCAGGGCCGGGCGCTGCTGACCAGGTACTCGGATCTGGAATTCCTGCTCCGCGACGGCTCGCCGGTCGTGCTGCGCTACAACCTGGAGACGGTCGAGATCCGCAACGCGCCGCCGAGCCGCGTCCTGGGGTACGAGGCGCGGCCGGCCCGGCCCGTCACCCACGCCCACCACGGCCGCACCGTGGCGGCGTAGGAAGTTTCTGGCCTGAGGGCGGCCACGCCGGGCCGCCCCTACCGGAAGGGCTCGATCTTCTCGATCGTCCAGCTCTCGCCGCCGAGGCTCACCGGGTCTCCGAGCTTGCGGCCGAGGATCTCCTTGGCGAGGTCGGACTCGTAGGAGATCACGTCCTCCTCGGGCTTGCTCTCCCAGGGGCCGAGGATCGTCATCTCCCGCCGGCCGGCGCTTCCCGTCAACTGGAGGCGGGTGCCGATGCGCACCTCGGAGACGTCGGTGCCGGCGGTCTCGATCAGCCGCACCCGCGACAGCTCGGAGTTGAGGGCGGCGGCGCGGGCGTTCAGGTACTCGTGCCGCTGGCGGGCGGACTTGTACTCGAAGTTCTCCCGCAGGTCGCCCATGGCGCGGGCCTCCTCGATCGCCTTGCGGTTGGCCGGGATGTCGATCGAGAGGATCTGCTGCAGCTCCGCCCGTTTGGCTTCGACCGACTCGGAGGTGGCGTAGATGGCCGGCGGCCCGGTCTCCTTGCGCAGCCCCTGGAAGCGGAGGTGGATGGCGTTGACGAGCTGCTCGCGCTGGTAGGGCTCGAGCGGGGCGGCCCGCTGGATGGCCTCCTCGGCCTGGGCGGCCTGGTCCTCGGAGAGATGGCCGAGCAGGCGCGGCACCGTCCCTCCCGATTCGGAGAGGGCGAGCAGGCGCAGGCGGTAGGGGGCGAAGTCGTCGCGCGACAGGGCGGTCAGGATCTGCTGCAACAGCCGCAGCGGGTTGCGCGTCCGCATCGTCTCGTCCACCGCCGCCCGCTCGGCGAGCCAGGTGAAGGCCGCCGGATTGCGGTGCGGCTGGGCGAGCAGGCTGTCGAGCAGGCGGTCGAGCTCGCGGGGCGCGCCGTGGATCACGCCGTCGGCCAGCAGGTCGAGGGCGCGCGGATCGGACTCCTTGCCCATGGCGTCGCGGTAGACGGCGGGCCAGTCCTCCGGCCGCCGCTCGCGCACCATGGCGTAGGCCCGCTCGCGCAGCAGCCGGTCCTCGATGCCGGTGAAGACCCGTAGCGGCTGGACGGAGAGCAGGTTGTCGGGCGCCCAGTCGACGTCCTCGGCGATCCTGGCGCCGCTGCGCTCGATGGCGAACCAGATCTCGAAGGCGAGGCCGGGATCGGAGTCCACCATCTCCTCGGCCACCTCGGCGAGGTTGGCCGCCATGCGGTCGCGCAGGCCCTCGTCGCGGGCGCCCTCGCGCTTCAGCCGCTCGATCCGCCGGCGCGGCGTGGCCTTCTCGAAGCCCTTCCACACCGAATCGAGGGCGTCGCCGCTGCTGTCCGCCCAGCGGTAGGTCTGGCGCGCGCCGGTGCCGCTCGACACCACCTGCTGGTGCTTGCGCGCCGCCGACCACCAGGCCGTCCACTGCGGCTCGGAGACGATGCCGGCGAGGATGTCCCTGACCTCTCCGGCGGTCAGCGGCCGGTCGTAGCTCACCAGCGTGAGGTGGAGGAGCTGGGGCGGCGTCATCGCCTTGAGCTCCGCCGGGTTCTCCAGCTTGCGCCGCAGCACGTGCTCGGGCGGCAGCGGCCGGAGCAGCTTCGGCGCCGCCTTGAAGCCCACGGTCAGGCCGCGGATCCGCTCGAAGTCGACCTTGAAGCTCTCGAGCCCGAGGTTCGCCTCCACCACGCGGCCGACCCCCTTGCCCTCCATCGCCACCACGGTACCGACGTCGAAGGCGAGCAGCCCTTCCAGGCGGTCGACCTTCTCCCAGGTCTTGGGGATGT
>DASWRX010000287.1:0-3283 GCA_036402955.1 Thermoanaerobaculia bacterium
CCCGGCGTGCCGGGGATGGCGTAGGTCGCGAACCGCTCGCCGTTGGTGCAGTTGTAGATCTCCACCCGCTCGAACCGCACGAAGTCCGCCGCCTCCATCAGCAGGGGATCGATGGTGATCGAGCCCTGGTAGAGGAGGTTGGCGTCCGTCACCGTGGCGCGGTGGATCTTCGACTTCAGAAGCGTGCGCTTCATATCGTGGTCTCCTCCCGCGGCCGGATCTCGCCGACCGCCAGGCGAATGTTGTCGATCAGTCGGGTCCCCCCGATCCTCACGGCCAGGGGGAGAACCAGCAGGCCGTTCAACGCCGCGACCGGCTGAAAACTTTCGGCGTCCACCACCTCGGCGTACTCCACGCGCGCCAGGGGCTCGGAGCCCAGCACCTCCCGCATCCGCTGCCGCACGGCATCCCCGCGGCGTTCCCCCTGGCCGACCGCCGCCTCGGCGGCGCGCAGGGAGCGATGGAGCACCGTGGCCGCCCGCCGCTCCGCGGGGGAGAGATAGGCGTTGCGGGAGGACATCGCGAGCCCGTCCGCCTCGCGGATCGTCGGGCCGGGCACGATCTCGACCGGCAGATGCAGGTCGCGCACCATCTGCCGGATCACCGCGAGCTGCTGGGCGTCCTTCTCGCCGAACACGGCGACGTCGGCCCGCACCAGGTTGAACAGGGCGCAGACCACGGTCGCGACGCCGCGGAAGTGGCCGGGCCGGCAGGCCCCCTCCAGCCCCTCGGCGGCGCCGGCGGGCTCGACGAAGGTGGCGTTTCCCGGCGGATAGATCGTGGCCACGTCCGGCAGGAAGAGCAGGTCGCAGCCGGCCTCGGCCAGCAGGGCCGCGTCGGTCTCCGGCTGGCGGGGGTAGCGGCTGAAGTCCTCGTTGGGGCCGAACTGGGTCGGATTGACGAACACCGACGCCACCACCTTCGTCGCCCGTCCTTCTTTTCCGCGGGCGAGCCGCACGAGGGACAGGTGTCCCGCGTGGAGCGCGCCCATGGTGGGCACGAAGCCGATCCGCTCCCCCGCCGCCCGCCAGGCGCCGACCGCCCGGCGCAGCTCGTCTTCCGTCCGCGCGATCAGCACAGAGCCCCGATTTTGACGTAGGGGCGGGGCTTGTCCCCGCCCGGGTGGGGACAAGCCCCACCCCTACGAAAACGTTTGATCTCCATGGCGTCTCACCCGTAGAGCTTGGCCGGCTCTTCCACCGGCCGCGGGGCGCCGCCGCCGTAACCCTCCTCGGGCGAGGGGAAGCGGCCGGCGCGGACGTCGTCCGCGTAGCGCGCGATCGCTTCGCGGGAGAGCTTGCCCAGCTCGGCGTAGCGCCGCACGAAGCGGGGCGCGATCCGCTCCTCCACTCCCAGCAGGTCGTGGTAGACGAGCACCTGGCCGGTGCAGCCGGCGCCGGCGCCGATGCCGATGGTGGGGATCGACAGCCGCCGCGTGACCTCGGCCGCGAGGTCGGACGGCACGCACTCGAGGACCAGCGAGAAGGCGCCGGCCGCCTCCGCCTCCTCGGCCGCCTGAAGGATGAGCTCGCGCGCCGCGTTCCCCCGGCCCTGGACCTTGAAGCCGCCCAGGCGGTGGACGGACTGCGGGGTGAGGCCGAGGTGGGCCATCACCGGCACCTCGGCGTGGCTCAGGGCGGCCACCAGCTCGGGGCGGTGCCCCTCGATCTTGACCCCCTGCGCGCCCGCCTCCTTGACGAAGCGGATGGCGTTGTCCACCGCCTGCTCCGTTCCGAGGTGGAACGAGCCATAAGGCATGTCGGCCACCAGCAGGGCGCGCTTGACGCCCCGCCGGACGGCCTTGGTGTGATGGATCATCTCGTCCATGGTCACCGACAGCGTGTCGGGGTGGCCGAGCACCACCATGGCGAGCGAGTCGCCCACCAGGACGATGTCCACCCCGGCCGCGTCGGCCGTGCGCCCCTGCGGATAGTCGTAGGCGGTCACCATCACCAGGCGATCGCCGCGCTCGGGTGCCGCCACCACCCAGGGGACCGTGACGTTCTTCGGCTCGACAGCCATTCCGAAGCTCCTTTCGGGTCCGATTCCGGTTTTCGATTCCGCTTGCAAACGGAAAAAGCCCTTCCGCACGCAAGAGACGGAAGGGCCTTTGGCGGGGCCCGCGGGTTCGCGGCGATCCGGACGAGAGGTTGGAGGTGGCTGTCCCCGCAGGGGGATCAGGTCCTCGCTCGCCGTGCCGCGCCGCAGGGGGCGCTGTGTGCTCCGTCCCGGTCCCGCCTCAGCGGGATCCAAGCGGCTGGAAGTACTCGGTCCCCTTGATGGGCTTCGACAGCCGGTGCAACAGCTCGTCGAAGTCCTCGGGCCGCTGGGGGAAGTTGAGAAACCTCGTGTCCACCACCAGCAGCGGAGACCGGCTGTAGTAATGATAGTAGTGATTGTACGCGTCAATCAACTCCGAGAGATATTCCCGTGCGATCGTCTTCTCGATGTTGCGCGCCCGCTTGCGGATGCGGTCCATGCAGGTGTCCACGTCGGCCACCAGGTGGATGACCAGGTCGGGCACCGGGATCTGCGGCTCCAGCAGGGCGTAGAGCTTGTCGAACAGCATCAGCTCGTCGTCGGTGAGGTTGAGGTAGGCGAAGATGCGGTTCTTCCAGAAGGTGTAGTCGGAGATCAGCACGCGGTCGAACAGGCCGCGCTGGGCGAGCTCGCGCTGCTGCTTGAAGCGGGAGAGCAGGAAGTAGAGCTCGGTCTGGAAGGCGGCGCCCGGGCGGTCCTGGTAGAAGTCCCCGAGGAAGGGGTTGTCCACGTCCTCGAGGATCTTCACGCCCTCGAACTGGCGGGTCAGCATCTCGACCAGCGTCGTCTTGCCGACGCCGATCGGGCCGTCGACCGCCAGATAGTGGAAACCGAGGATGTCCGGCTTCAAGGGGCGGCAGCCGCCGCCGCGCCCGCCGGGACGGGCGGCGCGATCGGGTTGTACAGCGTGTCGCGCTCGACCGGCACGAACCCCGCCTCGCGCACGATGCGCTCGAGCTCCGGCCGCGAGAGCTGCTGCGACGTGCCGGCGCCGGCCATGTGGTAGATCTTCTCCTCGACGATCGTGCCGTCCAGGTCGTCGGCGCCGAAGCGCAGCGCCACCTGGGCGAGCTTCGGCGTCACCATCACCCAGTAGGCCTTGATGTGCGGGATGTTGTCGAGCACCAGCCGCGCCGTGGCGATGTGCCGCAGGTCCTCCATCCCGGTGGTGTGGTACTTCAGGCCCATGTAGTTGTTCTCGGGGTGGTAGGCGAGCGGGATGAAGGCGTTGAAGCCGCCCGTC
>DASWRX010000288.1:0-4027 GCA_036402955.1 Thermoanaerobaculia bacterium
GCCTTCTTCAGTGCGTCGCGGGCCGCGGGCCACTTCGCCAGCCGCCGCCGGGCGTTGGCCAGCTCGGCGCAACATTCGGCGCAGAGATCGTTCTTGAATTCGACGGAAAATTCAGAGGAAGGGAGCTGACCTGCGACCAGCAGGGCAAGATAGAAGATCTCCTCGCTGTCCGCCGGAGCGCCGGACGCGCCCTCTTTGAGGAGCACCTCCAGGAACGCCAGCGTGTGGAGCGCGCGCGTGAGACGCACTTTGTCCCGCCGGGCCTTGGGGCTCAGCGACCGCAGCTCAGCCCAGGCGGCTTGCGCTTCCAGCCACTCTCCCACTCGCGCCTGCTCCATCTCGTGCAAGTCGATCAGCGACCTGAGCGGACCTTGAGCGGCGATCCCTCCGCCGGCCTTCTGAGCGGCGATGACGCGGGAGGCGAGGAGCCAGCACTCACGGCAGCTCATCAGGTGAACCGCGGCCCGCTCGGCCTCGAACGGCGACGCCTGACCGGCGAACAGCCTGCGCAATCCTTCGAGGTCCTCGTGGCTCTCTTCAAACACTTTAGGTGTCCCTTCACGGCAGCGGAAGCGGGCCGGAAGTTAGCGAAGGGTGAAATGTAGCGTTCTTAGTATAGCCAGAAAGAGCGGAGCCGCAATTGCTGCGGCTCCGTCCTGAACGGCTAGCCGAGGGGGTCCGCGCCGCTGCCGCCGTCCGTCTGGGTCGGCGGGGATGCGTGGAGGCCCAGGGGGTCCCATCCGCCGCCGCCGTCCGTCTGGGTCGCCGGCGTGGATCCGTTGAGGCCCATGGGGTCCGCGCTGCCACCTCCCTTGATCTGCGGGGAGGTGGAGGACGACGCCAGGAAATAGAGCACGAGCAAAACGAGGCGAAGCATAGCTTCTCCCTTCAGGGACAGAGGACCGCACGAGCGCCGTTGCCCGTGAAGAGGGGTCCCTATGGCCGGAGTGTCCATCTCCCCGGGGACGGAGGACAAGCGCGCGCTTCCAAGGGAGAGCGGAATGGAAACGATGAACGCGCTCGGGATTCCCACCCTGGAGACGGAACGCCTGCGCCTGCGCTCGTTTCACAGGAGCGACCTCGAAGACTACGCCGCGCTCCGGGCGGACCCGGAAGTGTTGCGGTACCTGGGAGGGGGGCCGGAGCCGTGGGACCGGGGCCGCTCGTGGCGGCACATGGCCTTCCTCATGGGGCACTGGCAGCTCGGGGGCGCCGGCATGTGGGCGGTGGAGCACCGGGAGACGGCCGCGTTCCTCGGGATCGTCGGCTTTGCCGCGCCGGACGGCTGGCCCGGCTTCGAGCTCGGCTGGACCCTGGCGCGGCGCTGGTGGGGGAACGGCTACGCCACGGAAGGCGCCCGGGCCGCCCTGGCCTATGCCTTCACCATCTTGAAGAAGGACCGGGTCATCAGCCTCATCCATCCGGAGAATCGGGCTTCCATCCGGGTCGCCGAGCGCATCGGCGAAAGACTGCAAGGCCGCATCCATCATCTCGGCCGGGAGATGCTCTGCTACGGCATCGACCGCGCAGGTTAGGGAACCTTGTTCAGCGGCGGGCACGCTTCCACCGGCTGCGGCCCGGGGGCGATCCGCACCGTCTCCATCATCCCCTGGTCCTCGTGATCGAGGATGTGGCAGTGGAGCACGAAGTCGCCGTCGAAGGTCTCGTAGCGCATCCGCACCTTGACCGTCTTCCCCTTGTCCACGAACAGCGTGTCCTTCCAGTAGCGCTCGCCCGTCGTCTCGTCGATCACCTCGAAGGGGTTGACGTGGATGTGGAAGGGGTGTCCGGCGACCGTGGAGGAGGCCACGACCCATTCGTCTGCCTTGCCGAATTCGAGACGTCGCGGCTCGGCCTTGGGATCGTACGCCTTGCCGCAGACGGTGAAGGCGCCGTTCTTGATGTCGAAGTAGACCTTCTGCGGCTGCCGGCCCGCGATCTCGGCGTCGGTGATCGAGGGGAGCCGGAAGCCCGCGAGTTGCTCGGGCCGGGGCAGGTCCCGGTGGCAGGGGTTCTGCGGGTCCGAGCAGGGCTTTCCCTCCACCTTGATCACGGCCAGCACCTTGAGCGGCTCGAGCGGCGTCTCCTCGGCCCGTTGCGCGGCGTTGAGGGGAGCGAGCAGCCGCGTCGAGGGCTCGTCCAGCAGGTAGTAGGTGCCCGGCTCCTTGGGCGCCCGGATCATGACGTCGGCCCGGTAGCCAGGATCGAGCTCGACCCGGTCCTTCTGCCGGACGTCGCCGGTGGGCAGGCCGTCGAGGGCGATCAGGTGGAGCCATCCCTTCTCGACGGTGAAGGCGGCGCCGGCCTTCCGGCCCACCGCCACCACCACCTTCTCGCGCAGGCCGCCGTGGATGAGCCGCCAGCGGCGGACCTCCTCCGGGCGCAGGGTGATCGCCGGTTGCACCACCCCGTTGATGGTGGTGTAGCGCTTGGAGGCGTCCCACTTCCCGGGGCCGAACTGCTGCGCGAAGTCCTGGACGAGGCCCACCTGGCCCGGCTTGCAGGCCCAGTTGGCCGCGGTCTGGAAATCGCACTTGTAGGGGATCTGCTGGAACAGCAGGATCTCGTCCTTGGCGCCCCGGATGCCGGGGACCTCGTCGAAGGCCCCCTTGACGATCAGCGCGCCCTCGGCGCCGCTGCTCACCTGGATGGCGGTGGCGCCGTGGACGTGGGGATGGTACCAGTAGGTGCCGGCCGGATGGTCGGCGGGGATCTTGAACTCGTAGGAGAAGCCGCAGCCGGGCTCCACGTCGACGAACACGTTGTCGCTGTGGCACCTCGGCGAGACGTGGAGCCCGTGGGTGTGGAGGTTGGTCGAGTTGAAGATGTTGGCGGGAGGGGCTCCGGCGAGGGCGCCGTGGACGTGCGCCGCCGGCGACTCCTTGCCGTCGGCGCAGGGGTCGGGCTTGCACGTGCAGGTCGCGCCCTTCGGGCAGTCGAGCGCGTTCTCGAGGCGCACGCGCAGCGTATCCCCCGGCTTCACCACCAGCGGATCGCTCACCAGCTTGCCGTTGTAGGTGCGGAGGTGGACCTTGTCGGCGCCGATCTGATACTCGCCGAACGCGAGCTTGAGGGTGACGTCGACCACGTTGGTCGGCGACGGCGTCATCGCGAGCTCCCGGAACGGCGCCGGCCGGGTGGGTACCGTCTCCGGGCCCGCCTGGGCCAGGGCCGCGCCCGCCGCCATCAGGGCGGCGGCGGCCAGGGCCACGCAGCGACTGTGGTGTCTCATGGCTCTCTCCTTCTCCTGGGATCGGATCCCGGCGCGCCCTCGCCGCTCGCCCGGCCGGAGAGGCAGGGAGGCGCGGGGAGGGGACTCGCGCTGAGGGAAACGCTTTCAGGAGGGGACTGCGACGAGAGGACGATTTATCTCAAGGGGGGGCTCAGGGAAGCGGTTCGGGGATGGAACCCAATGTGTGCTACCGTCATTCCCCGTTGCGCGTAACCAAACGGTATGGGAGCGGTGCAGGACCCGCCGCCTCATACGACATTTACCAAGAGGACGCCACCGTTGGGCAGACCAAATTACCAGCACGAAAAGCGCCAGAAGGACCTCGCCAAGAAAAAGAAGGCCGAGGAGAAGAAACTGCGGAAGGCGGAAAAGAAGAACCAGCCCGAGGAGGGCGCCACTCCGTCGTCTCCAGGCGAGGGCGAAGGCGAGAGCTCCTCGTAACGCGCCGGACGAGCGGACGGGCGGCATGACGTGAAGCTGGAGCTCGCGGCGAAAGGGCTGCTGGGCCTTCTCTTCATCGCGGCGGGGATCAGCCACTTCGCCCGGCCCGAGGCCTTCGTCAGGATCGTGCCGCCCTATCTGCCGTGGCCGCTGGCGCTGGTCTACGTGAGCGGGCTCGGCGAGGTGGGGCTGGGAGCCCTCCTGCTGATCCCGCGGTTCACCGTCCCCGCCGCCTGGGGGCTGATCGCGCTGCTGATCGCGGTGTTCCCCGCCAACCTCTACATGGCCATGCACCCTGAGCGGTTTCCCCGGCTCAGCCCCGCCCTCCTGTGGGCGAGGCTGCCGCTGCAAGGG
>DASWRX010000289.1:0-34489 GCA_036402955.1 Thermoanaerobaculia bacterium
GAGGACCTGGAGTCCTGGGTGCGCGACGGCTGGGTGGACCTCCGCCTGGCCAACTGCGCGAAGTGGATTGAGCGCTTTCAGAAGATCCACGACGAGATCGCCGCCCTGCCCGAGGACGACAGCTCCAGCCGCTTCCTCCGCAACCGCCGTTTCTGGCACAAGGTGGACGTGATCCAGCCCGGAAAGGTGGTCGGCTGGATCCTGGGTACCGAAGAAGGGGGCTCGCGGATCAAGCGGTAGAGCACCGGCCGGTCCTGCCCCGGGTGGGACCGGCCTTCTTCCCTCCGTTCAAGAACCCTGAGACAGCCGTCCGGCGAGCTCGCGCCCCTTTTCGGCCAGCGGGAAGGGATCGTTCGATCCCGGCGGAGGGGCCGCGATCAGGCCCCGGCGGAGCAGATCCAGGGGGACCCCGTCGTCGATCAGGGAGCCGTCGAGGAACCAGAAGGCGCAGCCGCCGCCGTTCTGCCGGTAGGTCAGGACGGAGCCGCGGTACAGCTTCAGGAGGGCGTCCCGGGTGAGTTCGTCGAGGGGGGTGGGTTCCATGGTCCGAGTCTACCCCCTCATCGCACCGGCCAAACACCGGCACCGGCAGCAGGATGATCAGCACGACCGCCGCCGTCAGCGGCCCGCCTCAGACCAACCTTTTTTAAATTCGTCTATTCCAGGATGATTGCGCCTAAGAAAGAACGAGGCGCCTGATCTTTGGAACTTTGAGACCGGCGTGTCCCGCTTTGCGGGGGCACGTCACACCTTGGGACTGAATCTCACCATTTCGGTGGGGGGGAAGGCGAGCCGAAAGGCCAGTCTTTCTTAATTCTAATCTTTTGTTCCTATTAGGGGGGTTTGACATGGCCAAGAGTGTCGTTATTGTCGGTGGCGGTTCGGCTGGCTGGATGACCGCGTCCTACCTGAAGAAGGCAGCTCCCAGCGTCAACGTTACCCTGATCGAGTCCGCCACCATCAAGTCGGTGGGCGTCGGTGAGGCGACCTTCAGCACCATCAAGCTGTTCTTCGATTTCCTCGGGCTCGACGAGCAGGACTGGATGCCGAGCTGCAACGCAACCTACAAGCTTGCAATCAAATTCGCCAACTGGCGGCAGGATGGAGCCCACTTCTACCATCCCTTCCAGAGATACGAGACCGTCGACGGCTACAACATGGGCGAGTGGTGGCTCAAGCTCAAGCAGGACGAGCCCTTCGACCAGGCCTGCTTCAGCATCCCGGCCATGTGCGAGGCGAAGCGGTCCCCCCGGTTCTTCGACGGCCAGGTTTTCGACGAGCAGGTCCAGGACTACTTCGGCGGCGGCCGCAAGCCGAAGAACAGCTTCCTTTCCGATCACAAGGTTCAATACCCCTACGCCTATCAGTTCGACGCCAGCCTCCTGGCCGACTTCCTCAAGCGATACGCGATGGCGCGCGGCGTCCGTCAGGTGATCGACGAGGTCAACGAGGTCAACCTTGGGGAGGACGGCGCGATCGATCACGTCGTCACCCAGAGCCACGGCGCGATTCACGGCGATCTCTTCGTCGACTGCACCGGCTTCCGCGGCCTGCTGATCAATCAGGCCCTCAACGAGCCCTTCATCTCCTTCGCCGACTCGCTGCTCTGCGACCGCGCGATCGCCCTGCAGGTGCCCACCGACATCGAGGCGGAGGGTATCAACCCCTACACCACCGCCACCGCCCTCTCCAACGGCTGGGTGTGGAACATCCCGCTCTACGGGCGCACCGGCACCGGCTACGTCTACTCCAGCGCCTTCACCACCCAGGAGGACGCCGAGCTCGAGTTCCGCCGCCACCTCGGCCCCGCCGCCGAGGGCCTGCGGGCCAACCACATCAAGATCCGGGTCGGCCGCTGCCGCAACTCCTGGGTGAAGAACTGCGTCGCCATCGGACTCTCCAGCGGCTTCGTCGAGCCGCTCGAGTCGACCGGCATCTTCTTCATCCAGCACGGCATCGAGGAACTGGTCAGCCATCTGCCCGGCAACACCATCGACGAGGAGATGGTGCGCAGCTACAACCGGGTGATCGCCGAGGGGATCGACGGCGTCCGCGACTTCCTGGTCCTCCACTACTGCACCACCGAGCGGATGGACACGGAGTTCTGGCGCGCCACCAAGCAGGCCCTGGTGCCGGAGGATCTGCGGGACCGGCTCGACATCTGGAAGCAGCGGCTGCCCAACGCCAAGAACATCAACCCGGCCTATCACGGCTTCGAGTTCTATTCCTACTCGGTGATGCTGCTCGGCCTCAACTACAAGCCCGCGCGGAGCCTGCCGGCGCTCGACCATATGGACGACGGCAATGCCCGCCTCGCCTTCCGCGCGCTGCGCGAGCGCACCGAGCGGCTGGTGGCGACGCTGCCCTCCCAGCTCGAGTATCTGACGCACCTGCGGGCCGAGATCTCCGTGGCGGCCTAAAGGCGCGGGCCTCTGGAATTTCCCCGGGGGAGCGGTTTTTCGCCCCCCGGGCCCGTCGGCTATGATGGAGCCATGTTCGGCCATGGCTCCTCCTCCCTTCTCGCCCTTCTCCTGCTGACCGCGGCGGCCGCCGGTTGCGGCCATCGGGACGTCAGGGCGGCCGCGCCTTCGCGGCCGGCCCCCGTGCCGGCCACAACGGCCGCGAAGACGGCGCCGGCTCCGGCCGCCGCGGCGAGCGCGCAGCCCCGGCCGGGCTGGCTCGGCGTCGTGGTCTCCCGGCAGTCGGTGGACGTGAAGGCGGATTCGCAGGGGAGATTGCTGTCGGTGCAGGTCTCGATCGGGGACCGGGTGAAGAAGGGGGACGTCATCGCGACCCTCGACACCAGCCTGGCGGCGCAGGACCTGGAGATGGCCCGCTCGCAGTTGCGCGGCGCCCAGGTCGACGCGCAGCGGGCGTCGGACGAGATGAACGAGGCCCTGGCCCGCAACGACCGGCGGCAGAAGAATCCCGATTTCTTCTCCAAGGAGGATCTGGCGCAGGCGGCGCTGCAGGCGAAGACGGCGACGGCGGCCTACGAGGTGGCCCGCTCGCGCGTCTCCGAGCAGGAGGCCCGCGTGCGGCAGCTCTCGACGACCCTCTCGCGCAACGAGATCCGGGCCCCCTTCGAGGGCCGGGTGGCCGAGCGCTTCGCCGATCCCGGCGCCGTGGTGGGTCCCGGCACCTCGGTCGTGCGGCTGATCAGCGCCGGGGATCTGCTGGTGCGCGCCGCCGTGCCGCCCGAGGAGGCGCGCCGGCTGAAGCACGGCGATCCCGTCGCCGTCACCCTGCGCACGCTGGGCTTCCAGCTTCCGGGCAGCATCCAGCGCATCGCCCCGGAGGTGGACGCGGCCTCGCAGATGGTGCTGATCGAGGTCCACCTCGCCCCCACCCCCGACCAGGAGAGCCGCTTGCAGACCGGGCTGGTGGTGGACGTGTCGCCTAAGGCAGGCTAGAAAGCACGAAGCGCGCACGCCCGAAAAGGCGTGCGCGCCGAGGGATTCCGGACGCTGCGGGAGGGGTCGCGGCGGGATCAGACGATCGTCAGACGATCCGCAGCAGGCGCTGGGGCGGCTCGGCCTCGAGCAGCGTCTCGTCGTAGTCCGCGCCTTCGAGGTCGACGCTCTCCAGGAGCTGCTCCATGTAGAAGTAGCGCAGCGGGGCGACGTGGGCCTCGGGCTTCTTCCACTCGCCGAAGAGGTCCTCGAGCAGGTGCCTCTCCGAGATGAGCTGGGTGCCACACCAGCGGCGGACCACCGGGTGGAGAAAGATGCTCTCCTCGGCCTTGCCGGGCTCGGGGTTGCGCAGGATGCTGAACGGGTCGCCCTCGACCTTCCCGAACTCGAGCGTGATCGTGTAGTAGTGGCTGCTCTGCCCGATCTCGCTCTGGTGGATGTAGGCGAGCGGCATCTCCTCGTAGTAGGTGGCGCGGTCCCAGCTCTCGTCGACCACGATCACGTCGTGGAGGAAGCCGAACTGCTGCCACATCGAGGAGGCGCGGTTGATGCGGGCGAGCGTCGCCTCGACCAGCCCCTCGGGCGTCGGCTCGATCTCCTGCGATTTCCAGTCCCGGTGGTGGTGCTTCTTCTGCAGCATCCGGAACAGGGCCCGCACGTTGTAGCGGAAGCCGTGGATGAAGCCGGAGGTGTGCTTCTTGAAATCGTTCGCCTGCATGATCGTGCCGGCGAAGTAGAGGCCGGGCACGTTGACCGACTCCCACTCGGGGGTCTGGGCCGGGAAGCGGTTGTTGATCACCAGCTCGGGCCGGCACTCGGGGGCGAAGATCGAGTCGTCGAAGCGGAAGCCGGTGCAGACGATCACCCGGTCGTAGACCAGCTCCTCGGTCTCGCCGTGGGCGTGGCTGTAGCGCACCGACACCACGAGCTGGCCGTCCCGCCGCTCGATTTTCTCCACGTTGCAGTCGAGCACGGCGTTCTGCATCTTCAACTGGTAGGTGTCGAGGAAGTTGTTGTTGACCGCCCGCAGGTGGCCGACGTAGTGGGTCTTCCAGGCGAGCTTGAGCGGGTTGGGGCTGGCGACGTGAATCAGCGCCGCGGTGGGGATCAGGTTGTCGGCCGTCTCCATCGCCGAGTTCGCCTTGCCGAGGATCAGCACGCGCTGGTTGGCGAAGTCCTCCGGATCGACCGAGACGTCGACGTAGCTCTCCGCCAGCTCGACGCCGGGGATCTGCGGCACGTAGGGCTTGCTGACGCCGGTGGCCACGATCAGGCGCTTGCAGGAGTAGACGTTGCCCTCGACGTCGGTGAGCCGGAACTGGTTGGCGTGCGGCCGCTCGACGCGCAGGATGCGGGTGTTGCAGCGGACGTTGAGGCCGTAGAACTCGGCGTAGTCGCCGAGGTAGCGCACGTACTCGTCGGCGGGCGGGAAGTAGCGCTTGCTGTACTGGGTGAAGAGGAGCTCGCCGCGGCCGTCCTCGTCGAGCAGCGAGTTCCAGTCGAACCGGAGGTTGAACTCGGGATCGGTCGAGCCGGTGTGGACCTTGTTGTTGGAGATCAGGGTGCGGTGGCGCGGGAACTGCTTGAAGAAGGAGCCGGGACCGTCGCCGCCCTCGAGGATCAGGTAGCTGTGTCCGGCGCGGGAGAGGTGGTGACCCATCTGCAAACCCGCGGGCCCCGCTCCCAGGATGAGGTACTCGTAATTGACTTCCCCTCCAAAGCTCACGCTATGGTCCATCTCGACTCCCCCCATAAGAGATTGCCGTGTCGCCCGAGGCGCTGAGGCCGGCACCCTCTGGCAGGACCTCGGGGGCGCTCGGGACCGCTACGGCAGAAACAAAATCAGGTACTTCGTCCCTATAGTGGCTCAAAGGAGTGAGACCGGGACATCCTTCGTGACACCGGACCCGCGGTTGTCACGCCTTTGTAACATCGCCGGCGCGATTCCTCCCCGGGAGACGGTCGTAGTAGGCTATGCGCTTCGTGCGGGAGCGACCTTGATCACCGGACCAGGGAAGGGAAGCCCACAAGGCTCAATGGATTACGCGCAGCTCCATCGCGAGCTGGCGCGCGCGGTGGACCGCGTCTGCCCGCGCTGGATGGCGGACCGGGCGGACGATCTGGTGCAGGTGGCGCTGATGCGGGTGATGGAGATCCAGCGCAAGAAGGAGGGGACGGCCGAGTTCTCCCCTTTCTACCTGAAGAAAGCGGCCTATAGCGCCATGATCGACGAGATCCGGCGCCTGCGGCGGCGCCAGGAGATCTCGCTGGAGGGCGGCGGCGAGGAGGAGGAGCCGGTCGCCTACGATCCCGCCGCCCCGGTGCCCGACCCCGAGCGCGCCTCGGCCGGCCGCGAGATCGGCCGGGCCATCCGCGACTGCCTCGGCCGTCTGGTGGCGCCCCGCCGCAACGCGGTCACCCTCAACCTCCAGGGCCACAGCGTGCCGGAGATCGGCAAGCTCCTGGGCTGGACGCCCAAGAAGGCCGAGAATCTGGTCTACCGCGGGATGTCGGATCTGCGCGGCTGCCTCGGCCAGAAGGGCATCCAGAGCCAGGCTTGAGGGAGATCCGGCGTCCGGAGCGTTCTCTCTCTGACGAAGCCTGCACCCCGATCGGTGGAGCGGCCTCGAACCGGAGGAGAATCCGATGAATTACGATGACGTCGCGTTCCAGAGGAACGGAAGAAGAGAGGTGCAACGATGACCCAGGACGAGGAGCAGCGGCTCGCGGGATTGCGCGCCGCGTTCGCCGCTCCCGGTCCGGCTCCGGATCCCGGGAGCTGTCCGGCTCCGGAGACGATCTGGTCGGCCGTCCGGGGTGAGCTGCCTCCCCAGCAGACGCGGGAGGTGGTGGCGCACACCGCTCTCTGCCCGGCGTGCGCCGAGGACTGGAGGCTGGCGGCCGAGCTGAACCGCCATCCGGCCGGGGAGACCGCCGGGGAGATCGCCGCGGCGCCCGGCGCTCCCGGCAGGGTGATCCGGGGCCGTTTCGGCCGTTGGCGACCGCTCGCCGCGGCCGCCGCCCTGGCCGCCGGTCTGCTGATCGGCGTGGGCGTCTATCGCACGGGCGGGCTCGGTCCCCAGGAGCCCGTCTACCGCGAGGCCCGGCACGAGGGCATCCGCTCTCTCCTCGCCGATCAGCAGGCGCTGCCGCGGCAGGCCGCCGTGCTGCGGTGGACTCCCCTTCCCGGCGCCGTCTCCTACGACGTGCAGGTGAGCACGCAGGATCTGCGGAGCGTGGCCGCGGCGAAGGGCCTCGCCGTTGCCGAGTACCGCGTTCCGGAGAGCGCTCTCGCCACGCTGCCGCCCGGCACCAGGCTCCTCTGGCTGGTCGACGCGGTCCGCGCCGACGGCAGCCGCGAGACCTCGCCGACCTTCACCACGCCCTTGCGATAGTTTTCCTTTCACCTTTCCCTGCCCGCCCCTCTCCCGGCTTTCACGGCCGTAGGAGGGGTTGCGCGGGGAGAAACAATCCCCGATCGAAGGCGTAATGAACGCAGGGTGAGGGGATCGGGGCATCGGGTTCGTTCCCAGAGATGCAGGGATGAAACGAGAAGCGAACCGAACCCGATAACCAGATCACAAACACGGAATCAATGAGGAGATCATCATGAGCGATACAGGGAATCAGACCACTCCAGCGTCCACCTCGGAGGAGCCGAAGACCGGCGGCGATTGCTGCACGGTTCCGGGTGGCGGTGACCCCGGCCCGGGCGGTCCGACCGGCTAAATCACCTCGCGCTTCGCCAGACAGTCCGGACGGGCGGCTCCACGGAGCCGCCCGTCCTATTTCTGAGGCGGTATAGACTCGTACCGATGCTTCAGGCTCTCCTCTGCTGGATGGCGCTGCTGGCAGGTCCCGCCGCCGGCGCCGCTCCCCCGGTCCTCCCCGGCTTCGATCGTTGCGACCAGCTCGCGGCGGCGCGGCCGGAGAGCGAGGAGACGGCCCACTGCTTCGATCAGACCGGCACGGCGCTCCAGCAGGCGGGCAAGGCCCGGGCGAGGCTCCAGGAGCTGTTGCGGCGATATCCGGGAAGCCCGTGGCCCCTCTTCTATCTGATCTATCGGGATCCGAACCCCACGCAGGATCTCTTTCGCGTGGCGGCCGCCTTCGCCGCGCGCCGGGACGCCATGGGGGAGGTGGTCACCCGGATCAATCTCTACCGGCTATTGTTCAACGCGGGCCGGGTGGACGAGGCCGGGGCCCAGGCCGGGCAAACGATGCGGGCCGCTCAGGCGTCCGGCGATCCCGGGCTGATCGCTCGCGCCCGGGTCCTGCAGGCGCGGCACCTCTGGGGCACCGGCAAGGATCTGGAGGCGGCCTACCTCCTGCTCCGCCAGGCGGAGCCGGCGCTGTTTCCCAACGGCCCGTATTCTGCCCAGAGGGAGTGCCTGCTCGCCCTGACGAACCTGGACCTCGAGCTCGGACGGTATCCGGAAGGCCTGGGAGCCTCCCGGCGCCTCGCCGAGCTGGCCGCGGTGAAGCACGATCCCTATACCGAGGCCAATGCCCGCTACGGCATGGCCCGCGCCGTTCTCGACCAGACGGCCGAGCTGCCCAGCGAGGAGGGAAGGCGGCAGGCCGCGCGCTTCGCCCAGCAGGCGCTCGACACCGCCGTGACGGCGCGGAACCGGGGGATCGAGGCCAAGACCCATCTCCTGCTCGGCATTCTCGCCAAGGGAGGGGAGGCGAGGCAGCACTTCGACGCCTGCCTCGCCGTGGCCGATACGGCCCGGGACGAGAGCAACTGCCTGAACGGGCTGGCCCGCTTCCTTGCCAGGGAGAACCCGCGCGAGGCGCAGGCGGCGATCGACCGCTCCCTCCAACTCGCCCGCCAGGCCCAGGACCCCTGGTCCATGGCCTTCGCGTGGCGCGAGCAGATGCGCGTGAGCTGGGCCGCGGGCCTGGAGGCCGTCGCCAGCTCCCGCTCGGCTCTGGACGCCATCGAGGCGATGCGCGATCAGCAGGCGGGCTCGTCCAGCCAGGCCGAGGCGTTCTCCACCTGGTCCGAGGATTATTACTGGCTCTCCGGCCGGCTGATCGACGACGCCCTCCAGAAACGGAAGCCGGAGGACCTCGAGCAGGCCTTCCAGATCTCGGAGCGGCTGCGGGCCCGCACGCTGATCGATACGCTGGAGGCGGCCCACGCCGTGCCCGCCGCCGCGGCGCCCATCCGCCAGCAACGGGGCGCGGCGCTGGAGGGGATCTCGACCGTGCAGCGCCGGCTCCTCGATCCCGGCCTGCCGGCCCCCGAGCGCGTGGCGGCCAACCGGGAGCTGGAGCAGCTCGAGATCCAGGAAGCGGACCTGCGCAACCAGCTCGCCCGCACGGCTCCGGCCCTCGATGCCTCCCGCCGGCCCGACTTCGCCACGCTGGCCCGGGTGCGGCGGGCGCTCGGCGCCGATGAGGCGTTGCTATCCTTCCAGATCTCCTCGTGGGACGACGAGCGGGGGGATTTCGGCGGCGGCTCCTGGCTGCTGGCGACCACCCGCGGCGGCACCCGCGCCTACCGTCTGCCGGGACGCGGCGAGCTCCGTTCCGCCGTCCGCCTCCTCAACGGCACCTTCGACCGCCGGGACGGCTCGGACGCCGCCCCCGCCGCCGCGCTCTACGGCAGGCTGCTGGATCGACCTCTCCGCGATCTGCCGCCGGGCATCCGGCGGCTGGTCCTGGTGCCGGACGACGCTCTCCACCAGCTCCCTTTCGCCGCCCTCCGGCAATCCGTGGCCTCGCCGCCGCTCGCCGTCCGCTACGAGCTGGCGGCGGTCCCGTCGGCCACGCTCTGGCTGAGCTGGAAGGTGCGGCGGCCGGCAACAGCTCCCATCCCGGCGCTGGCGCTCGCCGATCCGCCGCTGCCGGGCGGGGATTCGGAGGTTCCGGAAACAACCCGTGCCGCCGTGGCCGTCTTCGCTTCCGGCATCCGTCTGGGTCCCCTCCCTTACGCCCGCCGGGAGAGCCGCTCCGTGGTGAGCGCTCTCGGCGGCGGCAGCGTCCGCCGGCTGGGCGAGGAGGCCTCGGAGGCTTACCTGAAGAGCGCGCCGCTGCGGCGGTTCGGGGTGATCCACTTCGCCACCCACGCCGTCACCGACGAGGGGAATCCCGACCGTTCGGGCGTGCTGCTCGCCCCCGGCGCCGTCAACCAGGACGGCCTGTTGCAGATCCGGGAGATCGTCGATCTGGATCTCGACGGCCGCGTCGTCGTGCTCTCCGCGTGCAGCAGCGACACCGGGGCCCTGCTGCGCGGCGAGGGGGTGATGAGCCTCGCCCGCGCCTTCTTCCAGGCCGGCGCCCACACCGTGGTCGCCAGCTTCTGGCGGCTGCGCGACGACGAGGCCGCGGATTTCTTCGACCGCTTCTATCGCCATCTCGGCAAGGGGACGAGCGTCGCCGCCGCGCTCCACGCCGCCCAGCGCGAGATGATCGCGGGCGGCGCTCCGGCCGCCGCCTGGGCCGGCCTCGTGGTGCTGGGCGACGGCGACCTGGTGCCGCTCCCCGGCGGCCGGAAGGGGATCGCCGTCCCTCTCTGGGGCTGGATCGCGGGGGCCGGCGCCCTGCTGGCCCTGAGCGCGGCGGCGGTCAGGAAAGGAAGAACGAGAAGAACACGGACGAGCACGGACTGACGGGGACGAACACGGACGTCGAAGGCCAGGAAACCCCGGTCCGTGGCCGTCCGTCTCCCCTCCCCCGCCCTCACTGGAGCCTGAGGATCTCCCGGCGCACCGTCAGATCCTCGATCTGGTCGCGGTCCACCCGCACGCCCATGCCCGGCTGGTCGATGGGGACGTCGATCCATCCCTCGCCGTCCATGGTCCACTCCGGGATCACGATGTCCTCGTCCCAGTAGCGCTCGCTGGGCGAGACGTCGCCGGGCAGCGTGAAGTTGGGCAGCGAGGCCAGGGCGACGTTGTGGGCACGGCCGACGCCGCTCTCCAGCATGCCGCCGCACCAGACCGGGATGCCGTGCGCCGCGCAGACGTCGTGAATCATGATCGATTGCAGGAAGCCGCCGACCCGGCCGGGCTTGATGTTGACGACGCGGCCGGAGCCGAGGGCGATCATGTCCTCCGCGCGGTCGGCGCTGGTGATCGATTCGTCCAGGCAGAGGGGGGTCTTCAGGCGCTTCTGGAGCTCGGCGTGGCGGGCCAGGTCGTCCCAGGCCAGCGGCTGCTCGATCATCATCAGTCCCAGCTCGTCGAGCGCCACCAGGCTCTCCGCGGTCTCCAGGGTGTAGGCGCTGTTGGCGTCGGCCATCAGCGGCGCCTCGGAGCCGAGGGCCTCGCGCACGGCGCGCACGTAGGCGACGTCGGCTCCCGGCTTGATCTTGATCTTGACCTTGCGATAGCCCCGCTCGAGCGCCGCCCGCGCCTTCTCCACCAGGGCCTTGGGGCTCTTCTGGATGCCGAGGGAGATGCCGACGCGGATGCGGTCGCGCGTGCCGCCGAGCTTCTTCGACAGCGGGATGCCCTCCGTCCGCGCCGCCAGCTCCCAGGTGGCCATCTCGATCGCCGCCTTGGCCATGTGATGGCCGCGGAAGTCCACCTCCAGCGCCGGATGGACCTCCTCCGGACCGCCGAAGGCGTGGCCGAGCACGCGCGGGGCCACCCATTCGCGGATGGCGTGCCAGGCGGTGTCGATCGTCTCCGGTCCGTAGTTGGGGAGCTCCCCCGCCGTGCACTCTCCCCAGCCCTCCACGCCGTCGGCGCTCTCGAGCTCCACGAGCAGGATGCGCCGCTGGCTCGCGGTGCCGGAGGAGATCTGGAACGGCTCCTTCAGGGTGAGGGAGATCTCGCGCAGGGTGACGCTCTCGATCCGCAGCATGTTCAATCCCTTTCCAATTCAAGCCCTTTCCAATCCATAGAAGCAGCGCCGTTGCGCGCCCTCGGCACCCTCGGAAGTGTCGCGATAGAACGCCTCGACGCGGTACCCGCGGCCGAGATAGCCCTGGAACGCCCGGCGGGTGGACCGGCGCCAGGCGGACCCGGCGTCCGGCCGCCCGGCCTTGAGGTCCTGGATGCTCTCCGGGATCTCGATCCGCACGCGGGGCGCCTCGGGGAGATCCGCGCTGGCGGCACGGGGGTTGGCGACCGGCGCGGCGCGGAACGGCTCCGCGGCGCCGGCCCGGTGGTCGGCGAGAGCCCGCGAGACCCGGCCGCCGGCGATCTTCCAGGAGAGGATGAAACGGTCGGTGCCGATCCCCGCGAACAGCTCGCTCCCCTCCTCGCCCTCGTACATGTCCTCGACGTACTCGGCGACCTCGGCCCCGAGATGGTTGAAGTTGAGGTGCGCGTTGCGCGCCTCGAGGGGATCGAAGGTCCAGCGCACCTCCTCGACTCCCGCGGCGAGGAGGAGGTAGCGCTGGTAGAGCTTGAGCCGGGTGCCGAGCCCGAGGTCCCGCGCCGCGGGATCGACCGCCAGCATGTGCGACCAGTGGAAGGGCCGGCGGTCGACGTAGCCGGTGAGGCCGTAGACGAAGCCGAGCAGGCTGCCCTGGGGCGAGAAGGCGCCGGCGGCGATCCCCCCGGCCTTCTGGGTGATCTTGAGGACGCTCAAGGGGACGACGTCGGAGAAGTTGCGCCCCCAGGTGACCCGCTGCAGCTCGACGCACGCCTGGTAGTCGGGCAGCGACGAGAAGGGCCGGAACGTCAGGCCGTCGGGATCGGTCCTCTGCGGGTGGGGTGCGGCCATGGCGGGGAGGGATCTTGTCACAAGGTGGGGGGACCGAACGAGAGGCTGGGCGCCGGTGTATCGTAAGCCCCATGCCCACGGGGATCGATTTCAGGCGCTACCGCAAGCTGCGCCGCTTCGTGACCCGCGTCTTCGTCCAGGTCGTCTGGTGGGACGTCGTGCTGAGCGTCCCGGGGCTGCGGCGGTTCCGGCGGCCTCCCCTGGTCCGCTATCAGGAGCTGGCGCGGCGCTACCGCGCGCTCGCCGGCGAGATGGGCGGCGTCCTGATCAAGCTCGGGCAGTTCCTCTCGACGCGGGTGGACATCCTGCCGCCGGAGATCACCGGCGAGCTCGCCGGGCTCCAGGACGAGGTGCCGCCGGAACGGTTCGCGGACGTCGTCCGCCAGATCGAGGCGGATTTCGGCCGGCCGCTCGGCGCGGTCTTCTCCTGGGTCTCCCCCGAGCCGGTCGGCGCCGCCTCGCTCGCCCAGGTCCACGCCGCCCGGCTGCCCACGGACGAGAGGGTGGTCGTCAAGGTGTTGCGGCCGGGGATCGACGTGCTGGTGGAGACCGATCTGGCGGCCGTGCGGCTGGCGGCCCGCCTGCTGCGGTTCTCGAAGACCATCCGGCGGCGCGTCGACCTCGGCCGCCTGGGGGCCGAGATCACCGCCACCACGCGGGCCGAGCTCGACCTGGAGGCCGAGGGGCGCAACGCCGAGCGCTTCGCCGCCAACTTCGCGGGCGACGCGCGGGTCTATCTGCCCAGGGTCTTCTGGGACTGGAGCGCCCGCCGGACGCTGACGCTGGAGAACGTCGGCTGGATCAAGATCGCCGATCTGGCGGCCCTCGACGGCGCCGGCATCCCACGGCCCGAGGTGGCGCGCGTGCTCTACCGGATCTATCTGCTGCAGATCTTCGAGCACTCGTTCGTGCACGCCGATCCCCATCCCGGGAACCTCTTCGTGCGCCCGCTGCCGGTGGGCGACGAGCCGCCCTTCGCGCCGGGCGATGCGGTCCCGCCGCCGGCGGCCGGGGAGGAACGGCCGTTCCAGATCGTGTTCGTGGACTTCGGCATGGTGGCGGTCATCCCCGAGCGGCTGCGCGGCGCCCTCCGCGAGTACGCCATCGCCCTCGGTACCCGCGACGCCGAGCGGATGGTGCGCTCCTACGTGGCCGCCGGCGTGCTGCTGCCGGGGGCGGACCTGCGCCGCCTCGAGGAGGTCCACGAGGAGCTGTTCCAGCGTTTCTGGGGGGTGCGCATCGGCGACCTGCGGGAGACGGCGTTCTCGGAGGCGGAGTTCTTCTTCCGGCAGTACCGCGACATCCTCTACGAGCTGCCGTTCCAGGTGCAGGTGGACCTCCTCTTCGCCTCCCGGGCGGTGGGGCTGCTCGCCGGCCTCTCCACCCAGCTCGACCCGAAGTTCGATCCCTGGGCCGAGACCCTCCCCTTCGCCCAGCGGCTGGCGGCCCAGGAGCTGCGCCGCGACTGGCGGGAGACCCTCACGGAAGGCCTGTTGCAGCTCCAGACCCTGCTGGCCCTGCCGCGGCGGATGGACGCCGTGCTGGCCCGCGTCGAGCGAGGCACGCTCACCGTGCAGTCCACCCTCGCTCCGGACTCGCGCAAGATCATCCAGCGGCTCGAGCGCTCCATCCACCGCCTGTCCTGGACGGTCGTCGCCGCCGGCCTGCTGATCGCGGGCGTGATCGTCCACGCCGACGCGCCGGGCACGCCCTACGGCTGGTGGCTGATGGCGGCCGCGGGGCTGGCGTTCCTGTGGGGCGCGTTGACGAAGAGCTGAATCCTCTGGCCGGCCGGACAACGTGGCATCCTTCCTGCAGTTTTTTCCGATCTCCGGAGCCCTGAGGCTCCGTGAAGGGAGACTCATGACATCGCTCATTGTTTGCCGACGCTTTTCGTTCCCCGTCCTCTCGCTGCTCCTGCTCCTGCCGCTCGCGGGTTGCGGCCAGGGCGCGGGCAGGGATACCACCACCACCGCCACCGGCTCCGGGCACGCGAACGCTCGTCCCAAGGGGCCGCAGGCCCACCTGACGCTCGCCGGCGCCCTGACCTTCGACGCCGACGTTCCCATGACGTGCGACACCTTTCCGGAGAAGGGCCTGGTCTTCATCTTCGGCCAGGCGGGGACGAAGACGCCCCAGACGGAGGTGCGGATCGGCAGCTTCGCCGCGGACGGCGAGTACCCCGCGAACGTGGCGATCCACGATCAGCCGGGAGCCGGCGACGTCCGCTCCTGGACCGGCACCGCCCAGATCAAGCTCGACAGCCACGTGATCGGCGGCCTGCGCAAGCGCACCGCCTTCAACGGCACCTTCACCGGCACCTACCAGGGGAACACCGGCGGCACGGGGACGCTCAACGGCCGGTTCCAGGGTTGCGCCGTGCGGGGCGTGTCTCGCTAGACGGCGCCTGTCGACGGCGAAAAACTCCGGTGCGCATTCCGGCCCGCTCTCTCCCGATCGCTCTGCTCGCGCTCCTCCTCGCCGCCTGCCGCGCCGAGGAAGGGCCGCAGCCCGCCGCTGCCGAGCCCCGGCCGGCAGAGGATCCCCGCCCAGCGGACGCGGACGCTGATACCGATGCCGCGCTGGCGGCCACCGGCAGCCTTTCCTACAAGGGAACGAGCCCCTTCTTCTGCCTGGCGCCGGCGGAGGGCGGGGTGCAGGTGGACTTCCGGACCGGGAACGCCGATCTGCCGGCCGTGGCTCTGCGGATTTCCGTCTCGCAGGGAAACGGCCCCTTTCCCGCCCGCGTGTTCGTGACCGGCCGCTCGCTCAGCGGCGCCCTGGTGACCTCCGTGGGCGCGGCGAACGTCAACCTGCGCCGGCTGGCTCCGTCGGGCGGCAAGGACACGCTCCTCGGCGGCAGCTTCCGGGGCTGGTACGACGGCGGCGCGGGGAAGGGAGCGATCGAGGGCAGGTTCGGCTCTTGCAATGATTCCGAAGCGACCCGCGGCGGATCGCCGCCGGCGGCCGGTCCGGCGCTTCCGGAAGCCGGCGGCAGGGACGGACAACCGGCAGGCACTGCAGAGGAGACACCATGAGAGACCATCGGGCGCTTCCCGCCTTCCAACACGCTCACGAGCTCGTGCTCGCGGTCCACGAGGCCGTCCGCCAGCTCCCGGGAGGGGAGGCGGCGCGGCTCGGCGCGCGGATGGAGGCGGCGGCCCACTCGGCCACTGCGGCCGTGGCGCGCGCCTGCGCCGTGCCCGGCGAGCAGCTCAGCGGCCAGATCGACGAGGCCAGCCGGCGCGTCCGCGAGGTCGGCTACTACATCGACATCGCGCAGCGGATGGGCTATCTGCCGCTCGGCGCGGCCGTCGAGCTGCTGGAGCGGCAGACGCTGGCGGGCCTGGAAGTGAACGCTCTCCTCGAGGAGGAGGGCGGCGTGAGGGCGCCGAAGGGAAGCCCGAACGCGATCGGTCTGAACGGGAAGGACACGGCGGACCTCGCCGCCGAGGTTCTGGCTACCCTGTCCGCTTCGCCGGGCCGTTGAGCCGCTTCAGCTCCTCGTCCAGGGCCTTTTCGACCAGATCGTCGATCTCCCGGCGGCTCAGCGCCGGAGCGACCGGCGGCGGCTCGTCGGGAGCGCCGAAGTCCTCGTCGGTTTCGAGCTGATCCAGCTTCGCGTTCCTGGGATCGTCCGGCGGGAACTCCAGGCTGTCGATCTCGTCGTCTCTCATAGCGTGCTGAATTCTACATCCCGGGATTCTATATCCGGAATTCTAGACTCGGACACGGGCCAGCAGAGCCACCGGGAACCGCGCCAGCAGACCGGCGACCGGCAGCGGCCCCTCTCCGCCGTCGGCCTCCTCTCCCGTCAGCTCGTTGCGCCAGCGGCCCGGCGGCAGCTCCACGGTGGTATCCCGCCAATTCCCTCCCAGCCGGAGCGGCAGCCGGGGGACCACCACCGCCACCTCGCCGCCCCGCGCGAAGGCCGCCGCGTGACCGGCGCGCGGTCCGGAGACCCGGAGCGGCTCGTAGCCGGCGGCGAACGCCTCCGGCCGCGCGCGGCGCAGGTGGAGGCCCTGGTGGATCGTCCACAGCTTGGGCAAGCCCTCGTCCATGCCGGCCAGGACCTGCTCCGGCGTCATCCCGGCTTTCAACCGCCCCAACAGGCGCCGCCGCAGGTCGTAGTCGACGGGCCGGCGGTTGTCCGGATCGACCAGCGAGAGGTCCCAGATCTCCGTCCCCTGATAGAAGTCGGGCACGCCCGGAGCGGCGAGCTTGAGCAGCGTCTGGGCCAGGGAGTTGATCCGTCCGGGCTCGACCAGAGGGACCACGAAGGCTTCGAGGTCGGCCACGAATTCGGGATCGTCCAGGACGCCGTTCACGAACCCGCGCAGGGCCGCCTCGTACTCCGGGTTGGTCCGCGTCCACGAGGTGTGGACCTTGGCTTCGCGGGCGGCCTTCTCCATGTAGGCGGCGGCGCGGTCGGCGGAGATCGGCCAGGCGCCGGCGAGGGTCTGATAGAGGAGGTACTCGGCGTTGCGGTCCGGCAAGTCTTCCCCCTGGCAGGAGCGCCGGTGCTTGCCGTTGCGCGCGAACCAGCGGCGCGCCGCCTCGCCCCAGCGCTCGGGGATCTCGGAGAGCAGGCTGATCCGCGCCCGCACGTCCTCGCTGCGCTTGGTGTCGTGCGTCGAGGTGGATAGCATCGCCCGCGGCCAGAGGCGCTCGGAGTCCGCGCTCAGGCGGTGGAGCTCCTCGACGGAGAGACCCCACTCGCCCGGGCTCCCGCCCACCTCGTTGAGGGCGACGAGGCGGTGGAAGCTGTAGAAAGCGGTGTCCTCCACACCCTTGGCCATGGCCGGGCCGGTGAGCTGCTGGAAGCGCATCACCAGCTCGCTCTCCACCTCGCCGCGGACCTCGAGCGTCAAAAGATCGCGGAAGAAATCGAACAGGTCGGCGGAAAGGTCGGGCCGGTGGGCCTTGGCGGCTTCGATCGCCTCGCCGGCGTAGCGGCGGTCCAGCTCCGCGATCTCCCCCAGCTCCGCCCGGGCGTAGGTGCGGTAGACGGGGAACACCGCCACCACCTCGCGGATCGCCTGCCGCAGCTCGAAGCGGGTGTAATCGCGGTGCCGGCGGTGGCGCTCGCAGACCTCCAGAAACACCTCGGCCAAACGGTTGACGTCGCTCGCCAGCAGATCGCCGAGCACCAGCAGCTTCTTCTCCCGCACCCTCTCCGGCCAGTCCGAGGTCTCGCCCGTGAGCTCGGCGTAGAGGTCGGTCAGCGGACCTTCGCCCGCCGGATCGACGAGCAGCCCGCCGGCGCGGGCGAGGAAGTCGTAGCCCGTCGTCCCCTCGACCGGCCAGGACGCGCGGAGCGGCTCGCCCGGCTCGAGGATCTTCTCCACCACGACCCAGGCCTCGGGGGCCTCGTCGCGCAGCCGCTCGAGGTACTCCTCCGGATCGCGCAGGCCGTCCGGATGGTCGATGCGGACGCCATCGAGAACCCCTTCGCGCAGCCAGCGCAGGACGAGGGCGTGGGTATCGGCGAACACCCGCTCGTCCTCCATGCGGAGCCCGATCAGGGTATGGACGTCGAAGAAGCGGCGGTAGTCGAGCTCCTGCCCGGCGGTGCGCCAGAAGGCGGGGCGGTAGTTCTGGCGCTGGAGCAACTCGTCGAGGCGGTCGGCGTCGCGGTTGATCGCGGCGACGGTCTCGTCCAGGGCCCGCGCCATCTCGGGCCGCTCCTCGGCGAGGCGGGCCATCTGGCCGGCCAGCACCTCCTTGTCGCGGTGCCGGCGGGCGATGCTCTCGCGGTCGGTCAGAGTAGCGGGCGGGAGCTGGCCCAAGGCGTCGGCGATGAAGGCGAGGTCCGGCGAGCCGCAACGCCGCGCCGCCTCGGCGACCAGCGCGTCGAGGGAGCGGGGAGCGACGGGCATCCGGTGCTCGTGATAGTGGATCTCGAAGCGGCCGCCCCGGCGCACCAGCTTCAGCTCGCCCGCTTCCAGCACCCGCCCGTAGTGATCGCCCAGGATGGGCAGCAGCACCGTGTCGCGCAGCCGCGCCTGCGGCGAGCTCCAGTCGACGTCGAAGTAGGCGGCGTAGCGGCTCGCGGCGCCGTTCTCCAGCACGTCCCACCACCAGGCGTTGCGGCGTTCGCTCTCCTCGGTCACCGCCATGTGGTTGGGCACGATGTCCAGCACCTGCCCGAGCCCGTTCTCGCCGAGGGTGCGGCAGAGCCGGGCGTGCGCCACTTCGCCCCCCAGGTCCTCGTTGACCCGGGTGGGATCGACCACGTCATATCCGTGGGTGCTCCCCCGCGCCGCCTGGAGGTACGGGGAGCTGTAGAGATGGCTCACCCCGAGATCGGCGAGATAGCCGGCGATCGCCGCGGCGTCGTCGAAGCCGAACTCGGAGCGGAGCTGGACGCGGTAGGTCGAGAGGGGGGTCTTCGGCACAGCGAAAGCCTACCCCACCCGCACCGCCAGCCGCTCCCCCAGCGTCCGGAACCGGCACACCCACTCCGCCGCCGCCGCGTCCCCCGCTTCCGCCCTCTCCCGCTGCTCGGGGAAGACCGTCCGCAGCAGCTCGTAGCACCGGTTCTGGGAGCGCCAGAGATCGACCTCGAAGGGGGCCGAGCGGGCGAGGGCGACGGCCGCGTCGACGCGGCGCAGCAGCTCCGGATCGCGGGGGCTCGCACGGAGATCCTCCACCAGCGATTCCAGGGCCTGCTCCAGGGCGTACGACAGCTCCGGGACGTCGAGCTCCACGCCCAGCGCCGACGTCTCGGCCAGGAGGCGCCGGACCTCGTCGGGATCGGCCACCGGAGCGGACACGGCGCGCCGCAGGTCGTGGTTCAGCACCAGCTCGGCGGCGGCGGCGAAAGCCTTGGGCGGCGGCGTCCCGAGGGTCTTCAGGAACCGCATCAGCGGCGCGTGCTGCTCGAAGATGTGGCGATACTCGTCCTCCACCTCGCCGAGCGTGGAGGCCAGGATGCGGTCGAGGATGCGGCGCTGCTCGTCGCGGAACAGCGAGCGCAGGGAGTAGGGCATGCCGCCGAAGTAGCGGTCGAGCAGCCGGATCACCTGCGGCAGATCGCCGCTCTCGAAGGCGGCGCCCGCCTCGGCAATCAGGGCCTGGTAGGCCTCCGGATCTCCCGCCGGAGCGACGCCGGCGTTGAGGTTGTGGTCGCCGAAATGGAGGACGCCGAAGACGAGCTCCCCGGCCGTGCCGGTCAGGCCGGAGGTGACCCGGGCCTCCCCGATCGACAGCCGGGCCCGCCCGGCGCGAAAGGTGCGGCCGTTGCGCCGCTCGACCGAGTAGCCATAGACCGCCGCCTTGTCGGAATAGTCCGCGAAGAACGAGGAGACCGCGTAATGGGCGATCACCTGCGGCAGGCCGACCACGGCGGGACGCACCAGCCTCTCGTAGAGGTCGCGGCCGGTCCCCGCGGCGGGCACGTTGCTCTTCGCCCGCGCCAGGAGCCGCAGGAGCTCCGGCTCGACCGGCGCTGCGAAAAGCTCCTGGGCGAGCTGCACCACGCGCCCGGCGTAGGAGAGAATCTGCACCGTCTCGATCCCCGCGAGGTCGTTGAAGAACCAGCCGCAGCTCGTGTACATCAGCATGGCGTGGCGCTGGAGCTCCATCAGCCGCAACGCCCGTACCCGCTCGCTCCCCGCCGGCGGAGACCCCTTCGCGAAGCGTTCCAGGAAGGCGTCGACGCTCTCCGGCGAGCGGTCGAGGAGCACCTCGACGTACCCGTCCCGGGCCGCCCAGGGGTCCGCGAAGAGCTCCGCCGCAGCCGCTTCCCAGCGGGGCGCCAGCTCGTCGCGAAGCCAGTCGAGCGCCTCGCGCAGCGGCGCCCGCCAGGCCTGCGTCCAGCCCGGCCCGCCGCCGGTGTGGCAGCCGCAGTCCTCGCGCCAGCGGCCCACCCCGTGGACGCAGCTCCAGGCGGTGTTCTCGACGATCTCCACCTCGTGCTCCGGCGGATGGGTCTGCAGGTACTCGCCGTAGTTGGTCAGCTTCGCCCAGCCGTTCTCCTCGATGTGGTGGAGGGCGTAGGAGAGGGCCATCTCGCCGTAACGGTGATGGTGGCCGTAGGTCTCGCCGTCGGTGGCGATGCTCACCAGCCGGTCCTGCTCGGGGTCGGCGGGCACGGCGGACATCAGCCGGCCGGCGAAGCGCTCGCCGCTGATCAGCAACCCCTCGAAGGCGACCGCCCGCGAGATCGCGCCGTCGTAGAAGAAGACGGCGATCCGCCGCCCCGACGGCAGCTTCACCTGGTAGGGGACTGAAGGGTCGATCCGCCCGCCGGCAACGTCCGTCCACCCCTCTTTGCCGCTCTTTTCATGGGCGCTCTTCGCGCGCACCCTCGCCGCCTGGTGCGGTTCCAGGATCGTGAAGCGCACGCCCGCCGCGGCCAGCAGGTCGAGCGTCTCGAGATCGACCGCCGTCTCGGGCAGCCACATCCCCTCGGCCTGACGGCCGAAGCGGCACGCGAAGTCGGCGAGCCCCCAGAGGATCTGGGTCCGCTTGTCCCGCCGGTTGGCGAGCGGCAGGATGATGTGGTGAAACCCCTGCGCCAGGGCGGAGCCGTGGCCCGAGAAGCGCTCGCGGCTCAGCGCGTCGGCCTCCAGGATCGAGCGGTAGACCTCCGGCTCCTTCTGCTCCAGCCAGGCGAGGAGGGTGGGGCCGAAGTTGAAGCTGATCTGGGCGTAATTGTTGACGATCCGCTCGATGCGGTGCTCGCCGTCGAGGATGCGCGCGGCGGCGTTGGGCGCGTAGCACTCGGCGGTGACCCGTTCGTTCCAGTCGTGGTACGGATGGGCCGAATCCTGGACCTCGATCGCCTCCAGCCACGGGTTCTCCCGCGGCGGCTGATAGAAGTGGCCGTGGATACAGAGGTAGCGCTGCATGAGGTGGAGGGATGGTAGCAGACGCGATTTCGTGTATCCTCGGCCGGCAGCGAAAGCCGATCCAGGAGATGCTCTCACCCCGCTGGCTCCAAGCCGTTCTGGCCCTGGCTCCGTTCGTCCTCGCGGTCCGGATGGAGCGCGATGCCGCGCGAGGTGAAGACGCCGAGCCGCCGGCCGGCGATCTCGCCCGTCTCGTCCGGCGGATCCAGGAAGGCGAGCCGGCCGCCGAGAGCGAGCTCGTGGCCCGCTTCAGCCGCGGCCTCCTGCTGATGCTCCGCCGCCTGGTCCGGAATCCGGCCCTGGCCGACGACCTCCATCAGGAGACCTTCGCTCTGGTCCTCGGCAAGATCCGCCGGGGCGAGGTGCGGGAACCCGAGAAGCTCGCCGCTTTCATCCGCGGCACGGCGCGCAACCTCTTCATCGCCGATCGCCGCAAGGAGGCGCGCTACCGCTCCCTCGACGACGGTGGGGAGGAGGCAGAGGGAACGCGCCCGGAGCGCGCCCTCGCCGATCGGGGTCCGGCGCCGCTCGACCGGGTCCTGGCCGACGAGGAAACGCGGCAGGTGCGGCGGCTCCTCGACGAGCTCCGTTTCGATCGCGACCGCCAGCTCCTGTTCCGCTTCTACCTCTCGGACGAGGGCAAGGAGGAGATCTGCGCGGATCTGGAGATCGAGCCGGAACGCTTCCATCAGGTCCTGTTCCGGGCCCGCGAGCGGCTGCGGGAGCTCTGGGAACGGGCGGAGAAGCGGCAGCGATTTTTCGCGGGAGCGCAAAGAATTGCCGGCAGGATCGGCGGCGATCCTGCACCGGGTCGATAGAGGCTGGAGGGGAAGGCGAACCGCATGGACCATCAGGCGATCGACGCCGAAAACATCGCCGAGCGCTACGTGGCGGCCCGCCTGCCGCCCGAGGAGGCCGCCCGCTTCGAGGAGCACTACCTCGACTGCCCGGCCTGCTGCGCGCGGGTGGAGGCCGCCGAGCGCCTCCAGCGCGGGCTGCGGCGGCTGGCCGAGGCGGAGGCGGTCCGCGCTCCCGGCGCTCCCCGCTGGAGCCGCTCGCCGCGGCTGGGCCTGGCCGCGGCGGCCCTGCTCGCCGTCGCCCTCCTGCCGGCCTGGCTCGAGCTCCGCGAGGTCCAGCGCCTGCGCTCCGGTCTCGCCCGCGCGAAGGTGGAGAAAGGCGCCGCGGACCGTCTGGCCGCCGTCGAGGGAACGCTCCAGCAGACCCGGCGCGACCTCGCCGCCGAGGTGGCGAAACGCGAAACCCTCACCCGGGAGATGGCGGCCGACCGCCAGCCCCGGGCGGATCTTCCCGTCGTGCCCTTGACGCCGGTCCGCGGCGGCCCCGCCGGCGGCCCCGTGCGGACTCTCAAGCTGCCCGCAAAGCCGGGCTGGATCGCTCTCTGGGTCGAGCCCGGCGATGCCGACTTCCCGGCCTACCGGGCGACGCTCCGTTCCGCCCAGGGCGCCGTCGTCTTCCAGGCCTCCCGCCTCCCGCTCAACGACCTCGGCGCCCTCCTCGTCACCGTCCATTCGACCTCGCTCGCCCCCGGCGCCTACCGGCTCGACTTGGACGGCCTCCCGCCGGCCGGCGCGCCCGTCCCCCTCGGCCGGTTCCCGCTGCGGATCGATTGACGTCGAAGCAAGGACACAGCCGGGAGGAGCCACCCCCCTGACCTCAGGGGAGTCAGCCTCCTCCCGGCCTGAATCAGGCAGGACTTGGGATGGCTCGGCAAGGCTGCTTTACACCGTGACCGTCACCTCCTGATCTTCATCGCTGGCGATCGGTATCCTCTGGTTCAGGTTGCCTGTCGGAGCGTAGATCATGCCAAAGTTCTTGCCGGGGCCCTGGGAGGGATCACCGAAGAGCTCATTGGTGGGCTTGAACTTGACTTCGCGGACGGGATTGGCGTCCAGCAGATCCTGCACAATGGCGGTGACATCCCTCGCTCCCGTCGCGGGATCGTTCTTGTTGATCGCGCCATAGGCTGCCGCGATGACGGTGATCGGTCCTCGCCGGACTTCTCTCGTTCTCAGACTTACAGTCTGGTTTTCCTCACAGGCAAACGCAAACCTGCTCGAGCCGACCGTATAGTTCATCGCAAAGTGCTTGTCGTGCCCTGGCGAGGGGTCGCCGCCCAGGGTGTTGTTGTTGGCTGCAAAGTCTTGTCCCTTGTCCGCGAGAGCCTGTACACGCCTGGTGACGTCCTCCGTTCTCTGCACTGAACCATAGACTGCCTGGATCACCGTGATGGCCGCGGTTTTCTCGTCGCCGCTCATAGCACCTCTCCTTGTATCCAAGTGGATCGGATCGTTTCATGGGCTCTTCGCCCGCGTCTCGCGCCTCGCGAGCCGCTTCGTCTCAGGAGTGAGGCGACGGCGCGGTTTGTTCCAAGAAATTTTTTGGGCGGCCCACCGCTCGTGCGTCATGGCCCAGTGATTTTTCCTCAGGGCCCAGTGGAATTGCGGCACGCCCCTCCAGCTCCGTGATGCAGCCCTCTGGCCGTGCGTCACGGCCCTCGGGAATCGCGTCACGCCCCTCGCCTGCCGCGTATCGCAAAATTGGAGGGCCGTGACGCACGGGCGGAGGGCGGTGACGCAATTCCCGAGGGCGCTGAGAAAATTCGAGTGGGCGCAACCGCACGACCAGGTGGCGCTGTTTCCCGTCCGGTCAGCCGTGCCGCATTTGCAGGCGGCCGGCACAGCCGTCCGGAGGGCGGAGCCGCCTGTCCGGATTTTCAGATGGACGCGGCACTAGCCGCCGCCGGCCCCGCCGGTGTTGTCTTCGGCGGTCCAGGAGCCCCCGATCACGCCCATGAAAGTGGCCTCGATCTCGTACTTGGGCTCCCTGGCGATGATGGTGATCGTGTACTCGTCCTTCCTCTCGATCCTCTCCCCTTTCGCATCCTCCTGGGGAACGTAGATTGCCGGCCCGTAGGGGTGGTTCTTGCCACACTGGACGGTCACCTCGTTTTCGGGACCGTCGATGCGGATGATCTCTTCGGCCTGGCATTGCGTGGTCGAGAGCTTGACCTTCCACGTCCGCTTGGTGAAGTCGTCGTAGGGCATGATCTGTTCCTCCCAGGTTGAATCGAAAGGCTCACTGCCAATCCCCCTGGAGAACGAAGGCTCCCCAATAGGAGGGATCACGGAAGCGATGCGTGCCCGCCAGCGAGAGGCGGGCCTTGCGGAGCGCCGCGGCGGGCCGCAGGCCTTCGCGCCACATTCCACGGTAGAACGAGGCCATGAGCGCGGCCGTCGCCCGATCGTCGATCCACCACAGGCTCGCGACCACCCGCGGCGCTCCCGCGTAGAGGAAGCCGCGGGTGAGCCCGAGGAGCCCTTCGCCGCGGATCTCCCTGCCGAGGGCCGTCTGGCAGCCGGAGAGCACCACGAGGTCGGCTCCCAGGTCGAGATCGTAGACGTCGCGCAGCCCCAGGAATCCTTCTCTCGCCTCGCCGTCCGGCCCGACGCGGGAGAGGGCCAGGCCCGAGAGCTCCGGCCGCTCGGCGTCGAAGATGCCGTGGGTGGCGAAGTGAATATATCGGAAGTCGCGCAGACGTCCGGAGAGGACGAGGTCGCGGCCGGCCGCGAAGTCGAGCTCGGTGGTGACCGCGCCCGGCGGAGCCAGGGCGGCGATCCCCAGGGCCTCCTGGCGGGAGAAGCGCAGGCGGCTCAGAAGGATCGGCGCCGAGCCGCCACCCCGCGGACCGCTGGCCGTCGCGGCGGGGATCTTCCGCCGGCTCCTGGCGACGCGCGGATCGTCCGGCCGGAAGACCGGATCGGCGAGCACGATGGCCAGCTCGCGGGCCGGCGGCCGGTGGGCGAGCTCCCGCCGCTCGGCCGCGAGGACGGACGCCGACGGCAGCTCGACCACCTCGTGCCGCGCCAGGAGAGGGGCCGTCCGCCCGGGCTCGGGAAGGGCGTCGAAGGGGATGTAGTCCAGGGCCCCGTCGGGAACGATCGCCAGGCGGCGCTCGCCGAGACCGCCGAGACCGCCGAGACCGCCGAGACCGCTGAGATCGCCGGCCACGGGGCCGAGGAGCATCCGGCTGAGCGTCCGCCCGATCCGCGACCGGCCCTCGCCGCCGCCCGGCGTGCTGACGGCCTGCTGGAAGGCGCGGGCGGCGCGCTCGATCTCCTCCCGTCCGGGAAGGACGAAGGAACGCAGGCCGGTCGCGTCGACCGCCCAGAGATAGCCACGCTCGCGCCCCAGGGAGTATTCGAGGAGGAGCGTGCCGGGGTCGAGAAGCGCCTGGATCTCGCCCATGCTCGCGGCTCCGGGATGGGTGAGATCGGCGTAGCGCGGGTTCTTCCGCCGGATCTCGGCGTCGAGGTTGTCCAGCTCGGCCCGGATCCGCTCGCTCTCGATCTCCAGGGTCTCGCTCTCGGCCGGCTCTCCCTTGCCGCGGCCGAGAAGGGTCTGGAGCCGGTCCTCCTTGAGGGCGAGGCGGCGTTCGAGGTCGCGCTGCCGCGCCGCGAGCGCCGGATCGACGCCGGTCCGGATCGCGGCGCCGCTCTCGCGCAGCACGTCGAGGAGCGAGCGGGCGCGGGCGTTCTCGCTGGCTTCGAAGGCGGCACGGTCGAAGCCCTGGCCGGGGCGAGCGGCGGCGAGGCGCATCAGGAGGTCGACGCGCAGCTCGTAGACGTCGCTACGGGAGCCCAGGAAGGCGGCGCGGAGCTCGGGGTTGCCCAGCCGGGTACGGAGCGCTTCGAGGGCCGCGATGGCGGCTTCGGCGTCGCTCGCCGCGCGGTCGAGCTCTCCCTGGTCCCGCAGGGCGCGGGCCCGCGCGGCGAGGGTCACGGCCTCGTTGACGCGGTCGCCCACGGCGCGCGAGGCGAGGAGGGCCTGCTCGAAGAGCGGCAAGGCTGCCGCAGCCTGGCCGCCGGCGGCCAGGAGCTCTCCCTTCCGCCGCAGGGTGAGCGCCTCGCTGGAGCGGTCCCCGCTCTGGCGCTGCAGAGCGAGCGCCCGGTCGAGCTCGGCGAGCGCCTCGGCGCCGTGGCCCGCCGCGCCTTGAGCCTCTCCGAGGTAGCCACGGCTGATCCCCTCGTTGCGCGCGTCGTGGGTCGCGAGGGCGACCGCGAGGGCCTGGCCGTGGAGGGCGACCGCCTTCCCGGCCGCCCCGCTCGTGCGCTCCAGCCAGCCGAGATTGTTGAGGGTCACGATCTCGCCCCGCCGGTCCTCGACGGCCCGGCGGAGCGCCAGGGCCCGGGTCAGGTAGAGGCGGGCCCGCTCCGCTTCGCCGAGGGTGCTGTAGGCGACTCCCAGGTTGTTCAGGGTGGCGGCCTCCTGCCGGCGGTCGTCCAGGGTGGCGAGGATCTCCCGGGCCTCGCCGTAGGCCGCGAGCGCCTCGTCGATCTCCCCCAGGCTGCGGTAGAGGACGGCGAGGTTGTTGAGCGTCTGGGCCTCCCCGGCCCGGTCGCCGATGGCCCGGCGGATCGCCAGCGCCTGCCGGTAGCTCTCCTCGGCCGGCTGGGGCTCGCCGAGGCTGAAAGAGGCGAAGCCGAGGTTGTTGAGCGCCGTGCCCTCGTCCCTGGTCTCGCCGAGCTGATGGTAGAGCGCCAGGGCCTCCCGGTAGCAGGCGAGCGCCGGCTGGACGCTTCCGCGAGCGTGGAGAACCAGACACTGGTTGTTGCGCAGATCGGCCATGGGATAGGCCAGCTCGAGGCGGCGCGCGAGATCGAGGCCGCGGGCGAGCGCCTCGTCGGCGGCGGGAAGCTCGCTCATCTCCCAGAGGGTGAGCCCGAGATCGTTCCAGGCCTGCATCTCGCGCTCGGGCCGGTCCAGCTCCCGCCAGCGCGAGACCGCCTCGCGATAGAGCTCGACGGCCTGGCTCTGCCGGCCCAGACGGTGGGTGACGGCGGCGAGGGCGGCGACCGCCTCGGCCTCGCCCGGCCGGTCGCCGGCGGCGTGGAAGTGGCCGCGCGCTTCCTGGAAGGCCGCCAGGACCTTCTCGAGGCTGCCCGTGGGCTCGCGGCGCAGGATCGCGCCCGCCCGCGTCATCGCGGTCATCGCGGCCAGGGCTGCGATCCGTTCCCGTTCGGCCGGCGCCGACTCGGGGACCTCGTCCAGGCGGATCTCACAACGCCCGGGCCCGACGCCCTGGGTCTCGGACCGCACCTCGATCCGGTAGGCGCCCGCAATGGCCGGGTGGAGGAGGACGGTCTCGGTTCCCCAGCGGTCCAGAGGGGAATCGACGGCGGCAAGGCTCCGGCCGTCCGGCCCGTGCACCTCGGTGGTCAGGTGGATTCCCCGCTGCTCGACGGTCAACCGGTACGGCCGGCCGGCGGCGAGCCCGGCATCGAAAACCTGGGACTCGCCAGCGGCGAAGGAGCGCTCCAGCGCCGTGCCGGCGGAGAGGGGCACCGGAGCCGGAGGCGTCAGCGCGGCGCCGCCGGAGGCCAGCGCGCAGAGCGCGGTGAGAGCTGCCCGCCGTGGCCCTCGGCTGCGTCGCATGCCGCGCTCGAACCCTATTCGAAGCTCCCCGCCCAGATCCTCCCCGCTCTCCGCCACGTCCGCCGCTTCCGGCTCCTCGTCGGTCTTGCCGGCCGGCTTCTCCTGTTTCAGGAACAGCACGCCGAGCGGCGGCAGGGTGAGCGTGAGCGAGTGCGACTTCCCGTGCACGGGGATCGGCGCCGCCTCCACGCCGCCGAAGTTGCCGCGGCCGCTGCCGCCGTACTCGGCGGCGTCGCTGTTGAGCAGCTCTTTCCAGTAGCCGCGGCCGGGGACGCCGATGCGGTAGTTGTCGCGCGGGACCGGCGTGAAGTTGAAGACCACCGCGATCGGCTCGAGGCTGACCTTGCCCCACCGCAGGAAGGCGATGACGCTGTTCTCCGAATCCGCGCCGTCGATCCACTCGAAGCCCGCCGGATCGCAGTCGAGCTCGTGCAGGGCGGGCTCGTCGCGATACAGGCGGTTGAGATCCGCCAGCCAGCGGGCGACGCCGGCGTGGCCCGGATCGTCGAGCAGGTGCCACTCGAGGCTCGCGTCGTGGTTCCACTCGCGCCCCTGAGCGAGCTCCGCCCCCATGAAGAGGAGCTTCTTGCCCGGCTGCGCGTACATGTCGCCGAACAGCAGCCGCACGTTGGCGAGCTTCTGCCAGGTGTCGCCCGGCATCTTGTCGATCAGCGAGCCCTTGCCGTGCACCACCTCGTCGTGCGAGATCGGCAGCACGAAGTTCTCGGTGAAGGCGTAGACCGACCGGAAGGTGAGCTTGTTGTGGTTGTATTTGCGGTGGATGGGATCGTTCGCCAGGTAGTCCAGGGTGTCGTGCATCCAGCCCATGTCCCACTTGTAGCCGAAGCCGAGGCCGCCGACGTAGATCGGCCGCGAGACCAGCGGCCAGGCGGTCGATTCCTCGGCGAGGGTCTGGACGTCGGGGAAGCTCGCGTGGATCTCCTCGTTCATGGCGCGCAGCAGGCTGATGGCCTCCAGGTTCTCCCGGCCGCCGTGCTCGTTGGGTATCCACTCCCCGGCCTTGCGCGAGTAGTCGAGGTAGAGCATGGAGGCGACGGCGTCCACCCGCAGGCCGTCGGCGTGGTATGTCTCCAGCCAGAAGAGGGCGCTGCTGATCAGGAAGCTCCGCACCTCGTTGCGGCCGTAGTTGAAGATGTAGCTCGACCAGTCGGGGTGATACCCCTTGCGCGGATCGGCGTGCTCGTAGAGGTGGGTGCCGTCGAAGAAGGCGAGGCCGTGCTCGTCGCCGGGAAAGTGCGAGGGGACCCAGTCGAGGATGACGCCGATCCCCTGCTGGTGCAGGTAATCGATCAGGTACATCAGGTCCTGCGGCGTGCCGTAGCGGCTGGTGGGCGCGAAGTAGCCGAGCGACTGGTAGCCCCACGAGCCGTAGAACGGGTGCTCCATTACGGGCAGCATCTCGACGTGGGTGAAGCCCATGCGCTTGACGTGCCCGGCGAGGAGCGGCGCCAGCTCGCGGTAGGTGAGGAAACGGTCCCCCTCCTCGGGCACCCGGCGCCACGAGCCGAGATGCACTTCGTAGATGGAGATCGGCGCGGCGGTCGACTGCTTCTCCCTGCGGGCCAGCATCCAGTCGGCGTCCCACCAGTCGTAGTCGAGGTCCCAGACCACCGAGGCGCGCTGCGGCGGCGTCTCGGCGTAGAAGGCGAAGGGATCGGCCTTGTCGGCGCGGTAGCCGCGGTAGCGGGAGACGACGTGGTACTTGTAGGTCTCCCCCGGCGCCACGTCCGGCACGAAGACCTCCCAGACGCCGGAGGTCTTGCGCTGGGCCATCGGGGTCGCCCGCTTGTCCCAGCGGTTGAATTCGCCGATCACCGAGACCGCTTCCGCGTTCGGCGCCCAGACGGCGAACCAGGTGCCCTCGCGGCCGCCATCGTCGCCGGCGTGGGCGCCCAGCTTCTCGTAGAGCCGGAAATGGGTGCCTTCGTTGAAGAGATAGAGATCCTGATCGGTGATCGGGCTCGGCATGCTCACCCCCTCCGCTTCCGCAATTCATCGATCCTCTTGAGCGGCTCCACCACGTCGGCCCGCGTCGAGAACTCCTCGAACGAAAACCTTGCTTTCCGTCGCCAGTTGGGCCTCTCGGCGCTGGTCCCCGGCACGTTCTGCGGCTCGCTCTCCTGCCACAGGTCCTCCAGGTTCACCAGCACCATGCGCGCCGGGCTCGCCGCCAGGTAGTCCAGCAACCCGCGCAGGACCGTCCCTTGAGTCGCCGCGCCGCGTCCCCGCTCCTCCGGCGGCAGCGCCGCCTCCATGCCGCGGCGGATCTGCCCGCGCCGCTCGCGCTCCTCTCTCGCCTGCTCGGCGGTGAAGAAGCCGAGGCTCTGGAGATCGTCCACGTCCTTCGCCTGCCAGAAGGCCTGGAAGGTCGGCATGTCGTGGGTGTTGAGGCTGGCGACGCACTTCGCGGGGGGCTCGCGCACCCCCTGGCCGCCGGGCTGGAGCTCGTACTGCACCACGTACATGCCCTGCACGTCGTGGCGGTCCATCGCCTCATAGACCTCCGGCGGCACCGTCCCCAGGTTCTCGCCGACGATCATCGTCTGGCTGCGGTGGCTCTCGACCGAGAGCACCGCGTACAGCTCCTCGGCCGGATAGCTCACATAGACGCCGCCGGAAGCGTCCATGCCCTCCGGAATCCAGAACAATCGGTGGAGCTGCATGACGTGATCGATGCGCAGGATGCCGGAGTGCTCCAGGTGATGGCGCAGGCACTGGATCAGGTGGTCGTAGCCGCGCTCGCGCAGGCGGTCGGGCCGCAGCGGCGGGAAACCCCAGTTCTGTCCCTTGGTGAAGAAGGTGTCCGGCGGCGCGCCGGCCGACGCCTCCAGGGCGAAGAGGTCGCGCTCCCGCCAGACGTCGTAGGAGCTGCCGTGAACGCCCAGCGGCAGGTCGAGATAGAGACCCGGGCCGCGGCGCCGCGCCTCCCTCGCCAACTGGCTCACCTGCTGCTCGGCGGCCCACTGGGTCCAGAGATAGTAGCGCCGGTCCTCCTCGTCGTAGTCGGCGGGAGCGAGCGTGCCCTCGCGCAGCCTCCCGGGCCAGAGCTGCCAGGGCTCGCCCCGGCGGTCGCCCACGGCGCGGAAGGCGGCGTAGGTCGCGAGGCCCGGCTTGCCGGCGACGAAGCGCTCGAATTCTTCCTGTCGCGGCCCCCCCGGCCGGGAGAAGAAGCGCAGGGCCAGCTCCTCCAGCACCCGCCGCTTGAGCGCCATCAGCCGGGCGTAGTCGACCCTGGGAGCGGCGCGCAGCGCCTCGACCTCGCGCAGGAAGTCGGGGGACTCGATCAGCCGCCGGGCGGGGATGCAGTCCTCGATCTCCGGCAGGCGGCGGGGATCGATGTAGAGCTCGTTCCAGAACAGGCGCGACGCGGGCGCGTAGGGGCTGGGCTCGAACGGCTCGTCGAGAAAGGCGGCCAGCACGGGAAGCGTCCCCACCACGCCGCCGCCGAGGCCGGAGGTCCACTCGGCCAGGGTCTCCAGGTCCGAGAAATCGCCCGCTCCCCAGCTCCGGGAGGTGCGCAGGGCGTAGAGCGGCAGGAAGGCGCCCCAGAGCGGCCGGCCGCCGCCGGCTTCGCGGCCATAGCAGCGGGTGGGAGCCGAGATGATCAGCGACTCCGCCGTCCGCCCGCCCAGCTCCACCGTCAGCCGGTGATAGCCGGACGGCAGCGGCTCCGGCAGCGCCAGCCGCCGGCCCGGGAAGGGCAAGCCGCCGGCCGGCGGGGTAGCGGGCAGGCGGTCGAGGTCCGTCACCTGCGCCCGCCGCTCTCCCCCTTCGAGATCGAGATGGTAGGCGACCGAGCCGCGGGCGTCTCCGGGGCGTAGCTCGATCGACGGCGCGTGGCCATCCCATGCCACCACCACCGGCTCGACGAGGCGGCGCCGGAGCTCCTCGCGCCGCTCCCGCAGCGCCTCCGCCACGTCGCCGGGCGACTCCACGGGCGCCTGCAGGGCCCGCAGCACGCCGAGCAGGGATTCCGCTCCCGCCTCGACGTAGTTCCCCATCGCGTCGTGATAGGAGGTCTGGACCCCGTAGGACCCGGCCAGCTCGAGCAGGTCTTCACGTTCATTCGCCAACGTCGTCATTCCTCTCCGTCGTCTCCGCCGTTCCCGCCGCACCGGCGTCCCCGAGGATCTGGCGGATGCCCCGCAGCGGGATCCGCACCCAGTCGGGACGGTGGTTCAGCTCGTACCCCAGCTCGTAGATCGCCTTCTCGAGCAGGTAGCTGTCGAGCAGGATCTCCAGCTCCTCGCGCGAGGGGGGCAGGAACGCCGCCCCCCGCACCCGGTCCAGATAGGCCTGGAGGAAGGTCGCGGAGACCCACCTCTCCCAGTACAGGGCCCAGCTCTCCAGCGCCAGCGCCGAGTCCGGCGACGCCACCCCGGAAGATACCTCTTCGAACAGCGCCACGTACGCCGCGTACTGGAACGAGCGCACCATGCCGCCGACGTCGCGCATCGGCGACCGCTTGAGGCGCCGCTCGGACAGCGACCGCGACGGCTCCCCCTCGAAGTCGAGGATCACGAAGTCCCGGCCGGTGTAGAGCACCTGGCCCAGATGGTAATCCCCATGGGTGCGGATGCGCTCGGCGGCCAGCTTGCGCGACGTCAGCCGCCGGAAGCGGTCGAGGATCCGGTCCTCGGCGGCGAGCGCCCATGCCGCCGCCGGCCGCACCGCCTCGGGCAGCGCGGGCAGCCGCTGCCGGAGGAGCCGCAGGTTCTTCTTGGTGAGCGAGCGCATCGAATCATACAGCGACCGTTGATAGAGCTCCGAGAAGGGCTCCGGCGCGAAGTCCTTGCCCTTCCCCGCGGCGAGGGCGACGTGCAGCTCGGCCGTGCGCTCGGCGAGCAGCCGCACGGTCGGCACGTAGGTGCCGATGCGCTCGAAGTCGTCGGCGCTCAGCTCCCGCTCCGCCAGCTCGACCAAGGGCTCGGCGGGCACGGGCACCGGCGTGTCCTCGCCACGGCCCCAGCCCATGTGGATGCGGCCGAAGAAGCGACCGAGCGCGTCCAGGGTGTAGCTCCAGGCGTCCCCCTCGTTGGCGATGAGCTCCTGCAGGATGCCGAGCGTCACCGGCTCGTGGCGGCGGTCGCGGATCTCCAGCGCGCCGGCGACCCGCGGGCTGTGGCGGAAGTCGGTCTGCTCGGTCAGGAACCGGCCGATCTCCAGGTCGGGATTGACGCCCGCCTCCAGCTTCCGGAACAGCTTCAGGATCAGCCGGTCGCCGAAGCGCACCGACGTGTTGCTCTGCTCCGCTTTCAGCGGCACGGGCTCCAGGTCCCCCACGCCGCGGATCTCGGCGAAGGCCGGCGAGGCGGTGGCGGCCAGCTCGTCGCGCTCGCCGCGGAAGCGCTCTTCCCGCTCGACCGCCGCCAGCAGCTCACGCGCCACGGCCGGATCGCCGAACGCGTCGTAGAGCAGCCCCGTCCCCTCCGGAACGTCGGACTCCAGCCGTGCCACTATCGGCAGGCCGTCCGTCCGCAGCCGCTCCAGCCGCCCGGCGTCCGCGGCCGGCGCGAAGGCGAGCGGCAGGGCATAAAACTCGGATTCGGCCTCCGCGTAATCCACCCGCAGCAGCGCCAGCACGGCGGCGCCGCCGCCGCTGACACCGAACGGGATCGTCGACCGCACCTCGACGCCGCGCAACGTCCGCGCCTTGCCGGCGAACCAACGGCGCGACGGCAGCACGTCCAGCAGCAGGCTCTCGAAGTCGCGCTTCCCCTTGCCTTCCAGGCAGCTCCGCCACGGCCCCTCGATCGCCAGCTCGGGGACCGGCGCGCCGGTCTCCACGCCCGCCTTCGCCGACTGCCGCACGCGGCCGAACTGCGCCGGGTCGTGCACCAGCGAGAACCAGAGGAACGAATGCGGACCGAGCGTCAGCCCGTAGGACGCGGCGGCGATCTTCGGGAACGGCGAGCGGCCGAACAGCTCGACCGGCGTCAGCCCAGCCAGGGCCGCGAGGTCCAGCTCGGCGTACTGCGAGAAACGTGAGAGGTTCGCCACCACCAGCAGTGTCTCCTCCGCGGTGCGCCGCAGGAAGGCGAGCACCCGGTGATTGTCCGGCTGGATGAACTCGATCGCGCCGCGGCTGAACGCTGGATGGCGCTTGCGCAGAGCGATCACCCGCCGCGTCCACCAGAGCAATGAATGGGGATTCGCCTGCTGCGCCTCGACGTTGACCGCCTCGTAGTGGTACTCGGGATCGACGATCACCGGCAGGTAGAGCCGCTGCGGATTGGCGCGCGAGAAGCCGGCGTTCTTGTCCGCGCTCCACTGCATGGGCGTGCGCACGCCGTTGCGGTCGCCGAGATAGAAGTTGTCCCCCATGCCGATCTCGTCGCCGTAGTAGAGGACGGGCGTCCCCGGCAGCGAGAACAATAGGCCGTTGAGCAGCTCGATGCGCCGCCGGTCGTTGCCCAGCAGCGGCGCCAGCCGCCGGCGGATGCCGACGTTGATCCGTTGGTCCTTGTCCGCCGCGTAGACGCGGTACATGTAGTCCCGCTCCTCGTCGGTCACCATCTCCAGCGTCAGCTCGTCGTGATTGCGCAGGAAGATCGCCCACTGCGCCGTCTCCGGGATCGGCGGCGTCTGCTGCAGGATGTCGATGATCGGAAACCGGTCCTCCATGCGCAGCGCCATGAACAGGCGCGGCATCACCGGGAAATGGAACGACATGTGGCACTCGTCGCCGCCCACCGCCGGATCGCCGAAATAGGCGATCGAGTCCTCCGGCCACTGGTTGGCCTCGGCGAGCAGCAGGCGGCGGGGAAACTTCGCGTCGACGTGGGCCCGCAGCGTCTTCAGGAAGGCGTGCGTCTCCGGCAGGTTCTCGTTGTTCGTCCCCTCGCGCTCGTAGAGATAGGGGATGGCGTCGAGCCGCAGGCCGTCCACCCCCATCTCCATCCAGAAGTCGAGCGCCTTGAACAGCTCCTCCAAGACCCGCGGGTTGTCGAAGTTGAGGTCCGGCTGGTGCGAGAAGAACCGGTGCCAGTAGAAGGCGTTGGCCACCGGGTCCTTGGTCCAGTTGGAGGTCTCGGTGTCGGTGAAGATGATGCGCGTGCCGGC
>DASWRX010000290.1:0-26886 GCA_036402955.1 Thermoanaerobaculia bacterium
GTTCTCCTTCCCCTCCCGGACTCCCGGCCCCATTCCCGTCTAGAATAGACTGCAAATGCACAAGAGATTGTACATCCGTTTCGCCGCGGGGCTGCTCGCCCTCCTGGGTGGGGTCTTCCTGGCGGGGCGCCCGGCGGCGGCCTGGACTCCCGCGACGCAGGTCGTCATCGCCCGCGAGGCCGCCCGGCTCTCGCCGCCCGATCTCGCCCGCCAGATCCAGAAGCACAAGCGCGCCTTCGAGGAGGGCGTCAACGCCCCCTTCTCGGACACCGACGCCTCCCGCCACATGAAGAACCCCGACGGCTCCGGCCAGCTCGACCGCGTGGTGGAGGCCGAGGTCGCCGCCGCCGTCGCGGCGATCCGCGCCCACAAGCCGTTCGAGGAGATCGTCCGCCGGCTCGGCGTGGTCTCCCACTACGTGGCGGACGCCAACAATCCGCTCGCCGCCTCGGCGGACGATCCCGAGGAGGCGCGCTATTTCGTCGATTACCTGCGCTACGCCGAGACGGCCGAACCCCGCTTCCCGCTGATCTTCTATGGCTTGCAGCCCGGCCTCGACCGCGGCAAGAGCATCGCTCCCCTGGTCGACGCCGCCCTGAAGCGCGGGCGCGAGCTCTATCCCCTGATCGGCCGCGAGTACCGGCGCCTCGACTTCTCCACCGGGATCGGCCGCTTCGACGACCGCTCGACGGCGTTCGGCGTCGCCTCGGTGGCCTTCAGCCACGCGGTGACCGACGTCACGCTGGCGCTGCGGTATATTTGGCTCACGGCGGGCGGCATCGACGACCGCGCCAACCTGCCGGCCGGCGGGACGCGCCTGATGCTCCTGCCGCGGGCCGGACACGCCCGGCCCTGACTTCCCCGATCCCCGACGGCCGGATTTCTACTCAGATGAAGGAGAGTCCCATGCTCCCCGCACGCCGCGCCCTGGTCTCCGTGTTCGACAAGACGGGCCTCGACGAGCTGGCCCGCGGTCTCACCCGCCTCGGCATCGAGATCGTGTCGACGGGCGGCACGCTCAAGTCCCTGCAGGAGAAGGGCATTCCGGTCGTCGCCGTGTCGGACGTCACCGGCTTCCCCGAGATCCTCGACGGCCGGGTGAAGACGCTCCATCCCCACATCCACGCCGGCGTGCTGGCGAACCGCGCCGTGCCCGCCCATCTCGACGCCCTGGCCGAGCACGGGATCGATCGCATCGATCTCGTGGTGGTGAACCTCTACCCATTCCAGGAGACGGTGGCCCGCGGCGCCTCGTTCACGGACACGGTGGAGATGATCGACGTCGGCGGCCCCACCATGCTGCGGGCGGCGGCCAAGAACTTCGGCGGCGTGGCCGTGGTGGTCGATCCCGCGGACTATCCGAGGGTGGTCGAGGCGCTGACCGCCGGGCGCGGCGTGATCCCCGAGCCGCTGCGCCGGGAGCTGGCGCTGAAGGCGTTCCGCCACACGGCGGCCTACGACGCGGCGATCTCGGAGTGGCTGGGCGGGCAGGGCGCGAAGGCGGCCGGCTCCGGAAACGTAGGGGCGGGGCTCGTCCCCGCCCGGGAGGGGGAAAGGGCGGGGACGAGCCCCGCCCCTACGAAAGACGGCGGCGGCGAGCGATTCCCGGAACGGCAGGACCTCGGGCTCCGCCGCGAGATGGTGCTGCGCTACGGCGAGAACCCTCACCAGGGCGGCGCGGTCTACTCGATCGAGGGGGGGCCCGGAGTGTTCGGCGGCTTCCAGGTGCTCCAGGGGAAGGAGCTCTCGTGGAACAACCTGCTGGACGCGGACGCGGCGCGGAGGATGGCCGGGCTGTTCGAGCCGGCGGCGGAGGCGGCGGTCGTCATCGTCAAGCACAACAACCCGTGCGGCATCGGCCGCGGCGCGGATCTGGCCGCGGCCTACGCCCGCGCCTTCGCCACCGACCGGGTGTCGGCTTTCGGCTCGGTGATCGCCCTCAACCGTCCGGCGGACGGCGCGCTGGCCGCGGCGATGGCCGACCTGTTCGTGGAGGTGCTGCTCGCCCCCGGCTTCGACGAGGAGGCGCGCGCCCGCTTCGGCGCCAAGAAGAACCTTCGCCTGATCGAGTGCCCCCTGTTCCGGCCGGCGCCGGACGCGGTCGAGCTGCGGGCGATCGACGGCGGGTTCCTGGCGCAGCCGCCGGACGCCTATCCGGACGATCCCGCGGTCTGGACCTGCCCGACGCAGCGCCAGCCGACGCCGGAGGAGCGCCGGGGCCTCGAGTTCGCCTGGAAGGTGGTGCGCTACGTGAAGTCGAACGCGATCGTGGTCGCCAACGCGGACCAGACGGTGGGGATCGGCGCCGGCCAGATGAGCCGCGTGGATTCCTGCCGCCTCGCCGTCGAGAAGGCGGAGCTGCCGGTGGCCGGCTGCGTCGCCGCCTCGGACGCCTTCTTCCCCTTCCGCGACGGCTTGGACGTGCTGGCGAAGGCGGGGATCACGGCGGTGGCCCAGCCGGGCGGCAGCAAGAAGGACGGCGAGATCGTGGCCGCGGCGGACGAGGCCGGGATGGCGATGGTGTTGACCGGGGTGCGGCATTTCCGGCATTGAGGGGCCTTGAAAACACCCGCCTTCGGCGGACCCTCATCACCCCGCCCCTCTTCTCCCGGCCTCCCCCCCGGCCGCCGGGAGAAGAGGGAGTGGTTAGTCTGAAGAAGAAGAAAAAGAAGAACCAGAGCTTTCTTGAGCCCCCTCTCTCCCGGCGGAAGGGGGGGAGGCCGGGAGAGAGGGGGTTGGGGGAGTGAGGGCCCGCCCGCAGGGCGGGAAGCTTCCCCCACCCGTCCCTGTTACGGCGCAAGGAGGACCGACGATGACGATCATGAGACGACCGCGCCTGCTGTTCGCCGCCCTCGCCCTGGTGGCCCTGCCGGCTCTCGCCCAGGAGGCGGATCCGTGGGGGACGCTGAAGAGCGTGCGCCAGAGCCTGGTGGACGCCGGACCGACGGGCGCCGCGTTCGTCCAGACCTTCACCGCGTCCGGGTTCTCGTCGGGGGACAAGGAGTCGGGGCGTCTCGCCCTGTCGCTGCCGGACTGCATGCGGTGGGACTACACCAATCCCTTCCCCAAGAGCTTCCTGCTCTGCGGCGGCACGGTCCACGCCTGGAACGAGGGGGACCAGACCGGCCATCGCTACCGGGTGGACCGCAAGAACGAGCCCGGTCTCGACCTGCTGCTGCTGGGGATCGACGAGCTGAAGTCGCGGTATCAGGCGACCGCCAAGACCGTGCAGGACGCCCGGGTGGAGATCGCCCTGGTGCCGAAGCGGAAGGACGTGGCCGAGCTGGCGGACGCGACGGTGACGGTCGATCCGGCGAGCCATCGCGTGGTGGCCATCGCCTACCACGACCGGGAGGGCAACCTGACCCGCTTCGAGATCACCGGCTACCAGGACCTCTCCCGGCAGGGACAGTTCTCGCCGCCGGGCAGCATCCGCTGGGTGGACGGCACCCAGTAGCGGGCCGCGGTTTCAATATAATATGGCCGCCAGTGCCGGGAAGACTGCCGGGAAGGCTGACGGCTCTCGCTTGTGGGCTTGACGACATGGCCGCTGAGAACTCATTCGACATCGTCTCCAACGTCGACCTCCAGGAGGTCCGCAACGCCGTGCAGCAGGCGGAGAAGGAGATCGGCAACCGCTACGACCTGAAGAAGGCGGCGGCCGACCTGCGCCTGGAGGGCGAGGAGATCGTCCTCGAGGCTGCGGACGACTTCTCGCTCCAGCAGGCGCTCGACGTGCTGCAGTCGAAGCTGGTCAAGCGGGGCGTCCACCTGAAGTCGCTGCGCTACGGCAAGATCGAGGCGGCGAGCGGCAGCCGGGCGCGCCAGAAGATCACGCTCCAGCAGGGGATCCCCCAGGAGACGTGCAAGAAGCTGGTGGCCGAGATCAAGGCCAGGAAGCTGAAGGTGCAGGCCGCCATCCAGGGCGACACGGTGCGCGTCTCGGGCAAGAACCGCGACGATCTCCAGACGGTCATCGCCGTGCTCAAGGCGATGGACCTCGACGTCCCACTCACGTTCACCAACTACAGGTCCCAGTGAAAATTCTTCTACCCAAGGCATCCCGTCCGGCGCTGGCCGGGCTCCTCTTCCTGCCGCTCCTGGCCGGGGCCCTGGCGCCCGCCGAGGCGGCGCGCTACGACCAGGGCCAGCGCGTGCAGGTCACCGGCGTGGTCGTCGACGCCCAGGGGCAGCCGCTCGCCGACCTGCGCGTGGTCCTGGAGGTCTCCCGGACCTACTTCAGCATGCGCCAGCTCCACCGCACCGCCGATCCGGACGTGCGGCGGGTGGGCGCCACCACCAACGCCCACGGCGAGTACACGATCGAGTGGCCCTGGGATTCCTATTTCAACCACTTCGAGCTGGTGGCCGGGGTGCCGGTCCACATCCGCACCGGCGAGAAGGTGGAGGAGCTGGCGCGCCAGGACGTCACCCGCCGCCTCGACGCCGGCAGCCCGGCGGTGGTGGCGGTGACGATCGACAACCGCCAGTTCCTCGACAACTTCCGGCAATTCCTGGCCTCGATCCGCACGGAGGACCAGCGCAAGGTCTATCAGGAGATGGGCCGGCCCGACCGCATCCGCAACGTCCAGTATCCGGCCTACCTCGAAGCCTCCTGGTGGTATTTCGAGAGCGGCCGGGTCTACCGCTTCCGCGACGGCCACCTGGAGCAGGTGGTCCCCTTCGATCCGGTCCACGGCCTTTGAACCCGCTCGCGAAAGGGACCGACCCGGTGCCGAACCAGCCGCTCGCGGACTCTCCGGCCGGCAGCCCCGGCGCCGCCGTGACGGCGGGGTCCCCCGCGGCGCCGAGCCCGGTCTCGGCCTCCCGCTTCGTCGACCTGGTGGCGGACAAGCTGATCGCCACGGAGGCGGTCTTCCATCACCATCTCGGCTCGGACGTCCCGTTCATCGAGAAGGCCGGCCGCTACATCGCCGAGGGGGGCGGCAAGCGGGTGCGCCCGGCGCTGCTGCTGCTCGCCGCGCGCCTGCTCGGCCATGACGGCGAGGAGGAGATCACCTACGCCGCGGTGGTGGAGTTCATTCACACGGCGACGCTGATCCACGACGACGTCATCGATCACGCTTCGCTGCGCCGCGGCCAGACCACCCTCAACCACCTGTGGGGGAACAACCTGACGGTGCTGCTGGGGGACTGGATCTACACCAAGGCCATGCAGATGGCCCTCTCGCACGGCCAGGTCGAGGTGATCCAGCGCCTCTGCAACGCGACGCTCAAGATGACGGAGGGGGAGCTGCTCGCCCTCCAGCGGCTGGGGGCCCCCGACCTGGCGGTCGAGGAGTACTTCGAGATCATCGAGCGCAAGACGGCCCACCTGTTCTCGGCCGCCGCGTCGCTGCCCAGCCTGATCCCGCCGCAGCGCCCCGAGGCCGGCCAGGTGCTGGCGCGCTACGGCCGCTCGCTCGGCATCTGCTTCCAGCTCGTCGACGATCTGCTCGACTTCACGGCCCGCGAGAGCGAGATCGGCAAGCCCGTGCTCTCGGACCTCAAGGAGGGGAAGCTGACGCTGCCGCTGATCCTGCTCCTGCCCCGCGTCCAGCTCGCCCAGCGCCGCCAGGTGGAGTGGGTGCTGGAGGACCGCGGCTTCGGCCGCGTCTCGCCGCAGGAGATCCTCGATCTGGTCCGCGCCGAGGGGACGATCGAGGAGGTCACCGCCATGGCCGAGGAGTACGCGGCCGAGGCCAGGCGCGCGCTAGAGTTTTTTCCGCCCAGCGACGCCCGGGAGGCGCTGGAGTTCGCTCCAGACTTCGTCCTCCACCGGCGTTCGTAGCGGCGGCCCCTGGATCCCGAACACCTCGTCCCTGACCGCCGGTTCCCGGCGTACCGATCCGGCCGATCCCGCCAACCCCGCAGACACCGGCAGGATCGCCGCCGCGGCGGGCCTCTCCAACCCCACCAGGAGGGCGTAGCGGAAGCGGCGCGGCAGCGCGTCCGTCCAGTCGTGCCGGCCCGGCTGGATCAGCACGGCGGCCGTGGGCCGTTCCTTCAGGGGATCGGGCGGCGCGTCGCCGGCGAACAGCAGGCCCATCCCCAGCTCCTTCGCCGGTGGCACGTCGAGCGTGAGGAAGCCCTCGACCGGCCGCCCCCAGTCGTAGAGGACGGGCTGGCCGGCGGTCTCGGTCATGCCGGTCGCGCCGGTCATGCCGGCGGGAAGCGCGAACGGGAGCATGGAGGCGGCGGGGATCGGCGGGCCGGTCTCGTCCGGGAGGAGCGGCCGGGGATGGCCCGCCTTCGGCGTGCCCCAGCGGCCCACCGGCGGCAGTCCCCAGCGGAGCGCCGGCTCTCCGGAGCCGATCGGGAGCCAGCCGCGGACCAGGCCGAGATCGTGGTCCGGGAAGATCCGCCAGCTCCCGTCGGTCCCCACGATCTGCCGGCCGCTCGCCTCGTCGCGGAGGCTGGCGAGGAGGCCGCCGGTGCCGCGCCCGCTGCGCAGCTCGACCAGCAACCGGTTGCCCCCCGGCAGCAGCAGCGGCCCGACCTCGTAGACGTCGAGCGGCGCGTCCGGCACGAAGGCGCCGGCGCCGATCCGCTTGCCGTTGAGGGTGAGGACGTACTCCTCGTCCGCCGCGATCAGCAGCCGCGCGCGGAATGGCGGAGATTCGAGGTCGAAGTCGCGGACGGCGTAGAAGGCGGTGGGACGGTGATCGGTGCGATCGACCGGTTTCCAGATCCACTCCGCGTTGCCGGTCGGCAGCGAGGCCGCCCGCCATCCGTGGAGCGCGCGGGTGGCGAGCGCCAGGGCGAGGACGATCCCGACGGCGACGAGGCAGACGCGGAGAGGGCGGCCATTCGAAGAAGGGGAACGGAAAACGGGAGGCACGGCGAAACTGTATACGAATGAGAGGAGGGGAGGGTTTGACACCCCCCCACCGAACGCTTTAGATTAGGTCGTGCACCCCGTCGCGTCCCTTATCCTGTCCGCCGCCACTGGAGGCGCGGGTATCGTGGGCGCCATTCCGGCCCGTTACGGGTCGACCCGACTCCCCGGCAAGCCGCTGCTCCCGATCGCCGGAAGGCCGATGATCGAGCACGTCTACACCCGGGTGGCGCGAGCCCGCGGACTCTCCCGCGTGGTGGTGCTGACGGACGACGAGCGGATCGCGCGCGCCGTGGAAGCCTTCGGCGGCGAGTGGGAGATGACCCCCGCCGATTGCGCGAGCGGCACCGACCGCATAGCCTGGGCCGCCCGCCGCTGGGACACCGCGGCGGTGGCCGGCGTGATCAATATCCAGGGGGACGAGCCGCTGATCGATCCCGAGGAGATCTCGCGGCTGGCGGCGCACCTGGCGGCGCACCCGGAGGACCCGGTGGTGACGCTGGCGACGCCGGCCTCGCCCGACGAGATGGACAATCCGAACGCCGTCAAGGTGGTGCTCGCCCGCGACGGCGCGGCGCTCTACTTCAGCCGCGCGCCGATCCCGTTTGTCCGGGAGGCGACCCGGCAGGTGGGGGAAGCCCCGCCGCTCAAGCACCTGGGGATCTACGGCTACCAGCGGGAGGCCCTGCTGCGGCTTGCCGGGCTGCCGCCGGCGCCGCTCGAGCGCGCCGAGTCGCTCGAGCAGCTCCGGGCGCTGGAGAACGGCATTCCCATCCGGGTGCTGGTCGTCGGGAGAGGATCGTTCGGGGTGGACACGGCGGAGGACCTGGCGCGGGTGGAACAGATATTGACCGGGCGAATCTGACGGAGCAAGGAGACTAGACCCATGGCGACCAAGTACATCTTCATCACCGGCGGAGTCGTTTCCTCCCTCGGCAAGGGAGTGGCCGCCGCTTCCGTCGGAGCCATCCTGGAGGCGCGCGGCTTCTCGGTGACCCTGATGAAGTTCGATCCCTACATCAACGTCGATCCCGGCACCATGTCTCCCTACCAGCACGGCGAGGTGTTCGTGACCGACGACGGCGCCGAGACCGATCTCGACCTCGGCCATTACGAGCGCTTCACCCACAACCTCGCTACCAAGCGGCACAACTACACCACGGGGAAGATCTACTCCTCGGTGATCGACAAGGAGCGGCGGGGGGATTACCTCGGCAAGACCGTGCAGGTGATCCCCCACATCACCGACGAGATCAAGGAGGCCCTGCGCCGCGTGGCCGACGAGAACGACGTGGTGATCGTCGAGATCGGCGGCACGGTGGGCGACATCGAGTCGCTCCCCTTCCTGGAGGCGATCCGCCAGTTCCGCCAGGAGCTGGGCCGCGGCAACGCGGTCAACATCCACCTGACTCTGGTGCCCTACATCGCCGCCGCCGAGGAGCTGAAGACCAAGCCGACCCAGCACTCGGTGCGCGAGCTGCGCGAGATCGGCATCTCGGCGGACATCGTGCTCTGCCGGGTGGACCGCGCCCTGCCCGAGGAGATGAAGAAGAAGATCGCGCTGTTCTGCAACGTCGATCCGCGGCAGGTGATCGCCGCCCGCGACGTCTCGACGATCTACGAGGTCCCCCTGATGTTCTCCCGCGAGGGGCTGGACGACGTCGTCCTCGAGCTGCTCAACCTGCCCCACTACGACCGCGACCTCACCCGCTGGGAGAGCCTGGTGGCGCGGGTCAAGAACCCCCACCACAAGGTGCGGGTGGGCATCGTCGGCAAGTACGTGGAGTTCCCCGACGCCTACAAGAGCCTGAACGAGGCGCTGATCCACGGCGGCATCGCCAACGATGCCAAGGTGGAGCTGGTGTACATCGACGCCGAGGAGATGGAGGGGGGGAGCTGGCCGCACGAGCTGTTCGAGGTCGACTCGCTGCTGGTGCCGATCGGCTTCGGCCAGCGCGGCACCGAGGGGAAAATCCGCGCCATCCGCTACGCCCGCGAGCACAAGGTGCCGTTCTTCGGCATCTGCCTCGGCATGCAGTGCATGACCATCGAGTACGCGCGGAACGTCTGCGGCATCCGCGACGCCACCTCCTCCGAGTTCGACCCCGACACCGAGCACGCCGTGATCTACAAGCTGCGCGACCTGCTGGGCGTCGAGGAGCTGGGCGGCACCATGCGCCTCGGCGCCTATCCCTGCCGCCTCAAGGAGGGGACGCTCGCCCGCCGGATCTACGGCGCCCCCGAGATCAGCGAGCGCCACCGCCATCGCTACGAGGTGAATCAGAAGTACCTGCAGACGCTGACCGAGCACGGCCTGGTGATCTCCGGCCTCTCCCCCGACGGCAAGTTCGTGGAGATGGTGGAGGCGCCGGATCACCCGTGGTTCCTCGGCTGCCAGTTTCACCCCGAATACAAGTCGAAGCCCACCGAGCCGCACCCGCTCTTCGTCTCCTATATCGGGGCGGCCCTCGCCGAGAAGCAGCGGCGGACGCAGGGCGAGACGGCGAAGACCACGGCGGCGCCCAGGGTCGTCTCCGAAGGTCCGGCCGTGACGGTGAAGGACCATCCGCCGGAGGTCCCCTCCGAGATCCAGGTCCAGGGTTGATGGCGGCGGCTCCATCGAAGGCGGTCGAGTCCGTAGAGCTGGCTCCGGGCGTGGTGATCGGCGGCGGTGGCTCTCTGCCCGTCATCGCCGGCCCGTGCGTGATCGAGAGTGAGGACCTGGCGATCGAGATGGCCCACGCCTTGGCCGCCATGGCCGAGCGCCTGGGGCTGCCGCTGGTCTTCAAGTCCTCCTTCGACAAGGCGAACCGCAGCTCGCTCGGGAGCTTCCGTGGCCCCGGGCTCGAGGAAGGGCTGCGCGTCCTGCGGCTGGTCAAGCAGGAGACGGGGCTGCCGGTGATCACCGACGTCCACGAGCCTTTCCAGTGCGCGGCCGCGGCCGAGGTCTGCGACGTGCTGCAGATCCCCGCCTTCCTCTGCCGGCAGACCGATCTCGTGGTGGCCGCCGCGCGCACCGGCCGGGCGGTGAACGTCAAGAAGGGGCAGTTCATGGCGCCGGACGACATGCTGCGCGTCGTGGAGAAGGCCCGCCAGAGCGGCGATGGCGGAGTCACCGTCACCGAGCGCGGCGTCTCCTTCGGCTACCACAACCTGGTGGTCGACATGCGGAGCTTCGCCATGCTGCACGAGGAGGGTATCCCGGTGATCTACGACGTCACCCACTCCCTCCAGCTCCCCGGCGGCGGCGCCGAGAGCGGGGGCTCGAGGCGCTACGCCGAGCCGCTGGCCCGCGCGGCGGTGGCGGCCGGCGCCGACGGCGTCTTTCTGGAGGTCCATCCGGACCCGGAGCACGCCCGCTCCGACAGCGCCGTGCAGCTCGATCCCGAAAGGGCGGAGCGGCTGCTGAGATCGCTGATCGAGGTGCGGAGGGCGGTGGCGTGAGGGCCCCCCGCCAAGTCGCCGCGGAGGTCCTGGAGACCGAGGCCGTGGCGATCCGCGGGCTCATCGGCCAGCTCGACGAGCACTTCGACCGCGCGGTCGATCTGCTGCGCGCCTGCGCCGGCCGCGTGGTCTGCACGGGCATGGGCAAGAGCGGCCTGATCATGAAGAAGGTGGCCGCCACCCTCTCCTCCACCGGCACGCCCGCGCTGTTTCTCCACCCGGCCGAAGCCGTGCACGGGGATCTCGGGATGATCGTGCCCGGCGACGTGGTGCTGGCCGCCTCCTACTCCGGCACCACCGAGGAGCTGCTCCGCCTGGTCGAGACCCTGAAGCGCCTCGGCGTGCCGCTGGTGGTGATGACCGCCAACGCCGCCTCGCCGCTCGCCCGCCTGGCGGACCTCCACGTGCCGGTGCTGATCGACCGCGAGGCCTGCCCGCTGGGCCTCGCCCCGACGGCCTCCACCACGGCGACGCTCGCCATGGGCGACGCGCTCGCCATGGCGGTCCTCGAGGCGCGCGGCTTCACCCGCGAGGACTTCGCCCGCCTCCATCCGGCCGGCCAGCTCGGCAAGCGCCTGCTCAAGGTCGACCAGCTCATGCACGCCGGCGACGCCCTCCCCAGGGTCTTCGTGGACACGCCGATGCGCGAGGCCATCTACGAGATGTCGAAGAAGGGGCTCGGCATCACCGCCGTGGTGGACACCGACGGGCGCCTCGCCGGCTGCATCTCGGACGGCGACCTCCGCCGCCTCCTGCAGACGGACGACGGCACCATCCTCAGCCATACCGCCGGCGAGCGCCTGACCCCCAATCCCCGCACCATCTCCGGCGACGAGCTGGCCGCCGCGGCCCTCAAGATCATGGAGGACCACCGCATCACCTCCCTCTTCGTCTGCGACGCGGCGAGCCGGCTCGAAGGGGTGGTCCACATCCACGACCTCTGGGGCCTGGAGCTCTTCTAAGCTATGAAGATTGCTGATGATGATCTGGCCCGCCGGGCGCGGGAGCTCGACTGGCTGCTGTTCGACGTCGACGGCTGCCTGACCGACGGCTCCCTGGTCTACGGCCCGGACGGCGAGCAGTGGAAGGTCTTCAACGTCCGCGACGGCGTGGGCTTCAAGCTCGCCAAGGAGGCGGGGCTGAAGATCGGCATCCTCTCCGGACGCGGCAACGCCGCCCTGGAAGCGCGGGCCCGCGAGGTCGGTTTCGACGCCCTGATCCAGAACCATCACGACAAGGACACCGCCTTCACCGCCTTCCTCTCCGAGCACGGCGCGGCGGCCGAGCGGGTGGCCTACATGGGGGACGACCTCCTGGACCTGCCGGTGATCCGCCGCTGCGGCCTCTCCTTCGCTCCGGCGGACGCCGCCGCTGAGGTCCGGCAGCGGGTCCACCGGGTGGTCTCGGCGGCCGGCGGCCGGGGAGCCGCGCGGGAGATGTGCGAGCTGGTGCTCCACGCCCGCGGGCACTGGCAGCAGCTCGTCGCCCATCTGCTCGTCGACTGGTGACACGGCGCCTCGCATGCCGCGCCGCAAGAAGAGCCGTCTGAAGGCCCGTCTCGAGCCGGCCCTGCTCAACGCCGGCCTGTGGCTTCTCACCTCGACGCTGGGCCGCCTGCCGTGGCGCGCCTCGCAGCGGGTGGGCCGGGCGATCGGCTCGCTCGGCTGGCTCCTCTCCCGCCGCGACCGCCGCCGCGCCCTCGATCACCTCGCCCTCGCCTTCCCTGAAACGTCCGAGACGGAGCGCCGCCGGCTGGCCCGCGACTGCTTCCGCCATCTCGGCGAGGTTCTCGGCGAGTGCCTTCACCTCTTCCATCGCGACTGCGCGTTCGTCCGCTCGGTCGTCGAGATCCGCGGCTGGGAGGAGATCGAGAAGGTCCGGCGCGAGGAGCGCCCGCTCGTCCTCTTCACCGGCCACTGCGGCAACTGGGAGCTCCTGGGCGCCGCCGTCAACTGCCGCGGCGTGGGCATGGCCGTCGTGGCGCGGCCGCTCGACGAGCCCCGGCAGCAGCGGATGCTCGCCGGCCTGCGCGACCGCTACGGCACTCCCACGATCGCCCGCGGCAGCGAAGGGGCGGCCCGCCAGCTCCTGATGACGCTGCGCAAGGGCGGCGCGCTCGGGCTGCTGATCGATCAGGACACCAAGGTGGACGGCGTCTGGGTCCCTTTCTTCGGCCACCCGGCGTTCACCCCGGTCGGCGCGGCCAAGATCGCCCTCAAGCAGCGCGCCGCGGTGATCCCCGTCTTCATCGAGCGCCTCGCCGGCGGCCGGCACCTGGTGACCTTCCAGCCGCCGCTCGACCTGCCCGACGATCCCCGGGAAGCGACCGCGCTGATGACCGCGAAGATCGAGGAGCAGATCCGCCACCGGCCCGAGCAGTGGGTGTGGATGCATCGGCGATGGCGGCGGCAGCCGCCGGCTCCGACCGAGCCGGTTTAGTCTGGGCTATGGCGCGTGTTACAGTCGTTCCATGGCCACCGACCCCCAGCAGCGACTCACGATTCAGGAATATTTGGCGTTCGAGCGCCAATCGGAGACGCGGCACGATTACCTCGACGGCGAGGTCTTCGCGATGACGGGGGCCAGCCGGACCCACAACCTGATCGCGGGGAACATCTTCGGGGAGATCCGGAACCAGCTCATCTTCGGGTAGGACCCCGGCGACCAACGCCTCCGCTCAAGAGCCGGCGGGAGTGCGCCCGGGACGCTGGAAATCGGGGTGCACGCCGGCCGTCAGCCCCTGCTGGTCGGCGATGCGCCGGAGCAACGAGGCGAGGGTCTCGCGCTCCTCGCCGGTGAGCGCCGCGCACAGCGCGTCCTCATGATCGCGGGCAACGCGCCCGATCGCTTCGAGCACCTTCCTCCCCGGCTCCGTCAGATGGAGCGCGTAGGTCCGCCGGTCCTCCAGATTGTTCCGCCGCTCCACGAGGCCGCGCCGTTCGAGCTCGTCCATGAAGGAGACGAGCCGGCTGGGAGGGATATCCAGGCGGCTGGCGAGCTCCCGCTGGCTGAGACCGCCTGACAGCGCGATCACCCGGAGGATGCCCGCCAAAGGCGGCGTCAGGTCGATCGCCGACAGGCGCTCGGCGAACCGGGCTGCCGCGTGCGCGCCCACCTGCGACAGCAGCCAAGCGGCCGAGGAAAGGCCCCGGCCCCCGGGAGACCGCCTCTTCGTGTCGCTGCTGGATCGATCGGCCATGCCACGGATGGTATCAGAGCCCATACTATTGATCTACATAATCGTTCATGATAAAAACGATTCATGAACACAATCACCTCTCTCGCGAACCCCCCCGTCCCTTCCCCCAGGAAACATCCCAGCCCACCTCTGGGACTCGTGGCGACGATCTTCACCGTCCTGTTCATCGCCGGCCTCTATCCCGTCACCACCTTCGGCGGCCAGCCTCATTTCCCGGGGCCCTGGGAGCCGGCTCAGACCCTCGTGGCCTTCTTCCAGATGCGGCCGACGGCGGTCCTGATCTGTGCCTTCCTCCAGTTCGGGTCGGCGGTCGCGCTCGGCATCTTCACCGCCTCCGCGGTCAGCCGGCTGCACTTCCTCGGCGTCCGCGCCGCGGGGGCTCACATCGCGCTGTTCGGGGGATTGGCCACGGCGCTCAACATCATGGCCTCCTCTTGCGTGCTGTGGGTGATGGCCTACCCGGGCATCGCCCAGGACGCCGGCGTGTTGCGGGCGCTGTATTACCTGGTCTTCATCTTCGGCGGCCCCGGATTCTCCGTGCCGTTGGGACTGCTGCTGGCCGGCATCTCCATTCCGGCCGCCTTCATGAAGCTGCTGCCCAGATGGATCGTCGTCCTGGGCCTCGTGCTGGCGGTCATCGGCGAGCTGAGCTGGCTCGACATGGTCGTTCCCCAGGCTCTCTTCCTGATTCCGCTCACGAGATTCCCAGCCTTCGTGTGGCTGATCGCCGCGGGATTTTCGCTGCCGCGAGACATCGCTCCTGCATCGGCGGCCGCGATCTGAGCGAGGCGGCCGCTCGCGCCTCCCGGTGCTACACTCCCCCGCCGTGCGCCGGACCCTGCGGTTCCTCTTCGCCAGCCTGCTCCTGATCCTCCCCGCCTGCCGGTCCCGGCCGGCCTCGGAGTCGGCGGGGCCGTGGGTCCGCCAGGATCTCTGGCAGGCGAGCCCGGCCGTGGAATCGACCCCCGCCGAGTGGAAAGACGCCACCTTCCGGCAGGTCTCCTACCTGGGCTCCGAAGAGGTGCGGGACCTGCGTCTGGTGCCGCCCAAGCAGCTGATCAATTTCCCGAAGCGGGGCGCCGGACAGGTGAAGGCCCTGGAGCAGCGGGCCAGCTCGCGGGTACGGTGGACGATCGAGCCCGGGCGGGACGCCTACGTCTTCTTCGTGCCGCTGGGCACCACCAACGGCTGCGCCTGCACCTACCGCGTGGGCCTCCGCGACGGGACCACGCTCAAAGAGCTCTACCACGGGGACGCCGGGCCCATGGGGCCCTTCGCCCCAGCGGCGGTGGAGGCCGACCTCTCTCCCTATGCCGGCCGCAGGATCGACCTCCTCCTGCAGGTCGACGGCTCCGCCGCGCACGCTCCGGAGCAGCCCGTTCCCAGCGTCCTCTGGGGCAGCCCCGCGGTCTACAGCCGCCGGCAGATCGCCGCCTCGAGGCAGGGGAGCGAGGGGGGCCGGCCCAACGTCCTGCTGATCGGCATCGACACCCTGCGCGCCGACGCCCTCGGCGCCTGGGGGCGGACGCCGAGCCTCTCCCCTTCGCTCGACCGTCTGGCCGCGCAGAGCGACGTCTGGCCGGACGCCTACACCGCCTTCAACATCACCAACCCCAGCTTCGCCTCGATCATGACCGGCCTCTACGGCAAGAACCACGGCGTCTACGATCTGCGGACGCCGCTGCCGCCGGGCCACGCGACGCTGGCCAGGCTGCTCGCCGGCGCGGGCTACGACACCCTGGCGCTGATCTCCGCGAGCCACCTGGGGAACCACAACTCCGGGCTCGGCCAGGGGTTCGCCGAGGTCCGCACCGCCACCCAGCAGGCCGCCGCCGAGATGCCGGTCGACATGACCATGGACTGGCTCGCGGCCCGCGCCGGCCGCACCCGGCCGTTCTTCATCTGGCTCCATCTCTTCGATCCCCATACGCCGCACACGCCGCCCGAGCCCTATGCGTTCGGCTTGCGCCCCGCCACGGCCATGGGTCTCGCGCCGGTGCGCGCCTGGGCCCCCTTCCGCCAGCCCGGGCCGCGGGGGTTCGCCGAGGCGGTGCTCGGCGCCGACCGCGACCTCTACGACGGCGAGGTGGCCTATCTCGACCGCCAGGTCGGGCGGCTGATGGATTTCCTGGAGAGCCGCGGCCTGCTCAGGAACACCGTGGTGGCGGTGGTCGCCGACCATGGCGAGAACCTGGGGGAGCACGGCATCCGGTTCCGCCACATCGGGCTCTTCGACACCACGACCCACGTGCCGCTGATGATCCGCTGGGCGGGCGCCGAGCGCCAGGGACGGCGCCTCGCGGGACTGGTGCAGACCATCGACCTCTTCCCCACCCTGCTCGCCGCCGCCGGCCTGAAGGTCCCGCCGGTGCCGCCGGTGGACGGCCAGGATCTCCGCGAGCTCACCGGCGAGGGTCACAAGGGCCGCCGGGCCGTCTTCACCGAGCACGCCGGCCGGCTCGGCGTCTCGGTCCGCACCCCGGAGCACCGCTACGGATTGAACCAGGGGAACATGCCGTTCTTTCCCGACGGGCCCTTTCTCTACGACCTCAAGGCCGATCCGGGCGAGACGCGGAACCTGGCCGGCAGCGGCCTGCCGGTCGAGAAGGAGCTGAACACCCTCCTCCTGCGCTGGCTCTCCGACCGCCGCCGCAGCCCGAGCCCGCAATCCCGGGACCTCACCGAGGAAGAGGTGCAGAAGCTGAGATCGCTGGGGTACGGGTAGCCTCAAGAACGGCCCGGACCTACTCCGCCGTCATCTTCGCGTCCTGCTGACGGCGAACCTTCACCGCCAGGAACGCCGCCCCGATCCCCAGGAAGTAGAGGCCGACCGCCGGCAGGGCGAAGATGCAGAGGTTCACCACGTCGGGCGTCGGCGTCACGATGGCGGCCGCGATGAAGATGACCACGACCGCGTGCCGCCAGAAGCGCAGCAGGAGACCCGGCGTGACCACGCCGATCAGCGAGAGCACGAGGATGAAGATCGGCAGCTCGAACATCAGCCCGAGCCCCAGGATCACCGTCAGCAGGAAGCCGAAGTACTTGTCGATGGTGATCACCGGCATGAACTGCTGGCCGATGCCGAGCAGAAACTGGGCGGCGAACGGGAAGGCCACGTAGTAGGCGAAGGCGCCGCCGGAGAGAAAGAACAGCGTGGTGAAGAGGACGAACGGCAGGGCCAGCATCCGCTCCCGGCGGTAGAGGCCGGGCGCCACGAAGGCCCAGATCTGGTACAGGATGAACGGCGAGGCGGCGAAGACGGCCGCCAGCGACGCCACCTTGAAGTAGAAGATGAACGGATCGGTCAGCCCGAGGAACGCGAGCTTGAGGTGGGGCGCGATCCGGTGGATCGGCTGGAAGAGGAAGTTGAAGATACGGTCGACGTAGTACCAGCAGGGCAGGAAGGCCAGGCCGAAGGCGGCGACGGACCACATGATCCGCTTGCGCAGCTCCTCCAGGTGCTGGAGGAGCCCCATGCGGGGCAGCTCTTCCGGCGTAGGGGGGACGCGGCGCTGGGGCTCGATGGGCGGCGGCATTCGTGGGGTTGAGTCGGATGGCGGCGGATGGCGTCCGGGACCGGCGGCGGTCAGCGCGGCTCGGGAGGAGCGTCCGGGACGGACGAGGCGGCCGGAACGGGGGCCTCGGCCGCGAGGGGAGCGACGATGGGCCGGGGCTCGGTCAGGATCGGTGCCTCGCCGGGAGGCGCGATCGCCTCCCGGTGCTCGGCGGGATCCTCGAACCGGCGGGCGTGCAGCACCGGCGGAGCAGGGGTCTCGTCCAGCGCCAGCTCGGTGTTGATCGAGCGCTTGAGCTCATCCGTGGCCCGACGGAACTCGGCCATTCCCTTGCCCAGCGTGCGCCCGATCTCGGGCAGCTTCTTGGGGCCGAAGATGAGCAGGGCGAGGACGAGGATGAAGGCGATTTCGGGCAGACCCAGTGAACCCATCGGACCCTCCAGGGGCCGATCATTGAGCCAGGGGCGGGGCAAAGTCAAGGCCGGTCCGGAGGGGAGCGATGGTACACTGGTCGCATGAGACGTTCATGGCGCATCGCAGCAATCGTCCTATTCACACTTGCGCTGGCGCTCGGCGGTCTGCTGGGCGACCGCCTCCTCGCCGTCACCGATGAGACGCGCGATTCCCTGCGCCTCTACACCGAGCTGGTGAACGTGGCGCACGACCGCTACGGGGCCGACGTCAGCTACCGTGACCTCGTCTACTCCTCGGTCAACGGCATGCTCCGCTCCCTCGATCCGCACACCGCTTTCCTGAGCCCGGAAGCCTACGAGGGAATGCGGGAGAAGCAGCAGACCAGCTTCTACGGGCTGGGCATCCTGGTGGGCGTGCGCAACGGGCAGCTCACCGTCATCTCCCCCCTCGAGGGCACTCCGGCCTCCCGCCTCGGCATCCAGGCGGGGGACGTCATCAGCACCATCGAGGGCGAGCCGACCGATTCCATGACCCTCGACGAGGCGGTCGGCAAGCTCAAGGGCCCCAAGGGCAGCCAGGTCAAGATCTCGATCGTCCGCCGCGGGCTGGACCAGCCGCTCAGCATGTCGGTGACCCGCGCCGAGATCCCGCAGACCACGGTCCGCCAGACCTACATGCTCAACCCCACCACGGGCTACATCCAGCTCACCGAGTTCGCCCGCGGCTCCGGCCACGAGATGGCCGAGGCGATCGAGAAGCTCCGCAACGCCGGCATGAAGCAGCTCGTGCTCGACCTGCGCAACACCGGCGGCGGCCTGCTCGACCAGGCGATCGATATCGCCGACCAGTTCCTCCCCGACGGCTCGATGATCGTGCAGACCAAGGGGCGGACGCGCGATTCGTTCCAGTCCTACAAGGCGGACGGCAAGTATCCGCCGCTCGACGCGCCGGTGGTGGTGCTGGTCAACGAGGGCACGGCCTCGGCCTCCGAGATCCTCTCGGGCGCCCTCCAGGACCACGACCGCGGCCTGATCGTGGGCACCCCGAGCTGGGGCAAGGGGCTCGTCCAGACGGTCTACAACCTCTCCTACGGGGCGGGCCTGGCGCTGACCACGGCCAAGTACTACACCCCCTCCGGCCGGCTGATCCAGCGCGACTACACCTCCTACTACGACTACTACACCCACGCCGACGCGGGCTCGCCCGAGATCACCGGCAAGACGGTCGATCCCAAGGACGTCTTCCACACCGATCTCGGCCGCAACGTCTACGGCGGCGGCGGCATCACGCCGGACGTGATCGTCAAGGACCAGGAGCTGTCGCCCTTCGAGCAGTTCCTGCTCGCCCGCAACGCCTACCTCAACTTCGCGATCGACTACGCCAGCCGCAACAAGCTGAAGGCGGACTGGAAGCCGGACACCGACAAGGTGCTGACCGAGTTCGGCCAGTGGCTGATCAAGGAGAAGCTCGCCTCGCCCGAGGAGGTCCAGAAGAACCTGCCGCTGAAGGACGTCCGCGACGGCTCGATCCTCCAGATCCGCGCCGAGGTGGCGAACTCCGTCTCCGGCCAGGAGGCCCGCCACCGCGTGCTCTCCGAGGGGGACATCCAGCTCCAGCAGGCTCTCAAGCTCTTCGACCGCGCCTCCACCATGCTCACCCAGCGCCGCGAGAAGGCGCCGAAGGTGGAGCAAGGGGCCCAGACGAAGGGGTAGGGGGCTTCGCTCTCCCTTTGAAGACGACGAGGCCGGCGGCGACGCCGGCCTTTTGCTTTCCGGGAAACCTCTACGCGATGCGCTGCCCGCGCAGCAGGTCGAGGATCTGCCGGCCGTCGGTGGCGTAGCCCTCGGCGCTCCGCGGCAGCGGCAACAGATTGACCAGCAGCACGAGCGCCGCGCAGGCGACGTTGGCGTGGACGTAGACGCCGAAGGATCCGACATCCGGGCCGGCGCCGGCGGCTCCGCCCAGGAACCGGTCGACGGCCAGCACGACGAGGACGGCGAGGAGGTTGGCCACGGGACCGGCCAGGCAGACGGCCAAGTCCCTTCCCCGGGTGCGCCGCCGGGAGGAGAACCAGACATTGCCCCCGAACAGCCAGCGCCAGTCCCGGGTCGCGGAGACCGTCCGCCGCCCCTCCTCCCACTGGACGGTCAGCGGCCCGGTCACCAGGCGGCGCGGGGAGTACTTCACCTGACGCACGGTGAGCAGATGCCCCAACTCGTGCAGGGCGACGTGGAAGAAACCCACGAACCAGTAGATGACGGGGACCCAGAGCGCGGCGTCCCGCCGGCCGCCCCAGAGGCCGAGAGCCACGAGGAACAGGGAGAGACCGACGAAGAGAGGCAGGGGACGCAGGCGGCGGTCGAGGGCGGCCTGCGCCCGGTTCCAGAGGGAGGACATCCAGTCCCGCCCCACGAAGCCGCGTCCCATGAGATCGATCCCGAACAGGGCCATCCCGACGCCCAGGGGGAGGACGATCAGCAGCAGCGCGAGCCGGGTATACCAGGGGAGCGGGCCTTCGGTGGCGCGGACCAACACCGGCAGGGAGCCCAGGAAACCACCGCAGGCGGCGAATCCCAGGCCCGCGACCAGCGCGAGCAGCCGGAACGGCCAGGGGATGCGGTCCGGCGGCCGGGCCGAGGCGAGCTCCACCTCCTCGCCGCCGGCCCGCAGCCGGCGGTCCCTCTCCTCCCGCCAGCGGCGGAGATCCACGACTTTCGCCCTGGGAGCGTCGTCGCTGCTCATCGGGTCCAACTCCTACGGATATACTTGGCGTCCCGCGCGTCCCGAGGACTCCACTTTACCAGCCATGAGCCCCGAACGAACCGACATCGCCGTCCGCTGCCGCGGTCTGGTCAAGCGCTACGCCGACGTGACGGCCGTCAACGGCCTCGACCTCGAGGTGCGGGGCGGCGAGTGCTTCGGCCTGCTCGGCCCCAACGGCGCGGGCAAGACCACGACCATCGAGATCCTCGAGGGCCTGACCGAGCCGGACGCCGGCGAGGTGGAGATCCTGGGCACCACCTGGGCGCGCGACGCCGCCTCCCTGCGCGAGCGGCTCGGCATCTCGCTCCAGGAGACCCAGCTCACCGAGAAGCTGACCGTGGCCGAGACCATCCGCCTCTTCCGCTCGTTCTACCGCGAGGGGCGCGAGCCGGACGCTGTCCTCGCCCAGCTCGCCCTCGACGAGAAACGGAATTCCCGGGTGGGCAAGCTCTCCGGCGGGCAGAAGCAGCGGCTGGCCGTGGCCTGCGCCCTGGTCGGGGATCCGGACGTGCTGTTCCTCGACGAGCCGACCACCGGCCTCGACCCGCAGAGCCGGCTCCAGCTCTGGCAGATCGTCATGGACTTCCGCGCCCACGGCGGCACGGTGCTGCTGACCACCCACTACATGGACGAGGCCGAGCGCCTCTGCGACCGGGTGGCGATCGTCGACCGCGGCCGGGTGATCGCCCTCGGGACGCCCCCCGAGCTGATCAGCTCGCTGCAAGCGGCGAACGTCATCGAGTTCGCCTCGGAGCCGGAGATCGACGAGGCCGTCCTGCGCGCCCTGCCCGGGGTGACCGAGCCCCACCGGCGGGGGCCGAACTGGTCGCTGCCGGTGAACTCGCTGGCCGAGACCGTGCCGGCGCTGCTCGGCCGGGTGGAAGGCTCGGGCGCGAAGCTGGTGAACCTCTCGACCCACCGGGCGACGCTCGAGGACCTGTTCGTCTCCCTGACCGGGCGGGCCCTGCGCGAGGATTGATCCCGCGAGGATGGATGACATGAGCCGCCGCTACTCTCCCCTGCTCGAGCTGACGTCCTCGAAGATGAAGGAATTCATCCGCGAGCCGGAGGCCGTCTTCTGGGTCTTCGCGTTCCCGATGCTGCTCGCCATCGCGCTCGGTTTCGCCTTCCGCGCCAAGGGGCCGGACCAGATCCCGGTCGGCGTGGTGGCCGCCTCGGACGCCGATCCGGCCGCGGCGCGGGTGCTGGGCATCCTCTCCCACGCGCCCGGGCTCCGCTCCCGCGAGTACGCCCCCGGTGCGGGCCGCGAGGCGCTGCGCACGGGCCGCATCTCGCTGCTCGTCGAGGCGGGGCCGCCGGCGGTCTTCCACTTCGACGAGACGCGCCCCGACTCCCGCATCGCCCTGCTGGAGGCCGACGACGCGCTGCAGCGGGCCGCGGGCCGGCGCGACGTCCTGGCGGTGCGCTCCGAGAAGCTGACGGAGAAAGGGTCCCGCTACATCGACTTCCTGATCCCGGGCCTGCTGGGGATGAACCTGATGGGCACCGGGATCTGGAGCATCGCCTTCTCGGTGACGACGGCGCGCAACCGGCGCATCCTCAAGCGGCTGGTGGCGACGCCGATGCACCGCAGCCACTACCTGCTGGCGCAGATCCTCGGCCGGCTGGTGTTCCTGATCCCCGAGGTCGTCATCCTGGTGGGGATCGGCTGGGGCCTGTTCGGCGTCGAGGTGCGGGGATCGATCCCGCTGCTCCTCGCCACCTGCCTGTTCGGGGCGATGACCTTCTGCGGCATGGGCCTGCTGATCGCCTCGCGGGTGACCACGGTGGAAGGGGCGAGCGGCCTCGCCAACGTGGTCCTGATGCCGATGTGGATCCTCTCGGGGGTCTTCTTCTCCTCCGAGCGCTTCCCGGACGCGGCCCAGCCGTTCATCAAGGCCCTGCCGCTGACCGCGATCAACCAGGCCCTGCGCGGCATCATCACCGAAGGGCGCGGCCTCGCCGCCATCGCCCCGCAGCTCGCCATCGTCGGCGTCTGGGGGATCGTGAGCTTCGCGGTGGCGCTGAAGATCTTCCGCTGGCGGTGAGACCGGGCAGTCGATGGCGGCCGTCCTCCTCGCCCTCGCCCTGGCGACCCTGCTCGCCCACGTCGCAACCGCCGTCCAGATCCTGCGCGGCAACCGCACCATCCGGTTCCTGAAGGCCCTGCCGCCGCTCGGCGGTCCCCTGCCGCGGGTGTCGATCATCATCCCGGCCCGCAACGAGGAGCGCAATCTCGAGGAGGCCCTCCGCTCCGTGCTGGCCCTCGACTACGACAACCTGGAGATCGACGTCGTGGAGGACCGCTCGACCGACCGCACGGGGGAGATCCTCGACCGCCTGGCCGCGACCGACCCGCGGCTCCGGGTGGTGCGCGTGCGCGCGCTGCCGCCGGGCTGGCTGGGAAAGAATCACGCCCTCTGGCTGGGAGCGGAGAAGGCGACCGGCGAATTCCTTCTGTTCACCGACGCCGACGTCGTGCTGGAGCCTGCGATCCTGCGGCGGGCCGTGGGGGCCATGGTGGCGGAAGGGCTCGACCATCTCACCGCCTCTCCCGAGATCGACCGCCCGAGCGTTCTATTCGAGATGTTCATCGGCGCCTTCTCGCTGCTCTTCGCCCTGTACACCAGGCCCTGGAAGGTGAAGGACCCCGCGAGCCCCCACTACGTCGGCATCGGCGCCTTCAACCTGGTCCGCGCCTCGGCCTACCACGCCGTGGGCGGCCACCGCGCGATCGCCATGCGACCGGACGACGACCTCAAGCTCGGCAAGATCCTCAAGCTGAACGGCTGCCGCCAGGAGCTCGTCTTCGGCCAGGGAGCGCTACGTGTCGAGTGGTACGCGTCGGTCCGCGAGCTCGTCCGAGGGCTGATGAAGAACGCCTTCTCCGGGGTGGACTACCGCGTCTGGGTGGTGGTCGTCTCGACGCTCATCCAGCTCACGCTGCTGGTCTGGCCCTTCCTGGCGATCGTGGTGACGTCGGGAGCCACGCGCTGGCTGAACCTGGCGAGCGTGCTCGTGCTGGTCGGGCTCTGCTGGATCAACGCGCCGCTCGCCGGGGTGCGCCGCTGGCACGGCGTCGGGTTCGCGCTGGCGACCCTGCTCTTCCTCTACATCCTCTGGCGCGCCATGATCCTCACCCTCTGGAACGGCGGCATCGACTGGCGCGGAACGCATTATCCCTTGGCGGAACTAAGAGCCAACAAGGTGTAAGTGGCACGTCGCGTGCTGCTGACGCTCCCTTGGGAAGGGGGTGGCGGCGTGCGCATCGTCCTGTGTCTCCTCGGTATCGCTGTCCTGCTCGTCACGATCTACGACGTGCTGTGGACCACCCTGCGCCTCACCAGCGGGGGACCGATCACGGCCTGGGTGACGGACAGGCTCTGGAAGGCGTCCGTGCGCCTGACCCGGTCGCACCGGGTGCTGGCGACCCTCGGGTTCTTCATCGTGCTGTTCACGGTCGTGCTCTGGGCCGTGCTGGCCTGGATCGGCTGGACGCTCATCTTTCTCAGCGGTCCCCACTCCGTCATCTCGATGACGACCGGCCAGCCCGCGGGGTTCTGGGACCGGTCCTACTTCGCGGGCTGCTCGATCATCACCCTGGGCGACACCGAATTCCGGCCCGGGAGCACGGGCTGGCGGCTGGTGACCATGGTCGCCGCCGCCAACGGGTTCTCCCTGCTCAGCCTGATCGTCACCTACCTGCTGCCGGTGATCGGCGCCGAGCTCGAGCGGCGGCGGCTCGCGGTCTACATCACGGCCCTGGGCCGCACGCCGCACGAGATCCTGCTCCGCGCCTGGAACGGCTCCAGCTTCGGGCTGCTGCCGGATCATCTGGTCGCCCTGACGCAGCCGATGATGTCGGTCGGCCAGGGGCACCTGGCCTATCCCGTCCTGCACTGCGTCCACAGCAGCACGCGGGAGACGGCGCTGGCGCCGAGCATCGCCGTGCTGGACGAGGCCATCACCCTCTTCGCGGGCGTCTGCCCGGAGCAGCGGCCGGACAAAGTGGCGTTCTACCCTCTCCGCCAGGCGATCGCCGAGTTCCTCTCGACCCTCGCGGAGGCGCACCTCGAGCCGACGTGGCAGCCGCCACCCGCGCCCTCCCTCGACCCGTTGCGGGAAGCGGGGGTCGTCACCGTGAAGGACGAAGAGTTCCGGCTGGCCCTCGACTCCCTGGTCGACCGGCGGCGGCTGATCTTCGGCCTCGTCGAGGAGGAGGGGTGGCGCTGGGAGGATGTGACGCGGTCGAGCAGCGATCTCGTGTCCAGGATGGAGATCTGAAGGCGGTCAATTCACCCAGTCCCCGTTCTCATCCTGGGCGACCGCCCGCTCCCGGGCCTCCGCCGCCAGCCGCAGCCTCTCCTCCTCTTCGTCCCAGCCCCGCCGCAGGGCGGCGTCGCGCGTCCGCCGATGCTTGATCGCCCAGAGGGCGAGGAGAGTGACCAGCATCCAGAGCGTGATCGAGCTGGTGAGGATGGGCACCCAGCGGTACCAGAAGGTCTGGCGATCCCAGAAGGATGATTCGGCGGCGGCGAGCGAGGTGCCGGTGGCGGCCCGGAACGCCTCGTCGAACGGCAGGCCGCGGGCGACGCCCTGGAGGATGCGGGCGGCCACCTCCTGGCCATGGCGATCGAAGAGGTCGTGCATGAAGGCGCCGGCCACCGCATAGGCGCGGTTGACCTCCCCCTGGCCGCCGGTGAAGCGCTCGTCGAGCTCGGCGAGCGACACCGGCCTGTCCACCAGCAGGGCGAGGGTCAGGCGCGAGCGGTCCTCGAGCCCCCAGGAAAGCCCGGCGATCATCGCCAGCCCTTCGTGGAACCAGCGCGGCAGGGGCCGCCCGCCGGCCGCCCGGGCGATCAGCACGTGGGTGACCTCGTGGGCCAGCAGGTCGGAGAGCGACGCGTCGGGATAGCTGGGGACGCGCCCGGGCAGCAGCACGATCACTCCCTCCTCGCCGATCGCGTAGCCCGAGATCCACGGCGGCACGATGGACGCGCGCGGGCTCCCCTCGGGAGCCAGGATAACCTGGATCGGCGGCCCGGAGTCCCTCAGACCCACCAGCCGCACGGCGCTCGCCAGCCGCGCGGGATCGATCGCCTGCAGCCGCGCCGCCGTCCCCGCGAGGGCGGCAGGGGCCTCGACCTCGATCCGCGGCGGCTGCTGGGCAGGAATCGCGAAAGCGCCGAAAAGAAGAACCAGGAAGAGCGCCGCGGCGCGGAAAATTGTCATCTCAGCATATTTCTCGTTTCGCTACAATTCGCGGCGTTTTCGGAGTAGGATCTTTCCACATCGCTGGTGCTCGGTTGACTCTGGCGCGGCTCGTCGTTCACGAGTGGCGTCGTCTGTTGGAGACGGAACGGGGTTCTTGAGGAGCCCGCATTCCCCAGGAGGTGCAGATGGTTCGTCGCCGCTCTCTCGGTCTCGCTGTCCTCGCCGCGCTCACCCTCCTCCCCTTCGCGGGCTGCCGTCAGGCGGCCGTTCGCTACAACACCCGCTACACGCTCCTGCTCGAGCAGGGGATCCCGAAGACGCTGCCGATCCCGGTCGATGGCGTCACGGCGGCCAAGCTCCAGAACACCTGGGGCTTCGCGCGGGACGGCGGACGGCATCACAAGGGGATCGACATCTTCGCGCCGCGCAACACGCCGGTGCGCAGCGTCACCGCGGGGTTGGTCGAGATCAAGGGGATGCGCGGGCTGGGCGGGCAGGTGGTGACGATCACCGGGCCGGGCGGCTACCGCTTCTACTACGCCCACCTCGAGGACTTCGGCCCGCAGGCGGTCGGCGACTGGGTGGAGCCCGGCGAGATCATCGGCTACGTGGGCAACTCCGGCAACGCCGCCATCTCCTCCACCCACCTCCACTACGGCATCTACACCCCCTCCGGCGACGCGATCAACCCCTACCCGCTCCTGCGCGGCGGCCAGCCGTTCGCGATGCAGGTGGAGACGCAGACGGCTTCGAAGTAGGCGGACGAGGCAAGACGGGCGATCACAGGTCGCCCTACTTCCCCTGAATCATCCCCATAATTCCCGTCCGGATCATCGCGACCGAGATCGCGGCCAGGAACAGGCTCGCCACCTTGGCGATCGCCCGCGAGCCGGCGGAGCCCGTGGCGCGGCCGATGTAGGGGCTGGCGACCAGCGTCAGGAACACCAGACCCATGTTGACGATCAGAGAGACCAGGGTGGGGATGTAACCGTAGGCCTCCCGCGAGACCAGGATGGACGTGATCGCCGCCGGACCGACGATCAGCGGGATGCCGAGCGGCACGATGCCGACCGAGGCCGCGTCCTCCTCCCCTCCCTCGGTGGGATCGCGCCGGCGGTAGTCGCCGAAGATCAGGTTGGAGATGCTGAGCACGAGGAGGATCAGGCCGCCGCCGACCCGCAGGTCGTTCACCGTGATGCCGAGCAGGGCGAAGACGAGCTGGCCGGCAAAGAGGATGAGGACGGCGATGATGGTGGCGGTCGCCACAGCCAGGAAGGTGAGGCGGCGGCGCTCGGCCGTAGTCATCGTCTCGGTGAGCCCCAGGTACATGGGGAGGATGCCCGGCACGTTGATCGCCACGAAGAGCGGCAGGAAACTCTGGATGTAGTCGCGCATCGGCGACGGGAGCATATCCGAACGGGCGGGCTTACTGTGCCGGCACCACCGCCAGCGGCGCCTCGCCGGCGACCTGGAGCAGGTTCGCCACCGACTTGACGCCT
>DASWRX010000291.1:0-13807 GCA_036402955.1 Thermoanaerobaculia bacterium
GGACGGATGGGCGATGGCTCGACCCGCCCTGGCGCGGTCCGACTTGGCCGACTCGACTCGACGCCATCCCCATCAGGGCAGGTCGAGCCCCCACCCGCCGTCCAGACCCGCCCCTACCCTAAGCAGAACAGCCCTGAAATCTTCATGAAATCCGCCCCCTTCCGCTATCTCTTCGCCGCCGCCAGCGGCGTGCTGTGGGGCCTCTGCTTCGGCCGCGTCTCGCTGTCGCTGGCCTCCTGGATCGTCCTCACGCCGCTGGTGGTGATGCTCGCCTGGCCGCGGCCCGGGCGGCTCGGGTGGGTGCACGGCCTGGCGGCGTGGATGACGGGGCTCTACTGGATCGTCCCGACGCTCCAGACCTTCGGCCAGATGCCGCTCCCCCTGGGGGTCGTCCTCACCGGCCTGCTCGCGGCCTATCTCGCCCTCTACCACGCCGCCTTCGCGTGGCTCGGGTCGCGGCTGTGGCGGCGCGGCGGGCTCACCCGCCTGCTGACGCTGCCGGCCCTGTGGGTCGCTCTGGAGTGGCTGCGCACCTATCTCGGCGGCGGCTTTCCGTGGAACCTCGCGGGCTATGCCTGGGTGGACGTGCCGGGCGCGCTGCCGCTGGCGGCGTGGATCGGCGCCTATGGCGTGTCGTTCCTGGTGGTGCTCACCAGCGTGGCGGTGGCTATGTCGGTCGCGGCGCGACGCTGGGAGCCGGCGGCGCTGGGGATCGTGGTGCCGCTGCTGCTCCTCCCCCTTGCCGCCCGCTGGAGCCTGCGCCAGGACGCCCGCGAGGTGCGCGAGGCCGGCGGCTTCGGCAAGCCGGTGCGCCTGCTGCAGCCCAACATCCCCAACCTGGTGGCTTTCGACCGGCTGGCGGTGGAGCGCAACTATCGCAAGGTGGTCGACCTGTCGCTGCAGTCGTGCCAGCCGGGCGCCCTGGTGGTGTGGCCGGAGAGCGCGGCCTGGCCGTTCCAGTACGGCCGCGACCCGTGGCTCGACCAGGACCTCGCCGCCATGGTGGACCGCGGCTGCACGGTGCTGTTCAACTCCGGCTCGCCGGTGGGCAACGCGTTCTACAACTCGGCCTTCCTCCTCTCGGCGTCGCAGCCATCGCAGCCACCGGTGCGCTACGACAAGCGCCACCTGGTGCCGTTCGGCGAGTACGTCCCGTTCCGTGGGGTCTTCGGCTGGATGGACAAGCTGGCGCGCAACGCCGGCGAGTTCCGGCCGGCGGACCAGCGGGTCCTCCTCCCCTGGGGCGGCGAGAAGATCGGAATGGCCATCTGCTACGAGGTGGTTTTCCCCGCCGAGGTCGCCGATCTCGTGACGGACGGGGCGACGCTCCTCATTACCATCACCAACGATGCCTGGTACGGCGACACCTCGGCGCCCTGGCAGCACTTCCGCGCCGCCCGCTTCCGCGCCGCCGAGAACCGCCGGCCGCTGCTGCGGGCGGCCATCACCGGCGTCTCCGCCTACGTGGACCCGGACGGCGCGGTGCGCGACGAGATCGGGGTCTACCGCGAGGGGGTGATCCGCGCCCGCGTGCTGGGGGAGAGGCGCCTGACGCCCTACACCCGCCGGCCGTGGCTGGTGCCGGGGCTCTGCTCGGTCCTCGCCGGGGCGGCGATTGGGATATATTTCGCGGGACGAAGGAGCCGAACATGATCGCTTACGAAGTGCAGCAGAAGATCGATTCCCTCTCGGAGCAGCTCGCCAACCTCCGGGGGTATCTTTGAGGCCACCGACCTAGAGCGCGAGCTGGCCGAGATCGACCACCAGATGGAGGCGCCGGGCTTCTGGGACAGCCCCGGCAAGAACGCCGCCATCCTCCAGAAGCGCCGCGAGATCGAGAAGCGCCTGGAGACCCTGAACCGCCTGCGCGACGACGCCGAGGAGCTCGCCACCTGGCGCCAGCTCCTCGACGAGGGGGAGGCGGACCCCGAGTTCGACCGCTTCACGGAGCGGCTGGCCGGCGAGCTGGACAAGCTCGACCTGCAGCTCAAGCTCTCCGAGCCCGACGACGAGAAGAACGCCATCCTCGCCATCCATCCCGGCGCCGGCGGCACCGAGTCGCAGGACTGGGCCGAGATGCTGCTCCGCATGCTGCTGCGCTGGGCCGAGGCGCACGGCTACGCCGTCGAGATGCTGGACCGCCAGGACGGGGATGAGGCGGGGATCAAGAGCGCCACCTTCGCCGTCCGCGGCCCCTACGCCTACGGCTACCTGAAGAGCGAGCACGGCGTGCACCGGCTGGTGCGGATCAGCCCCTACGACTTCCAGGCCCGCCGCCACACCTCGTTCGCCTCGGTGGACGTCTACCCGGAGGTGGACGACGACGTCGTCATCGAGGTCAACGACAAGGACCTGCGGGTCGACGTCTTCCGCTCCTCCGGGGCCGGCGGCCAGCACGTCAACAAGACCGAGTCGGCGGTGCGCATGACCCACCTGCCCACCGGCATCGTGGTCTCCTGCCAGAACGAGCGCAGCCAGATCAAGAACCGCGCCACGGCGATGAAGGTCCTGCGCTCGCGCCTCTACGATCTCGAGATGCAGAAGCGCAAGGCCGAGCAGGACATCCGCGAGGGCAAGAAGATGGACAACTCCTGGGGCAGCCAGATCCGCAGCTATGTGCTCCAGCCCTACCGCATGGTCAAGGACCACCGCACCGGCGTCTCCGTGGGCGACGCCGACGGCGTGCTCGACGGCAACCTCGATCCCTTCATCCAGGCCTATCTCAAGGGGCAGATGGCGTCCGACAAGGACGAGATGGTGGTGTGAGGCCCTCACTCCCCCAACCCCCTCTCTCCCATCCTCCCCCCCTGCCGCCGGGAGAGAGGGGGCTCTGCCCCGGGAGGGCGCCGTACCGGTGAATATGGTTTCCAATGCTTTGCCCAGGATTTTCGTAGGGGCGGGGCTCGTCCCCGCCCTCGACGTTGCCGGGCGGGGACAAGCCCCGCCCCTACGAAAACGTCCCGCGAAGGTTTGTCTTTCTCCCTCTTCTCCCGGCGGACCGGGGGGGAGGCTGGGAGAAGAGGGCCGGGGTGATGAGGGCCTGGGAGGGGGAACCCCCTGAACCTCGACTACGTCTCCCCCCTCCCGCCCGTCCGCTCGGGCATCGCGGATTACAGCCGCGACCTGCTGCCGCACCTGGCGGCGCGGGCCGACGTGCGGCTGATCCGGCTGCCGGACCAGCCGGTCGCGCCGGAGATCGCGCGGGCCTGGCCCATGGCTCCCATGGCAGAGACCGGCGCCGGCGGCCGTCTGCCGCTCTACCAGATGGGCAACAACCGCTACCATGTGGCGGTGCTCGACCTCGCCCTGCGTCTACCCGGCGTGCTCACCCTGCACGACGTCGTCCTCCACCACCTGCTGCTCGACCTCACCCTCGGCCGCAACGAGCCCAGCGGGTTCTGGGACTACAAGGACCGGCTGACCCGCGACCACGGCTGGGTGGGCGAGGCGGCGGCGCTCGTCAAGCGGTGGAACGCGTGGGGGGACGCGCCCGTGTTCGAGCTGCCCGCCCATCGCGCCCTGCTGCGGCGGCAGCGCGGCGTGCTCGTCCACAGCGAATGGGCGGCGGCGTTCCTCGCCGAGGAGGAGATCGGCGTGCCCGTCCGCGCCGTGCCCATGGGCATCCCGCTGCCGCCGGCCGCGGACGAGGCGACGGGCCGCCTGTTGCGGAGAGAGCTGCGGCGCCGTTTCGGCCTTCCCGCGGACGCTCCCGTGATCGGCTCCTTCGGCTTCCAGACCCCGATCAAGCGCACCCTCTCCGCCGTCCAGGCGCTCGCCGCGCCGGGGCTCGAGCGGGTCCACCTGCTGATCGTGGGCGAGGCCGCGCCGGTGATGGATCTCGAGGGCGAGGCGCGGCGGGCCGGCGTGGCGGACCGCGTCCACGTCACCGGTTTCGTGCCGTTCGCGGACTTCGAGGCCGCCATCGCCGCCGTGGACCTCTGCCTCAACCTTCGCTATCCCACGGCCGGCGAGACCTCGGCCTCGCTGCTGCGCGTGCTGGCCGCGGGCCGGCCGGCCATCGTCTCCGACTTCGCCCAGTTCGCCGATCTGCCGCCCGCGATCGCCTTGCGCGTGCCGCTCGGCGACGAGGAGCCGGAGGCCCTCGCCGCCCTCCTGCGCGAGCTCCTCGCCGATCCCGATCGCCTGCGCGCCATGGGCGCGGCGGCGCGCGAGCACGTCCGCGTCCGCCACGATCCGGCGCGGGCCGCGGCGGCGGTGATCGCGGCCTGCCGGGATTTCGCCGGGCTGACGCCGCCGGACGGCGATCCCGAGCATCGGGAAGGAATCCCCGACGTCCCGCCCCCCTCCAGCCTCGCCTGGGGCCGGCTGCCGGGCGAGCTGGAGGTCGAGGGGGCCGAGCTGCCGTGGCCCGAGGGGGAGCGGCGGCGGCTGCGCATCCGGCTGCGCAACACCGGCTTCGCCCGCTGGCTGAGCGGCGTCAGCGGGCCGGGCGGCGTGGCCGTGGTGGTGAAGCTGTTCGTGGACGGCGGCGCGGCGGACCTGCTGGCGGGGCGGCCGTGGCTGGCCCTGCCGCGCGACCTCGCGCCGGGCGAGGAGGTCCATTTCGAGACCGAGGTGCGGCGGCCGCCGGGGCCGGCCCACCTGTGGATCGAGCCCCATCTCTTCGGCGGCCTGGGCTTCTCCAAGCTCGGCGGCCCGCTCTGGGAACGCCGGATCTGAAGAGGGAACCTGAGACGATGGATCTGAAACGCGATCCCCTGGAAGCGGCGAGCTGGGCCGTGCTCGCGCTCCTCCTCGTGCTGACGCTCGCCGCGGCGTTGCGGCTCGACCGCGCCCGGTATCCATTGCTGGGCGACGAGGCGACCTACGCCATGCAGGCGTCCAGCCTGGTCCACGATTTCGACCTCGCCTACACCCGCAGGGACTACGACCGCTTCGTCGCCGACTGGGGCGTGCCGCCCGAGGGCCTGATCCTGCAGAGCCGGCCGGGGAGCAGCCGGCTGGTCTACGGCAAGCCGCCGCTCTACGCGCTGGTGATCGCGCCGTTCGTGGCCGTGGCCCCGGTGCGCGGGCCGGTGGTGGCCAACGCCCTGCTGCTGGCGGCGGCGGCCCTGCTCGCCGCCCGCGCCCTCCGCGACCGCCTCGGCGGCGTGGCGGCGCCGCTCTGGGTGGCCGCCTTCCTCTTCGCCTCGATCGCCTTCGCCTACGTCTTCTGGGGGGAATCCGACCTCTTCGTGTTCGCGGCGGTGGCCGCGGGCTTCTCCCTGGTCTATTGGGGGAACCATTGGGGCGAGCGCCGTTCCGCGAAGAGCGGCGAGCCGCCGCCCCAGATCTACCAGGGGGAGGACACCGCGCCGCCGCGCGGCTTCCTGGTCCGCTGGCTGGGCGCGGGCGCGCTGCTGGGCGTCGCGGCGGTCTACCGGCCCGTCTATCTCGTCCTCCTGCTCCCGGCGCTGCTGGCGGCGTGGGAATCGCCGCCGGACCGGCGGCGACGGGCGGTGGCCGGGCTCCTTCTCGGTACGGCCGCCGTCGCCGGGCTCTCGATGGGGATCCAGTGGCTGGCGGGCGGCGATCCCACCGGCTACGGCGGCCAGCGCCAGGCGATCTACGCGCACGAGTCCTATCCGGCGGTCGACTTTCCGGCCGACCGCTGGTCCGAGCGGGTGAAGCAGGAGGGGAACGCCTCCTGGCTCCAGGCCGCGGCGGTGCGGCCGCAGCTCAACCCGCGGCTGGCGGGCTGGAACGTCGTCTACTTCCTGCTCGGGCAGAACGTCGGCGTCCTGCCCTACTTCCTGCCGCTCCTGCTGGGGTTCGTGGCCTTCCGGCCGGACCGCGGGCGCTGGGCGATCCCGCTCGCCGTGGCGGCCGCGGCCGTCGCCTTCCTGCTGCTGCGGCCGTTCAACTTCTACGGCGGCGGCGCGCTCGGCAACGGCTACTTCCTGCCGCTCTACGCGGCGCTCTGGTTCATGGCCGCGCGGCCGGCGCGGGCCGCCTGGGCGGCGGTCGTGGCCCTGCTCGCCTCGCCGTTCGTGGGGCTGCTGTGGTCCGACCCGGCCGCCTTCCCGCTGACCGGGACGGGGCCGGGAGGCGGCCAGTACCGCCACGTCTCCGAGCTGGCGAAGCGCTGGCTTCCCTACGAGACCACCCAGAGCAGCGTGCCGGGCGAGCAGGTGGCGATCGGCGGCGGCCTCTGGGTGAAGCTGCTGAACCACAACGTCTGGGCGGCCGGCGGCGGCAACGGCCTGCGGATCGCCGGCGGCTCCGCCGGCGAGATGCTGGTGGGGAGCCCGCGGCCGCTGAGGTCCCTCTACGCCGAGCTGGACGAGCACGCCCCGTCGCGGCTGCGGGTGGGCGAGCGGGAGCTGCGGCCGATCCTGCTCAAGCCCAACGGCTACGTCCTCTTCGAGGTGCCGCTGGGGCCGGAGCGGGCCGTTCACCCCCTCTGGTGGGGAGCGGGCGATTATCATCTCTACCGGCTGGAGATCCGCCTGCCGGGAGCGCCGGCCGCGCCGATCGGCCTGCGCATCCGGCCGCCCGGGGATCTGATCGAGCGCTAGATCGGGAAGACATTACGGGGAAGACATGCCGGGAGAGACGATGGAGAGCGGCGCGCCACAGAGCTGGATCCTGGCCCTGCGGCAGCGCCTGGCCTCGCCGGCGCCGCGGCGGCTGGCGGCGAGCGACCTGCGGCAGGCCGCGGTGCTGGTGCCGCTCTACGTAGACGCCGGGGAGCTGTGGACCGTGCTCACCCAGCGCGCGGACGATCTGCCGACCCACCGCGGCCAGATCGCCTTTCCCGGCGGCGGGAGAGAGCTGAAGGAAGACCTCTGGGGAGCGGCGCTGCGGGAGAGCCAGGAGGAGATCGGTCTCGATCCGAAGCTGGTCCTCCGCCTGGGCGAGCTGGACGAGGTGGAGAGCCCCGCCGGCTTCCGGGTGATCCCCTGCGTGGGAGCGATCCCTGGCAATTCCCAGTTCCAGCCGAACGCGGCCGAGATCGCCGAGGTCTTCACCCTCCCCCTGACCGCCTTCGCCAACCCGCGCCTGGTGGAGGAGCGCGACGTCCTGCTCGACGGCGTCCGCCGCAGCCTCCGCATCTATCACGTCGGCAACCGCCAGATCTGGGGATTGACCGCGAGAATCCTCCAGAACCTCCTCGTGCGGCTCGGCCTGGAGAGCGAAGAGGACGCCTGAGGCGGCACCGCCTTTTACGGCCCGGCGGCGATCCGTATCTCCAGGGAGCGCCACGCTCCCCCGATATACAAGCCGTATCCCGAGGGAGCGTCGCGCTCCCCCGATATACGAGCTGTATCTGCAGGGAGCGCCACACGCCCTCGATATACAGACCATCTTCCCGAGGGAGCGCCGCGCTCCCTCGATATACAAGCTGTATCCGCAGGGAGCGTGACGCTCCCCCGATATACACGCTGTATCTGCAGGGAGCGCCACGCTCCCTGCGGTTGCAAGCCGGTTTCCCGCCCGCCGGAGCGTGCCGGGGCGCTGTGGCGAGAATCGGCCGGAGGATGGGTGCCGCGGCGTCCGTCATCTCCCTGCCGCGGTGGGATATCGTTATTCCTACAAAAGATCGGAGCGTCCATGGAAAGACGGCGTCTCGTCATCGTCCTGCTGTTCGCCACGGCCGGGTCGGCCTTCGCCTGGACCGTGGTCTCGAAGCCGCCGGGAGCACCTGTCCATGCCGACAGGGTCCTCGTCGAGAAGGCGCAACGCCGCTTGACCCTGCTATGGAAGGGGACCGCGGTGAAGCGCTATCGCGTCGCCCTCGGCAAGGCGCCGGTGGGAAAGAAGCAGTGCCAGGGAGACAACCGGACGCCCGAGGGTCTCTACCGGATCGATTCCCGCAACGCGCAGTCGGCCTACCATCGCTCGCTCCACGTCTCCTACCCGAACGCGGAGGATGTCGCCCATGCCCGGCGCCAGCGGTGCCGTCCGGGCGGCGACATCATGATCCATGGCCTTCCCAAGCGCTTCGGCTGGTTGGGAGCCACGCACACGGCGACCGACTGGACGCAGGGGTGCATCGCCGTCACCGACGCCGAGATCGAGGAGATCTGGGGCGCGGTCCCGAACGGGACGGCGGTGGAGATCCGGCCGTAGGAGCCTGACCGGCTCCGACGGGTTTCCACAGATTTTCAACCTACGATAAATGAAGTATGGGTACAGTGGAAGGCAATTTTGCTAAGTTTTATCTTGCATTCGATCCTCAATATGGACAAATAAGATTGCTCCCGCCCATGTTTCCCAGCTATGCTGAGCCGGCATAGATTTACCGCACGCTTGAACGCTCGAGTGGGACCGGAAGGCCGGCCACGCAGAGGCTCTGTCTCCAGGAGATGGCAAGCGACGGTTCAACTGAGGAGACGGCCATGGGTAGGAAGAGTGGAAGGTGCAGTCTCGGTCTCGCGGTCTTGTCTTTCATCTCTCTGCTGGTGATCCTCGGCGCTTCCCCGCAGGCAGGGGCCGTGGCTCCGGCGGGCGATGACGCTCTCTGGGTGGCGGAATCCGCGGGCGCGCTGAAGATCTCTACCGCCGACGGCAGCCTGCTGTTCGAGATCCGGGATATCGGCAGCGTCCGGGCGGTCGCCGTCGACCACGTCCGCGCCACCGTCTGGCTCTATGCGGAGCGGACCCTGGCCGCTTATTCCTTCGCTGGACACAGGACGCTTTCCATTCCGGTGCCGGGCGTCCTGCCCGTTCCTCTCCCGCTAACCCCCAACGCCAATCTCGCCGTTCATGAGAGCGACGGCTCCATCCTGCTCGGGTACGGGCGGAATCTCCGGAGCTTCTCGTCCTCCGGACAGTCGCTCTTCTCCGTCCAGACGCCGGCGGACATCCAGTGCCTGGGGATCGACCAGGGGAGATCTCTCCTGTGGGCCGGAACCGCCGGCGCCGCCCTGAGCTATGACGCGGTCACGGGAGCGCTCGTGCGCAGCCTTCCGGTCCCCGGTCTCAAGGATCTCGACGTGGACTCCAGGTCCGGAGACGTCTGGGTCGCGTGGAGGGATGGCCTGCGCCGCTACGGCAGCGACGGCACCCTCCTGCTGGACGCGGCGCTGCGGCCGGTGCCCCTGGTGGCGGCGGGGCCGCAGGGGGATGTCTGGACGGGGACCACCAAGGAGATCCGGCATCTCGACGCCACGGGCAGGGTGCTCGCCTCCATCCGTCCTTTCGACGGCCAGGGGGACATCGTCGAGCTGGTGGTGAATCCCAGGGACGGCTCCGTCTGGGTCGCGAGCCAGAAGAACATCGCCCAGGTGAGCGCGGCCGGACAGCGGCTCCATCTCATGGAGGTCCGTCCGCTCGTCCGCGTCTGGGACCTGGCGATCTACGCCGACGTGACGCCACCCGAGATCACGATTCTCGATCCGCGGTCCGGCGCCTTCCTCAACACGGCTTCCCCGGCCTTCCAGGTGAGCTATGGCGACGTCGGCTCGGGAGTGGACCCCGCGAGCCTGGCGGTGCGAGTGAACGGCTCTCCGGTCACGGTCTCCTGTGCCCCTCGCGCGGGCGGGGCCACCTGCACGCCGGCGAGCCCGCTTCCGGAAGGGCCCGCCGCCGTCACCGCCACCGTCCGGGATTTTGCCGGCAACACCTCCGCGCCGGCCCAGGTCGCCTTCGCGGTCGACACCGTGGCGCCGCGCGTCGTCGTCACGCAGCCCGCGCCGGGTGCGCTCACCCGCCAGCGCCAGCAGAGCTTCCTCGGTACCGTCAGCGAGCCGGCGGCGCTCACGCTGAACGGGGCGGACGTCGCGGTCGCCAGCGACGGGAGCTTTCAATCGCCCCCGGTGTCTCTCCAGGAAGGGAGCAATTCCTTTGCGCTGATCGCCAGGGACCGGGCGGGAAACACCGGCCAGGCGCTGGTCACGGTGACCCTCGACACCACGGCGCCCGCGGCGGTCGATCCGGCGCGCGTGACGGTGAGCGTCGGCGGCGACGGCCGGGTCCAGGTGAGCGCCGCCGCGGGCGCCACGGAGCCCGGAGCGGCGGTGGCCGTCACCAACGCGCGAACGGGAGAGACGGTCCACACGACCGCGGGCACCGATGGCGGCTTTTCCGTGAGCCTCGCGGGGCGAGGCGGAGACCACCTCTCGCTGATCGCCACGGACGCGGCGGGCAACCCGAGCGCGCCGGCCGGCGTGATCGTTCCGGGCTCCTCCGGAACGGACGGCCTGCCGCCCGATCCCGCCACCGTCGCGACCCCTCTGGACCGCACCGTCGCGACCGACATCGCCGCGGCGACGGCTTTCCTCTACAGCGGCGATCATCCGATCCAGAGCGGCGTCGCGCCCGGCGCGATCGATCCGAAAAGGGTTGCGGTCCTGCGCGGACGCGTCGTGGACCGGGACGGCGCGCCGGTCCCGGGGGCGCGCGTCACGATCCTCGGTCATGCCGAATTCGGCGGCACCCTGTCGCGCGCCGACGGCGCCTTCGATCTGGCGGTGAACGGCGGCGGCCTGACGACGATCACGTTCGAGAAGACCGGCTTCCCCGGCGTTCAACGCCAGGTCGACGCCCCGTGGCGGGACTACGCCGTGCTGGCGGACACGATCCTGGTGCCCTTCGATCCGGCGGTGACGACGATCGCGAGCGGCGCCGCCACGCTGCAGGTGGCGCGGGGCAGCGCGGTCAGCGACGCGGACGGGCCGCGGCGGGTCACCCTGCTGTTCCCGGCCGGAGTGACCGCCCGGCTCGTGCACGCCGACGGCAGCGGCGATCCTCTCCCCAGCCTGAGCGTCCGGGCGACCGAGTACACCGTGGGGCCGAACGGGCCTCGCGCCATGCCCGGGCCGCTGCCGGCGAACGTCGGCTATACCTGGGCCGCCGAGCTCTCGGTGGACGAAGCGGTCGCCGCCGGCGCCGAGCGGGTGGAGTTCAGCGCCCCGGTCTCCCTGTATGTGGAGAACTTCCTCGGCTTCCCCGTCGGGGGGCCGGTGCCCACGGGCTTCTACGACCGGCGGGCCGCGGCGTGGATGGGCTCCGACAACGGGCGCGTCATCGCCATCCTCGGCACCGACGCCTCGGGGCTGGCCCGCCTCGACGTCGACGGCGGCGGCCAGCCGGCCGACGACGCGGCGCTCGCGGCGCTCGCGATCACCACGGACGAACGGCGGGTTCTGGCGGGCCTCTACTCGCCGGGACAGAGCCTGTGGCGAGTCCCCATCCCGCACTTCAGCCCGTGGGACTGCAACTGGCCGTACGGTCCGCCGAGCGACGCGGAGGAGCCCCCCGGCGACGACTCGGCCCAGGATGAAGGCCAGAAGGACGACGACAACGATTGCACCTCGGGCTCCATCATCGAGTGCCAGAGCCAGGTGCTCGGCGAGCAGGTCGGCGTCCTCGGTACCCCGTTCTCGCTGACCTACCGGAGCGACGAGGTGCCCGGCCGGACGGCCCTGTTCACGGCCAAGGTCAAGGTCACCGGCGCGACCGTTCCGGCTTCGCTGCGGCGGGTCGACGTGGAGCTCGAGATCGCCGGCCGGCGGTTCCTGCAGTCGTTCCCGCCGCAGCCCAACCAGGCGTACACCTTCACCTGGGACGGCCGCGACGCCTATGGCCGTCTGGTGCAGGGAGCCGCGCAGCTCAACCTCACCAAGACGTACGTCTACGATCTGGTCTACCTCAGCCCGCTCGCGCTCCAGCAGTCCTGGGCGAGGTTCCCCGATGGCTCGTACGGGGCGGTCAGCCGTAGCCGCCAGGGCGGCGAGATCCAGCTCGTTCGCCGGCTCACCCGCTCGCTCCAGGATATCGCCCGCACCACCCTGGGCGGGTGGGACGCGCGAGCCCTCGGCCTGGGAGGCTGGCGCCTGAACGTCCACCATAGCTACGATCCGGCCAGCCAGACCCTGCACCTCGGCTCGGGGGAGCGCCGGAGCGCCTCGAGCCTGCCGCGGCTCCTCTACAGGGCGGTGGGGACGGGCGAAGGGGGCGACGGGGGAGATGGTGGACGCGCCGAGCTCGCCCAGCTCTCCGCTCCGGACGGGCTGACGTTCGGGAGCGACGGCTCGCTCTACGTGGCGGATCGGTTCAATCACCGGATCCGGCGCGTCGATCCGCACGGCACCATCACCACCCTCGCGGGAGACGGCGCTCCCTGCCAGCCCGATTACAGCGGCGGCGGAGCGGCGGATTGCGGCGAGGGCGTCGCCGCCACGGCGGCCCACCTGCGGGAGCCCGCCGCCGTCGCGGTGGGGACCGACGGCTCGATCTGGATCGCCGATACGGGAAACAACTGCGTTCGGCGAGTGGACCCGGCGGGCGTCATCTCGACGGTCGCCGGCGTCTGCGACGGCGGCGGAAACTTCGTGGGAACGATCGCCGCCCGCCCCGGCAAGACGGCGGCAACGTCAGGCCGGAGCATCCAGGCGCTCGCCGCCGACTGCGAGGACTGCCCAGGGACGGCCCGGGCCCTGAAATCTCCGATCGACCTGGCCCTGGCGCCCGATGGCGGCCTCTACATCGACGACTTCGAGCATGACCGCATTCTCTACCTGGACCGCGACGGCCGGATCCGCACGGTCGTCGGAGGAGGCGTCCCGTCCGGCGGCATCGGGGATGGCGGCGCCGCCCGCGACGCCGACCTCTTCCGTCCGCAGGGCATCGCCCTCGGGCGGGATGGGAGCCTCTACATCGCGCAGCCGTACTACAGCCTGGTGCGACGCGTCGGGCCGGACGGCGTCATCACCACCGTGGCGGGGGATGTGAACGCGCCCCAGTATTACTGTGGGGACGGCGGCCCGGCGACCGGCGCCTGCCTGTCGTTCCCGACCCGTCTGGCGGCGACTCCGGACGGCGGCCTGCTGATCGCGGATACCAACAATCAAATCGTCCGCTGGGTGGCGCCGAGCGGTCTCATCTCGACCGTCGCCGGGACTCCGCAGGGCGGCCCGTCCTTCAGCGTCAACGGCGCCGCCGCCCAGGGAGTCGCTCTCGATTATGTCCGGGGGATCGCCGTGGCTCCGGACGGCGCCTTCTATCTCTCCGTCTTCGGTGCCGTTTTCCGCCAGTCGCCCGCCCTGCCCGGATTCACCAGCGGCACCTTCAACATCCCGGACCGGACCGGGAGCGAGATGTACGTCTTCGACAGCTCGGGGCGGCACCTCCAGACGATCGATCCGCTGACTCGCGCGCCGCTCTACACCTTCGACTATGACGCCAACGGGCTGCTGACCGCCGTCCATGACGTCGACGGCAAGCTGACCCGGATCGAGCGTTCGGCGACGGGGGCTCCCGCCGCCCTGGTCGGCCCCTTCGGCCAGCGCACGGAGGTCGGGCTCGACGGCGACGGCTACCTGCGCCAGGTGAAGAATCCCGCCGGCGAGCAGATCGGCTTCACCTATGGCGTCGGAGGGCTGCTCGAATCCTCCCAGGACGCGCGTGGCGCGCAGAGCCATTACGAGTACTTCGGCTTCGGCTCGCTCACCGGGGCCAGGGACCGGGCCGGCGCCGAGAAGACGCTCGTCCGCACGGCGGCGAGCGGCGGCCTGTACTTCGTCGACCTCACCAGCGGCATGGGACGAAAGACCCGTTTTCAGAATCAACGGTTCGAGAACGGCTCCCGCTTCACCGCGCGGACCGATCCCAGCGGCGAGATCACCGTCCACAGTTGGAATCGGGATGGCAGCGAGGGCACCGATCTGCCCGACGGCACCTCGATGACGGCCACGGCCGCGCCGGATCCGCGGTGGGGGCTCCTGGGGCCCGTGCCGGGCTCGCTTCAGCTCTCGACGCCGGGAGGGCTCTCCTGGCAGGTGTCCACGCAGCGGGCCGTCCTCCTCGCCAATCCCGACGATCCCCTGGCGATCGATTCGATCGTGGACACCACCACCGTCAA
>DASWRX010000292.1:0-24996 GCA_036402955.1 Thermoanaerobaculia bacterium
GGCGAGGGGGTGCAGCAGGCGCTGCTCAAGATCCTCGAGGGGACGCAGTGCAACGTGCCGCCGCAGGGCGGGCGCAAGCACCCGCACCAGGAGTTCCTGCAGATCGACACCACCAACATCCTGTTCATCTGCGGCGGCGCCTTCGTGGGTCTCGAGGAGGTCATCGAGCGCCGGATGAACCAGAAATCTCTCGGCTTCGGCGCCGAGATCAAGGGCAAGCGCGAGAAGCGCACCAACATGATGCTCGAGAACGTGCTGCCCGAGGACCTGATCAAGTACGGCCTGATCCCCGAGTTCGTCGGGCGGCTGCCGGTGGTCGCGACGCTCGAGGAGCTCGACGAGGAGGCGCTGGTGCGCATTCTCCACGAGCCCAAGAACAGCCTGATCCGGCAGTACCAGACCATCCTGGAGTTCGAGGGGGTGGAGCTGAAGTTCACGGACGAGGCGCTCAAGGCGATCGCCAGCGAGGCGCTCAAGCGCAACGTCGGCGCCCGCGGACTGCGCATCATCCTGGAAGAGCTGATGCTCGACCTCATGTACACCATACCCTCGCAGCGCGATGTCAAGCAGATCCTGATCAACGAAGAGGTCGTCGCCAGCCGGGTCCAACCGATCATGCTGTACAAGAAGGCCGGCTGAGGACGGCCGGCCGCGGAAGACCCACTGAGGAAGAAACCGAGCGCACCCCAAATGGCTGCATCATTCATCAACAAAAAGCGCGAGATCCTGCCGCTGGTCCCCCTGCGGGACATGGTGGTGTTCCCTCACATGATGGCCCCGTTCATCGTCGGCCGCGAGAGCTCGGTGCGAGCCCTGGAGCAGGCGCTCTCGGGCACCACCAAGCGGATCTTCCTGGCCGCCCAGAAGGATCCCCGGATCGACGATCCCCTGCGCGACGACATCTGCGACATCGGGGTGATCGCCACCGTGATCCAGAACCTCAAGCTGCCCAACGGCAACGTGCGGGTGATGGTCGAGGGGGTCCAGCGGGGCAAGATCCTTTCCGTCGACGAGACCGACGGCGCCCTCGCCTGCGAGGTGGAGACCTACGAGGTCAACTACCCGATGAGCGAGGAGCTGCGGATGTACATGAGCAAGGTCCTCTCGGCCTTCGAGCAGTACGCCAAGATGTCGCACCACCTGGCGTTCGAGGGCCTGATGTCCACGCTCAAGCTCGACGACGCGGACCGCGTGGCCGACATCCTCTCGGCCCACCTGATGGTGGCCACCGCCGAGAAGCAGTCGCTGCTCGAGCTGATCAATCCCTACGAGCGCCTGCAGCGCCTCCACGACCTGCTCGACGTCGAGATCGAGAAGATCAACATCGACAAGCGGATCAACGTGAAGGTCAAGAAGCAGATGGAGAAGGCCCAGAAGGAGTACTATCTCAACGAGAAGATCAAGGCCATCCATCAGGAGCTGGGGCGTAAGGACGACCGCGGCGACGAGCTCTCCGAGCTGCGCGAGAAGATCGAGAAGGCCGGCCTCCCCAAGGAGGTCAAGGAGAAGGCCGAGCAGGAGCTCAAGCGCCTGGAGGCGATGCCGCCGGTCTCGGCCGAGGCCACCGTCTCGCGCAACTACATCGACTGGATGGTCGCCGTCCCCTGGCGCAAGAAGAGCAAGGAGCGCAAGGACCTCGACCACGCCGAGCGGGTGCTCAACGAGGACCACTACGGCCTCGAGAAGATCAAGGACCGCATCCTCGAGTTCCTGGCCGTGCGCCAGCTCATCGGTCAGACCAAGAGCTCGATCATCTGCTTCGTCGGCCCGCCGGGCGTCGGCAAGTCGTCGCTCGCCAAGTCGATCGCCCGGGCCACCGGCCGCAAGTTCGTCCGCCTGTCGCTCGGCGGCGTGCGCGACGAGGCGGAGATCCGCGGTCACCGCCGGACCTACATCGGCGCCTTCCCCGGCCAGATCATCCAGATGATGCGCAAGGCGGGGACGATCAACCCGGTCTTCCTGCTGGACGAGATCGACAAGATGTCGACCGACTTCCGGGGCGATCCGTCGGCGGCCCTGCTCGAGGTGCTGGACCCGGAGCAGAACGACTCGTTCCTCGACCACTACCTCGACGTCGAGTACGACCTGTCGAAGGTGATGTTCATCGCCACCGCCAACGTGACCCACTCGATCCCGGCGCCGCTCAAGGACCGCATGGAGGTCATCAGCCTCTCGGGCTACACGCTGAACGAGAAGCTGGCGATCGCCCAGCAGTTCCTGGTCCCCCGGCAGCTCAAGGACCACGGCCTCTCGCCCGAGAAGATCGCGGTCGAGGCCGAGGCGGTGCGGGTGATCATCGAGAGCTACACCCGCGAGGCGGGGGTGCGCAGCGTGGAGCGCGAGATCGCCTCCATCTGCCGCAAGATCGCCCGCCGGGTGGTCCGCGAAGGGCCGTCGCTCAGCCTCACGGTCACCCCCGAGATGGTCTACGAATTCCTGGGCAAGCCCAAGTTCCGGGCCCGCCGCAAGAACGAGGAGTCCGAGGTCGGCGTCGCCACCGGCCTCGCCTGGACCGAGGTGGGCGGCGAGCTGCTGGAGACCGAGGTCGGCCTGATGCCGGGCAAGGGGAAGCTGACGCTCACCGGCAAGCTCGGCGACGTGATGCAGGAGTCGGCCCGCGCCGCGGTGTCGTACCTGCGCAGCCGCGCCGACCTGTTCGGCATCGAGCCGGACTTCAACGAGAGCATCGACGTGCACCTGCACGTCCCCGAGGGAGCGATCCCCAAGGACGGCCCCTCGGCGGGCATCACCATGGCCACGGCGCTGATTTCGGCGCTCACCAAGATCGCGGTCCGCAAGGACGTCGCGATGACGGGGGAGATCACGCTGCGCGGCAAGGTGCTGCCGGTGGGCGGGATCAAGGACAAGGTGCTGGCCGCCTACCGCGGCGGCATCAACGAGGTGATCCTTCCCCGGGAGAACGAGAAGGACGTCGAGGAGATCCCGAACGAGGTGCGCGAGGCCATGGAGTTCCACCTGGTCGAGTCGATGGACGAGGTCCTGCGGCTCGCCCTGGACGGGCCCATCGTCCCGCTGCCCAAGAAGGACGGCAAGTTCACCGACACGTCCCCCGACTCTCCGGTGGGCTCGGATTCCCTGGCCCATTGACCTGACCCACCCGGGCCCGCGCCGGTCGACCGGCGCGGCCTGGGATTCAGATTGAAACAATAGCCACGCGTGAAGGTCGAGACCGCGGAGTTTGTCCGGTCCGCTCACGGGAGCGGCGATTACTTGCGCGACGGGCGTCCCGAAGTCGCTTTCGTCGGACGCTCGAACGTCGGCAAGTCGAGCCTGCTCAATCGGCTGCTGGGAAGAAAAGGGCTCGCCCGCACCAGCTCCACGCCGGGGCGGACGCAGGCGGTGAACTACTTCCTGGTCAACCGGCGCTTCTATTTCGTCGACCTGCCGGGCTACGGCTACGCCAAGGCCGGCAAGCAGGAGCGGCGGGAGTGGGCGGGTCGGGTCGAAGGATATTTCCGGGAAGCGCCGCCGGCTCTCGTGGTGCTGTTGGTGGACGGGAACGTGGGGGCAACCCCGCTGGACGAGCAGGCGTACGAGTACCTGTCCGGGCTGGATACGGAGGTCCTCGTCGCCGCCACCAAGATCGACCGCATCTCCCGGGGCCGCTGGGCGCAGGTCGTCCGCGGCATCCGGCAGGTGCTGGGTTTGGAGGAAGTGATCCCCGTCATCCCTGTTTCCGCTCGCTCGGGAGAGGGACTCAAAGAGCTCTGGGGCACCATCGCCCCCTTTCTCGAGGCGAGTGCAAGATGATCGATACGAAGAGGAACGACATGGCTAAGTCACAGCAGAATCAGACGGAGAAGGGGAGTTCGGTGGAGGCGCTCGACATTCGGGCCCTCAAGGAGATGAACATTTCCCAACTCACCCAGATCGGCAAGGATCTGGGCGTCGAGGGCGCCACCGGCATGCGCAAGCAGGAGCTGATCTTCAAGATCCTCCAGGCGCAGACCGAGAAGAGCGGCCTGATCTTCGCCGAGGGGGTGCTCGAGTGCCTCCCCGACGGGTTCGGGTTCCTGCGCGCCCCCGAATACAACTACCTGCCCGGGCCGGACGACATCTACGTCTCCCCGAGCCAGATCCGGCGCTTCGACCTGCGCACCGGCGACACCATCTCCGGCCAGGTGCGGCAGCCCAAGGAGGGCGAGCGCTACTTCGCCCTGATCAAGGTCGAGGCGGTCAACTTCGAGCACCCCGAGGTCGCTCGCAACAAGATCTTCTTCGACAACCTGACGCCGCTCTATCCCCAGGAGCGGATCAAGCTCGAGGTCTCCGGCGACATGTCGTCGCGGGTGATGGACCTCTCGACCCCGATGGGCAAGGGGCAGCGCGCGCTGATCGTGGCGCCGCCGCGCACCGGCAAGACCATGCTGCTGCAGTCGATCGCCCACTCGGTGGAGAAGAACCATCCGGAGGCGATGCTGATCGTGCTGCTGATCGACGAGCGGCCCGAAGAGGTCACCGACATGCAGCGCTCGGTGCAGGGCGAGGTGGTCTCCTCGACCTTCGACGAGCCCGCCACCCGCCACGTGCAGGTGGCCGAGATGGTGATCGAGAAGGCCAAGCGCCTGGTCGAGCACAAGAAGGACGTGGTGATCCTGCTCGACTCGATCACCCGCCTGGCGCGTGCCTACAACACGGTGCAGCCGCCGTCGGGCAAGGTGCTCTCCGGCGGTATCGACGCCAACGCCCTCCACCGGCCGAAGCGGTTCTTCGGCGCCGCCCGCAACATCGAGGAGGGCGGGTCCCTCACGATCATCGCCACGGCGCTGGTCGACACCGGCAGCCGCATGGACGACGTCATCTTCGAGGAGTTCAAGGGCACCGGCAACTGTGAGATCCACCTCGACCGCAAGCTGGTGGACAAGCGCGTCTTCCCGGCGATCGACATCAACAAGTCGGGCACCCGCAAGGAAGAGCTGCTGATGCCGGAGAGCGAGTTGCACCGGGTGTGGGTGCTGCGCAAGGTGCTCAACCCGCTGTCCACCGTGGAGAGCATGGAGCTGCTGCTCGACAAGCTCTCGAAGACCAAGACCAACCAGGATTTCCTCAACGCGATGTCGAAGTAGGAGGGCGGGGAGCCCTTGCCCAAGATCCGCGTCGGCATCGTCAACTTCCTGAACAGCAAGCCGCTGGCCTGGGGTTTCCTCAAGGGCCACCACGCCGACCTGTTCGCGCCGAGCTACCACCCGCCGTCCCTGGTGGCGCGGCTGCTCGCGCAGGGAAACCTCGACATCGGGCTGATCCCCTCGATCGAGGTGCAGCGCATCCCCAATCTCCGGGTGCTGCCCGACATGTGCGTGGCGGCGCAGCACGAGGTGCGCAGCGTGCTGCTGGTCTCGCGGGTCCCCGTGGAGGAAATCCGCCGCGTGGCGCTCGACACCAACAGCCGCACCTCGGCGACGCTGATCCGCATCCTGCTGCGCGAGCGCTGGGGGCTGGACCCCGAGTACCTGCACGAGCGGCCGGACCCCGAGCGCATGCTGGCCGAGGCCGACGCGGCGCTGGTGATCGGCGATCCCGCCCTGCGGGTGGACCGCGAGAAGTACGGCATCATCGATCTCGCGGCGGAATGGAAGGAGCTGACCGGCCTGCCGTTCGTCTTCGCCGTCTGGGCGGTGCGGCCGGAGGTCGAGATCCCGGACCTCCCCTTCTACTTCAAGAGCAGCCTGCGCTACGGCCTCTCCTCGCTCGACACCCTGGTGCGCGAGGCGGCCGCCGAGATGGGCCTCGATACCACCGAGGTCCGCGCCTACCTGACGGAGAACCTCTCCTTCTTTCTGCGCCACGACGAGATCGCGGGCCTCGAGGAGTTCTACCGCCGGGCCCACGCGGCCGGCCTGATCCTGGAGCCCCGCCCGATCGAGTTCTGGAGCTGAGACCTCCGGCACGCGTGCTATCCTGCTTCGAGAGGAGCCCGCTTCCCGCGTAACGCCGTCTGAGATAAAGTTCCGGGAACGAACGACTCCGACGGGAGATCCTTATGAGCCAGCCAGCCGTCTCGGCGCTCGCGTCCCTTCCCTTCGAGCTCGTGACCAGCGACGGGGAGCCTTTGGAGACCAACTGGCACGTCATCCAGATGAACCTCCTCATCGACTTGATTCATCAGGCGATGACGGAGCGCGGTCGCAGCGGTTTCTTCGCGGGTGGCGACATGTTCGTCTACTACTCGTACGAGCAGGCCCGCGACGTCGCCGGCGGCCGTCCCTACTTCCGCGGACCGGACGTCTTCTACGTCGGCGATGTCGAGGAGCGGCGTGAGCGCAAGGCCTGGGTTGCCTGGGAGGAGGGGGGACGGCTGCCCGACGTCATCATCGAGCTTCTGTCCCCGTCGACTGCGAAGATCGACCGTACGGTCAAAAAGGACCTCTATTCTAGTGTTTTCCACACGCCAGAATACTTCCTTTACGAGCCTGACACCTGGAGGCTCGACGGATTCCGCCTCAAGGGGGAGCGCTATCAATCCCTCACCCCCAATGCTCACGGCCGACTCTGGAGCGAAGAGCTCGGGCTGGAGATCGGTCTGTGGCAGGGTACGCAGCGAGCGCAGGAAGCCACCTGGGCACGCCTCTTCCACCCAGATGGCAGCCTCGTCCCGACCCCGGCCGAACGCGCCGAGGCGGAACGCCAGCGCGCCGAGGCGGAACGCCAGCGCGCCGAGGCTGCGGAGGCCGAGCTGAAGCGTCTGCGCGCTCTCCTCGAAGGCAGGACGTGATCCCGCAACTGGAGAGAGCCCCATGCCGAGACTCGTCTCGTCGCTGCTCGCCCTGTCGCTGCTCTGCGCCTGCACCCCCAGGACCCAGGTCCGGGGGACCGGGCCTTCGGATCGCCTGATCGATCTCCAGGCTCTCGCCGGCAGCCGGCCGGGGGACCCGATCCGGAGTGAAGTGGCCCAGCGGTCGATCGAGCGGTACAAGAACTTCACCCTGGGATTCATCGAGCTGTCCGACGACGGTCACGTCAAGGACGAGGTCCAGAAGGAGCAGGTCTTCGACATGGTGCGGCAGGTCGCGGGGGAAAAGGGCGCGATCATCCTCACCTTCGTCCACGGCTGGCACCACGGCGCCGCCGTCTGCGATTCCAACGTCGCCTGCTTCCGCAGCGTGCTGCAGGGGATCAGCGAGGATCCCGACCGGCTCAACAAGGGGCCGGTCATCGGCATCTACCTGGGCTGGCGAGGTGACTCGAGCCGGAAGCTACAGGGGGCGACCTTCTACAACCGCAAACGGGCGGCGCACACGATCGGGGAGAACGGCGGCTCCCGGGTGCTGCTGGAGCTCGCCGGCCTGGAGGACGAGCTCAACTACGATCTCGACCAGCGGCGTTCCCCCGGTTTCGTGACGATGGTGACGGCCGGGCACAGCTTCGGCGGCGCCCTGGTCTTCTCCGCCGTCGACAAGGCCCTGGTCGGTGAGTGGGGAGGGCGGGACGGCGTGGGCCCCCTGGCCGACGGCGCCGGGATCAAGACCCAGCGCCGGGAGTTGGGAGACCTGGTGCTGCTGATCAATCCCGCGTTCGAAGCCGATCGCTACCGCCTCTTCGACCAGGATCTTTCTCTGCCGGGCCATTACGCGCCGCAATGCCCCGTCCTGGTGACCGTCGCCTCGCAGGGAGACGCCGCCGTGAGCACCGCCTTCCCCATTGGCCGCTTCCTGTGGCTCCTGTGGCACCCGTGGCGCTGGGGCCGTTTCGGGGCCGAGCTCACGGGCATGGGTCACTACTCTCCGCAGTGGACCCATGCGCTCGATTACGATGGCCCCCCCGACACCGCGGAGGAAAAGCCCGGGACGTGCAGTTGTCCCTTCCCTTCGCCCGAGGAGATCCGGAAGATCCGTCTGGCGTTCGCCGAGTCCCGGAAGGCCGTGCCCTCGTCGCCGGGGGAGCCCTGCGCGGCACTGCGCGCGCTGGACGCCAACGATCTCAAGGGCGTGCTGCCCGACGGGATCAGGCTGACGGAAATCCGCCCGAACTGGGACAAGTCCTCGCCCTACCTCGTCCTGCGCGCGAGCGCCAACCTGATCCCGGACCACAACGACATCTACAACAAGAACTTCGTCAAGTTCCTCACCGCCTGAATCTCTATCTCCAGGAGAAGCCGGACGAGACGCCGGTCGCACCCTAGTCCGACTCCTTGCCGTTGCGCACGCCCACGGTGACCTGGACGTCGCGCGCCTCGCCCGCCCGCAGGATGCCGAGGCGGGCCGCCTTGCCGATCCGCTCCTCGTCGAGCAGCGGCAGCAACTCGCCGGGGTGCCGGAGCGGGGTGCCCGCGAAGGCGAGGATCGTGTCGCCGAGCACCAGGCCGGCCTGATCCGCCGGGCTGCCCGGCTGGACCGAGATGATCAGCAGGCCGCTCGGCTGTCCCAGCCGCTCGGCGAGCCCGGCCGGCAGGCGGACGGGCTGGGTGCCGATCCCCAGGTAGCCGCGCCGCACCTGGCCGTGGGCGAGGAGGGCGTCGATGACCCGCCGCACGGTCGCGGTGGGGATGACGTGGGCCGTGGCGCGGTAGATGCCGGCCGTGTTCACGCCGAGCACCCGTCCCCGCATGTCGACGAGGGCGCTGCCGGAGAAGCCGGTATGGATGCCGAGGTCCGTCTGGATCTCGGCGTCGATCCGGCCGCCGAGGGGGGTGCGCCAGGCCTCGCCGACGCCGCCGACCAGCCCCAGCTCGGCCCGGATCTTCTGGCCGGGCCGGCTGAGCGACATCACCAGATGGCCGGCCTTCACCTCGCCGGCCTCCCCCCACTCGGCCTGCTCCGGAGTTGGCCCGGCGACGCGCAGCGCCGCGAGGTCGGTCGAGGGGTCGCGGCCGATCACGGTGGCCGTGGACGTGGTGCCGTCGGGGAAGCCGACCCCGATGTCCTCCTCCCACTCGAGGACGTGGTGGGTCGTCACCACCACGCCGTCGGACCAGATCACGCCGCTCGACGGCCGCCGCCGTCGTCCGTTGATGCGCACGACGCCGGCCGCCGCCCTGTCGACGACGCTGGCGAGACTCTCCGAAAACTGCCAGGCAAAATCGTTCATCGGTTCTCCTTCGGGTTTGTTTCTCTCATAGGTCGGCAGCGTAGACCTCCGGCGCGGTGGTCCGCATCGCCCGGATGGCCAGGGAGGGCCTGGACCTTCGGCCAGGTCAGAGGGCGACCAGGCCCAGCCGGACGGCCTGGACGATCGCCTCGCCGCGGCTCTGGACGCCGAGCTTGCCGAGGATGGCATTGACGTGGAACTTGACGGTGTGGTCGCTGATGCCGAGCCGCTGGGCGATCGACTTGTTGGAGAGCCCCTGGGAGAGGAGCTGGAGCACCTCGGCCTCCCGCGGCGTGAGGTTCTCGGGGAGATCCTGAGGTACCGGGGGAGCGCCGCGCAGCAGGGCGGCGGCGAACGAGTCGTCGAGCACCACCAGCCCCTGAACGGCGGCGCGGACGGCGGCGGCGAGGCTCTCGCCGCTCACGCCGCGGGGGAGGGCCGCCCGGGCGCCGGCGGCCAGGGCCTCGCGGGCATCCAGCTCGTCGGCGACGATGGCCACCACTGGCGGCGCCGTCGCTCCCAGGCTCCGCAGGCGCTCGAGGCCGGAGCGCAGACTCAAGCCCAGATCCCAGACGGCGGCGTCCGGCCCGTCCCCCTCGCCTCCCTCGTCAGTACCGAACCAGTCCTCGTCCACTCCCACCTGATCGAGGACCGTCAAACCTTCGCTGCCGCCGAGCAGCAGCGCGATCCCGGTCCGCGCCAGGGGATCGTCGCTCACCACCACTACGCGCAGCTCCGCCATGCCGGGAACAGGATACGGTACAATTGGGACCCATGACGTCGAGGGATCGACACCGCGCCCGGGCGCTGGCGGGTCTCACCGTGGGCATCCTGGCTCTCCTCTCGTCCCCCCTTCTCGCGGATCCCCCCAAGCCCCCGGTCCCTACCGACAAGCTCGTGGAGGGGCGTGGCCTGTACGACACGGGCAAGTACAAGGAGGCCGTCCGGTCGTTCAAGGAGGCCGACAGGATCGCGAACGGCTCGTGCGCGGAGTGCCGCCTGTGGCTGGCCAAGGCGTTCGACAAGCTGGGCGCCTACAAGGAGGCGCTGAAGAACATCGACGTGGTCTCCGGGATGACCACCAACAAGACGATCCTCATCGGGGCCGCCAACGAACGGGGGGTCGCCCTCGTCGGGCTGGCGGCGAACGATCCGAAGCAGCTCGAGCCGGCGGAGAAGGCCTTCCGCCAGGCTCTCGAGATGAGCGGTGGGACGATCAACTCCATCCGCTTCAGCCTGGGCGTCACGCTGCTGCAGATGTCGCGCGACGAGGAGGGTGTGGCGGTCCTCAAGGAGTACCTGGCGAAGGGTCCGGGAGCGGCGGACGGCGAGGTCGCCAGGAAGCTCATCGCGAATCCCGTGCGGGCGAGAAAGCGAATCATCCCCGACTTCGAGCTCACGACGCTGGCGGGGGACTACCTCACCGCGGAGGATCTGCGGGGGAAGGTCCTGCTCCTCGACTTCTGGGGCACCTGGTGCCCGCCCTGCGTGGCCTCGGTCCCCAGCCTGCGCTCCCTGAGCCACCGCCTGAAGGACGATCCGTTCCGGCTGGTGAGCATCAGCACCGATGCCGACGAGAAGACCCTGCGCGAGTTCGTCGCCAAGAACCAGATGGACTGGCCCCAGGTCTGGGACCAGCGGCAGGCGTTCACCCGCGAGTGCGGGATTCACAGCTTCCCCACCTACGTGCTGGTCAGCCCCGATGGGGAGATCCTCCATGTCGCCAGTGGCTGGGGGCTGGGCACCGAGCGCGACCTCAACAGCCGAATCCACGCGGCGGTCCGGGCCGCCCAGAAGAGCGCGAAGCCGGCGCGATAAGTTAAAGTAGGAGGGCTATGAACCTGGAACCCTCCGGACGCCCCGTCCAACAGATTCTCGACGACGCCCTGGCCGGCCGCCGCATCTCGGCCGGCGATGCCTATACCCTGCTCCTCGACGGCGACCTGCTCGAGTTGGGGCTCGCCGCCCACGAGGTGCGGAACCGCTTCAACGACCCGAACGTCGCCACCTACAACGTCGACCGCAACATCAACTACACCAACGTCTGCGTCTACAAGTGCCGCTTCTGCGCCTTCTACCGGCCGCCGGGGGACCCCGAGGGGTACCTGCTGCCGTTCGAGGAGATCGGCCGCAAGGTGGAGGAGACGCTGGCGCTCAACGGCACGGGCATCCTGATGCAGGGGGGCGTGCACCCCGACCTGCCGCTCTCCTTCTACGAGGACCTGCTCCGCTACCTGCGGTCGAGCTATCCGGCCTGCCATCTCCACGCCTTCTCGCCGCCGGAGATCAAGTTCATCGCCCGCAAGGAGCGGATGAGCTTCTACGACGTGATCGCGCGGCTCAAGGCCGCGGGGCTGATGTCGATCCCCGGCGGCGGCGCCGAGATCCTCTCGGACGTCACCCGCAGGGAGGTGCTGGCCTACCCCAAGTGCTCGGCCGAGGAGTGGATCGACGTCATGCGGCAGGCCCACCGCAACGGCCTGCGCACCTCGGCGACCATGATGTACGGCATGGGCGAGCCGATCGCCGCCCGCGTCGAGCACTTCCAGCGGGTGCGCGATCTCCAGGATGAGACCGGCGGCTTCACCGCCTTCATCTCCTGGACCTTCCAGCACGACCACACCGACATGCCGGACGTGCCCGAGACCTACGCCGAGGAGTACCTGCGGACGCTGGCCGTCTCCCGGCTCTTCCTCGACAACGTCGTCCACTTCCAGACGAGCTGGGTCACCCAGGGCAAGAAGATCGGCCAGGCCTCCCTCGCCTTCGGGGCGGACGACATGGGCTCGATCATGATCGAGGAGAACGTCGTGGCCTCGGCCGGCACCGCCTACCGGATGAGCCAGGACGAGATGGAGCACCTCATTTCCTCGGCCGGCTACATCCCGAAGCAGCGGACGAACCTCTACGAGCGTCTCGTCACCCGTGAGGACACGGCCGAGATGGCGCGCCAGTACCGCGGCTCGCTCACCGCCGCGAACCGGGACCTCGTCTCCTCGGCGCTGCTACCCGTGCTCGGCTGAGCGACCTACTCCCAGGGGATGTCCGGCATCCGCAGCCGCTCGACCTCGCGGCCATCCTCCAGCACGGTGCGCTGGAGGATCTCCTCGACGTCGTCCGGCGTCACCCCGCGGTACCAGAGGTTATAGGGCCAGACGGCGACGGTGATCCCCTGGCTGCAGTGCTTGAGGCAGCCGGTGCGGACCACCATCACCCGGTCGCGGATGCCGAGCTCCTTCACCCGGTCCTTGAAGCGATGGTAGACCTCGAGGGACCCCCGCGGGGCGCAGCTCGGCTTGGCGCTCCCGGGCGGGCGCTCGTTCAGGCAGACGAGGATCTGGATCTCAGGGTTCGGCATCCGGGGGATCATAGCGGATAGAATGCGCGGGTTCCCGAAGGAGTCCGCTTGTCCCGATTCCGATCATTCCGATCGCTCGCCCTCGTCCTGCTGGCCCTCGCCGCGGCGGCCGCCCTGCTCGCCTTCTGCGCCGGCATCCCCCTGGGACCCTGGCTCGCGGCGTTCGCCGGGGCCACGTTTCCCGTGGCGCTGATCGCCCTGGGAGCGGCCCGGAAGGGGAGCCTCGGGGGCTTGAGTCTCCCCCTCGCGCTTCTCTGGCTCCTCCTCGCCGCCGGGCTCGGCGCCGTCCTGGCCCTGCCGCACGGCGGGCCGGACGTCGCGGGGCTCCCCCTGGCCACGGCGGCCATGATCTTCGTCCTCGTCCCCGTGCCGCTCCTGGGGCTCGGCGGGCTCTACGCCGCGCGCTTCGATCACCATGGCCTGAGCGAGGAGGACCTCGACCGCATGCGGCGGCTCCGCCGCTCCGATTCCGGGGAGGCGTGAGGTGCCGGTCCTCGGCCGCCCGCTGATCGTCGCCGCGACGCTCGTCTATTTCCTGGTCTGCCTGGGCCTGGGGGTCTGGGCGCTGCGCCGCACGCGGAGCGCCAGGGACTTCTGGGTGGCGCGCCAGGGGCTCGGGGTGGTGGTGACCGGCCTCGCCACCATGGCGGCGGCGTTCAGCGGCTTCGTCTTCCTGGGCGGGCCGGGGCTGACCTACCGCATCGGGCTCGCGTCCCTGTTCATCAACCTGTCGATCGGCTTCACCCCGACCCTGCTGGCGTGGACGCTCGCCAAACGGCTGCGCCTGCTCGCCGAGGTGCGGGAGGTCTACACGATCCCCGACGCGGTGCTGGCCCGCTACGGCAGCCGAAGGGCCTCGGGCGCGGCGGCGGTTGCCGTGCTGGTCGGCACGGTCGGCTATCTCGGCACGCAGCTCCTGGCGATGGGGACGCTGACCCGGGCGGTGTTCGGGGTGAGCCTGCCGGTGGGGGTGGGCGCCGGCCTCGCCGTCCTCCTTTTCTATAGCGTCGCCGGCGGCATGATGGCCGGCGTCTACACGGACGTCTTCCAGGGTACCCTGATGGTGCTGGCGGCCGTCGCCGTGTTCGCCTACGCCATGGCCGCCGGGGGCGGGTTCGAGCGCGTGGTGCACAGCATCGCGGCCTCGCCGCGGTTCGGGCGAGGGTTCCTGGAGCCGCTCGGCAAGACTCCGGCGCTGACCGCGCTGGGATTCTTCTTCGTCTTCGGCATCGGCGTGCTCGGCCAGCCGCACATGCTCAACAAGTTCTACATGATCCAGGATCCCCGGCGCCTCAGGTGGCTGCCGCTGGTGCTGGGCTCCTCCCAGACGCTCTGCCTGCTGATCTGGCTGGGGATCGGCCTCGCGGTGCCGGCGCTGGTGGCCCAGGGAAAGCTGGCGCCGCTGGCGAAGCCGGACGATGCCGCGCCCTCCTTTCTGCTCGGCTTCACGCCGGAGCCGCTGGCGGGCCTGGCGGTGGCGGCCATCCTGGCGGCGATCATGTCCACCGCCGACTCGTTCATGAACCTCGGCGCGGCGGTGCTCGTGCGCGATCTCCCCCGCTGTGCTGGCCGGCGGGTGAAGAAGGAGCTCTTCTGGGGGCGGATCGCCACCATCGGCGTCACCGTCGCGGCGGCGGCCCTGGCGCTGGGTTACAACGACCTGATCGCCCTCCTTGGAACCTTCTCCTTTGGGACCTTCGGCGCCGCGCTGGCGCCGGCCCTGGCCGTGGGATTGAACTGGAAGCGGGTGACGGCGGCGGCCGCGACGGCCTCAATCGTTACCGGCACGGCGCTCAACCTCGCGCTGGAGTTCCTGGCGCGGCAGACGTTCTTCCCCTCCCTCCCGAAGCCGCCGCTGCCGCCGGGAGCGCTCCCCACGGCCGTCTCGCTCGCCGCCTCCTTCGCCGTTCTGCTCGCCGTGACGGCGTGGACGGGGCGCCGGGAGCCGGCGCTCCCGGAGGATATCGCTGCGGTGATGGAGGCCTGATGATGACGGAGTCCGGAAGCGTGCGGTTCCTGGTCAACCCGGCCGCCGGTCGCGGCACGGGCAAGGCCCATATCGACCGCATCCGCGTGCTGGCGTCGAAGCTCGGCGCCGGGCTGTGCGTCTCGCGCAAGGTCTCGGACCTCGCCGACCAGGCCCGGCGCGCGGCCGAGGATGGGGTGGAGCGCCTGCTCGTGGCCGGCGGGGACGGCACCATGCACCATGCCGTCCAGGGGCTCGCAGGAACCTCCTGCGCCCTCGGCGTGGTTCCGCTCGGCAGCGGCAACGATCTCGCCGGCACCCTCGGCATTCCTCCCGACCTCGAGGTGGCCGTGGACCGCGCCGTCAAGGGGGAGATCCGCCGCATCGATCTCGCCAAGGTCGGGGAGACCTACTGTGTGGGCTACGCCGGCGTGGGCTTCGACTCCGAGGTCGCCCGCGCCGCCAGCGAGGGGAGGGTGTTGCGCGGGGCGCTGATCTACTTCTACGCCGTCATCCACACGCTGATCACCTTCGAGCCGCCGCGGATGCGGGTGGTCTACGACGGCGGCGAGTTCGAGGGGAGGGCGATGTTCACCGTGGTCAACAATCTCCCTCGTTTCGGCGGCGGGATGCGGATCGCTCCCGAGGCGCGGATCGACGATGGGCTGCTCGACCTGGTGATCGTCAGGGAAGTGCCGAAACCCGTGCTGCTGTCGATCTTCCCCAAGGTCTACAGCGGCAAGCACGTCAGCCACCCGGCAGTGATGATTGTCCGCACCCGCCGGGCGGAGATCACGATCGACCGGGCGATGACGATGTACGGGGGAGGGGAGCCGCTGCGGCCCATGGAGGCGGGGGTGCCGGTCGCGGTGGAGGTGGTGCCGGGCGGGCTGGCGATCGTGGATTGATCGCTGGAATAGCCGCCCGGCGATCGACGACTAAGCGCCGACCTTGAACTCCACCCCCTGTGCCAGCGGCAGCTCGGTCCCCCAGTTGATCGTGCAGGTCTGGCGGCGCATGTAGGCTTTCCAGGAGTCGGAGCCGGCCTCGCGGCCGCCGCCGGTCTCCTTCTCGCCGCCGAAAGCGCCGCCGATCTCCGCGCCCGAGGTGCCGATGTTGACGTTGGCGATGCCGCAGTCGCTGCCGGTCGCCGCCAGGAAGCGCTCGGCCGAGCGCATGTTGAGCGTGAAGATGGCCGAGGAGAGCCCCTGTGGCACGTCGTTGTGGACGCGGATCGCCTCGTCCAGATCCTCGAATTCGAAGACGTAGAGGATCGGCGCGAAGGTCTCCTCGCAGGTGATGGCGAGCGGCTTCGGCACCTCGACCAGGGTGGGCTCGACGAAGAAGCCAGGCCGGTCGATCCGCCTGCCGCCGTAGAGGACCTTCCCCCCTTCGGACTTCACCCGCTCGAGCGCCGCCATCATGTTGTCCACCGCCGTCTGATCGACCAGCGGTCCCATCAGGGTGCCCGGCTCGAGAGGATCGCCGATGCGGATCGAGCCGTAGGCCTGCACGAGCCGGCACTTCATCTCTGCCGCGATCCCCTGCTGCAGGAAGAGCCGGCGGGTGGTGGTGCAGCGCTGGCCGGCGGTGCCGACGGCGCCGAAGAGCACGGCCCGGAAGGCGAGGTCGAGGTCGGCGTCGTCCGTCACCAGGATGCCGTTGTTGCCGCCCAGCTCGAGCAGCGAGCGGCCGACGCGGTCGGCGACCACCTTGCCCACCTCGCGGCCCATGCGGCCGGAGCCGGTGGCGGAGATCAGGGGGAAGCGGCGGTCGGCGACCAGCCGCTCGGCGACGCCGGTGCGGCCGCCCAGGACCAGGTTGAAGATCGGCGGCGCCCCGTTGGCCTTGAGCACGCGGTCGGCGATGCGGGTGACGGCGAGCGCGGTGAGCGGCGTCTGGTGCGAGGGCTTCCAGATCATCGCGTCGCCGCAGACGGCGGCCACCATGGCGTTCCAGGCCCAGACGGCGACGGGGAAGTTGAAGGCGGTGATGATGCCGACCGGCCCCAGCGGGTGCCACTGCTCGTACATCCGGTGCTGCGGCCGCTCGGAGTGCATGGCGAGGCCGTAGAGCTGGCGTGACAGGCCGACGGCGAGGTCCGCCATGTCGATCATCTCCTGCACCTCGCCCAGCCCCTCGGAGAGGATCTTGCCGACCTCGAGCGTCACCAGCCGGCCGAGATCCTCCTTGTGGCGGCGCAGCTCCTCACCGAGCTGGCGCACGACCTCGCCGCGGCGGGGGGCCGGCCAGGTGCGCCACTCGCGGAAGGCCTCGACGGTGACGGCGGCCACCCGCTCGTAGTCGTCGGCGGTGGCCATCCGCACGGCCGCGATCGGCTCGCCGGTGGCGGGGTTCAGCGACTCGATCCGCTCGCCGTGGGTCTCGATCCACCCGCCGTCGAAGGCGCCGGGGCTCTCGGCCTCGATGCCGAGCGAGTCGAGGATTCTGGAAACGCTGCTTTCAGTGGTGCTAACGCTCATCGGATTTCTCCTGGACGGTTCAATCTGCGGAGGGACAGGATATCCCATCGCCTACAATGCCGCACGATGGCCGGCCTCTTCCCGCCCCTGCTGCTCGCCCTGTTCGGCGCCTGGTGCGGGACGTTCGCCTGGGGGCCCACCTTCCCGGCCAGCGCCGTGGCTGCGGTCGCGCTGCTGGGGACCGTGCTCTGGCTCGGCCCCTCCTGGCAGGACCCTTTGCGGCTGGGGACGTCGGGCCGCCTGCTCCCTCCGGCCCTCTGGATCACCGCCGCGGCCAGCGCCTGGGCCTCGCCGGTGCCGCGGGCGGGCTGGGCGGCCCTGCTCCTGCTGCCCGTCTTTTTCGCCCTGCCGGAGGCCGTCGAGCGCTGCTGGCGGCGGGAGGAGGACCGCCGCCGGGGGCTGCGGGCGCTGGCTCTCACCGTCGCCGGCATCTCCCTGTGGGCGCTGATCGACTGGGCCGTGCTGGGGAGCCCGCGGCCGGCGATGCCGCTGGGCCACCACAACCTGCTCGCCGCCTGGCTGGTGATCGTGCTGCCGCTCGCCGTGCTGCCGGCGCGGGAGCCGGGAGCCTGGCGCTTCGCCGGGCTCGCCGCCGGCGGGCTCGCCGCGGCGGCCATCCTGGCGAGCCGCTCGCTCATCGGGTGCGCGGCCCTCGGAGCGGTGGCGCTCCTCACCTTCGTGGCCCGGGCCGGGCGCTCGCGGCGGCGGGCCTGGGGCGCGCTCCTGGCCGCGGCGATCCTCCTCTCGCTGCTCCAGCTCCCACGGATGCTGCGGGTCGTCTCGGGGAGCGATCCCTCGGCCAGGGCGCGGGGCGCTTACGTGGCGGCCGGGATCCGGGGCTTCGCGGCGCGGCCGATCCTGGGCTGGGGGCCGGGCTCGACGCCCTGGACGGCGGCGGCGTTCCTCGATCCGGTCCCGGCAGTGAATCCCTGGGGCGAGTCGGTGGGGGAGCTCCACTCGCTGTCGGTGCAGATCGCCTACGAGCTGGGGATCACAGGCCTCCTGCTCACGGCGGCCGTGGCCATCCTCTTCTTCGCGCGGCGGATCGCCGAGCGGGAGGAGGGGAGGGATCCCGCCCTGCTGCTGGCGGGGATCCTGGGGCTCGCCGGCGGCGCCATGGCCGCCCTGGGCAGCGGCGCGATCGCGGTCACGGCTCTGCCGCTGGCCGCCGCCATCGCGGCCGGTGCGGCGCTCGCGGGAAGCGGGCGGGGGAGGACGCGGCCGGGCTCGCCCTGGCCGGCGCGGATCTACGCCTTAGCGGCCCTGCTCGCCCTGACGCCGCTGGAGCTCGCCCGCTGGCACTATGACCGGGCCGTGGTCGCTACAGGGGCGGAGGCCGAGGCGCACCTCGCGAAGGCGATGCGTCTCGATCCGGCGTTTCCGCTGTATCCGATGCGGCTCGCCCTGCTTCAGGGCAGCCATTCATCGGGACCAGCGGCGGAGATCTCCGCCGCGGAGTTGGCTCTCGGAGCGGCGAGGAAAGGCCGCGCCGTCCCCTCGCTCTGGCTCGTGGCAGGCATCCTGGGCTACCCGGCGGAGCGTTCGTGGGCCGGCGACGCCCTGGAGAGGGCCTGCGCTCTCGATCCGCTCGATCCGTTCCCGCCGTTCTACGGCATGCTGGTGGGCCGCGCGGACCCGGACGCCCCGGCCCGCGGCGCGCAGGCCCTGTTGAACGAGCCCCGGCTCGCCGCCGCCATCGTCTGGGAGCATCATCCCGATCGGCTCGCCCTCACCCTCGCCGCGGCACGCGAGTGGCCGGACGTGGACGCGGGATGGAAGGGGGCCCTGTTCGCGGCCGTCCCGCCGGTCGGTGCCCGGAACGGACCGATCTACCGGGTGGCGCTGGCGATCGACACCGACGAGCGGGAGGCGCTCTCCCTGACGGCGTTCCGCCGCCGTCCCTGGCCCGTCCGCTGGCCTCTCGTCGAGGTCCGGCAGTCAGTCTGGGAGAGTCTCCGCGTGCCGCCGGCCGCCGCCTCGAAGGGCACAGCTCCGGTTTTTTTCCACTTCGCTCCGTGCCGCCGCCGCGCACGGAATGAGCAGGATCTGCTCACGCGCTGAGCGTTTTCGGGCCGTTTCCCGATCTCCACAAACGCTGTGGAAAACCTTGTGGGAAAGGCTTGTGACCGGGGACCAAACCTCCGGCGGCAGAGCCATTTGCCGCAGTTTGAACAGATTTTTGTGCAACCCGGCCAAGTGATTTGCTCTCAGCAGGTTGAAAAAACTGTCCAGGACGGACGGGAGATTTTGTAGAGAGAGACCGCCTCCGCGAGGGCAGAATTTCCACAGCTTGACAACGTGTCCGACCTGTAGGTCATTCGGCGCTGCCGGGAACGAAGGAGACGTCCCCTCCGGCGCCGGTCTGGAAGAGGTAGGTCTGCACGGGCCCGCCTCCCAGCACCTCGGTCGCGAGCGTCCAGCGGCCGCCGTCCGCGGCCTGGGGGAAGAGGGCGGACAGGGCGCGCTCGAAGGGCTGGCTGGGACGCAACGTCACCTGGGCCGTGCCCGCCACCTCTCCGGAAGGGTTCCGCAGGCTGAGCCGCAGGACCGCCGGCGCGCCGCCGAGGTTGATGGAGCCCCAACTCGGGCGCACGAAGGTGGAGGGCTCGGCGCCGAAGTCCACGGAGCGGGCGGTCGCGGCCTCCTCGCTCCCGCGTCCATCCACCAGAGCCGCGAAGCGGCTGCCCGCTCCGCCGGGAGCGGTGGAGACGGCGAGGCTCAGCACCCGCGGCGCCGGTCCCGCCGGACCGCTCCAGGTAATCCACAGGGCCCCGAGCCCGTCGCTGAGCCCGAAGAGGTCGTGCAGCACGTCCTCGACGCGGATCGAGCCCTGCGGCGGGATCGTCAGGGTCGCGACGCGGCGGGAGGCCCGGCCGTCCTGGCCGCGGAGCCAGAGCGTGCAGAGGAGCTCCCGCGGCTGCGACGAAGGGTTGGCGGCCAGCAGCCGGCTGAACTGGAAGGTGTTGAAGGCGCCGGCGCCCCGCGAGACCCGCGGGATGAGCAGCGCGCCCTGGGACTCGCCGTCCGGCCCGGCGGGCTTCGCGGCCAGGAAGAGCGGCGTCTGGAGCTCGCCGCCGAGCAGGGTGGCGGCGGCGGAGAAGCGGATCCCGTTCGATTGAATCTGCGCGCTGAACGGACCGGTGTGGCTGCCGAGCCCGGGGAACAGCCCGTCGAGCCGCTGCGACCGCGCGGCGCCGGGGCCGAGGTCGACGAGGGCGGAGCCTCCCACCGCCTGCCCCAGACTGTCGAACAGGTCAACCGTTATTTGCCCGCTGGTCGCATCGAGATTCTGCAGGAGGAGGCTCACCGCCGTGCCGTCGCCGCACGGCAGCCCGGCCAGGACCTTCTCGCCGGCCGACCAGCCGGCCGCGGGCTCCTCGTAGAGGAGCGGGCCGAAGCTGCCCATGGCCGACGCCGCCGGTCCGGAGCGGGCGCGGCTGAAGGCGAGCACCCGCGGGCCCGAGCCTGCCGCCGAGGTCTGGAGGTAGGAGAGCGTGAGAGAGCCCTGGCCGCCGGTCCCGAACAGCTCCTGGAGCACGTCGGGGAGGAGCAGGGTGGTGCCGGGCGCCAGGGTCAGGTCCCGCGAGACGGGCGAGACGGCTGCCAGCGCACCGAAGCGCGGCTGGAACGTCGCCCGCACCAGTGTGGGGGAGTCGCCGTCGTTGGCCAGCCAGAGATCGCTGTGCAGGACGGCGCCGCCAAGGGGCGCCGAGATCACGTTGGAGAGGAGCGACTCGCCGTCGCCGGGCGTGAGCGCCGGTCCCTCGACGTGGATCCGGAGCGTCCGCTCCGAGGCTTGGCCGAGATCCCCCAGCAGGCGGACGGTCACGGTCGAGTCGCCCGGCTGGGTGAAGACGTGCGAGGCGCAGAAGGACTGCGCCGCGCAGGGAGCGTCGCTCAGCTCTACTCCACTGGGGGAACCCGCGGGAGAATCGCCGGAGAACTCCCACCGCGCCTGCTTCGCCGGGCCGGAGAAGGAGACCGAGAAGGCGACCGGCGTGCCGGTCCGGGCGGTCACCCCCTGGGATGCCAGCGAGAGCGCCTGCAAAGGCAGGGCGGCGGGGGTTGCCAGCGCTACCCGGGGGCCGCGGCTCTCGCCCCGGGCGTTGAAGGTGGCGACCTGGTACTCGTACCGGCTGCCGGGCGTCAGGCCGCGGTCCGCGTAGACGGTCGTTCCGGCCGGGAGCTCCGCGATGCGGGCGAGGCGCCCGTTGCCGGTCCGCCGGTAGACGCGGAAGCCCTCTTCGTCGCCGGAGCGGTCTTCCCACAGGAGATTGGCGGTGAGCCCCGCCGCCTCCACCGACAGGTTGGTGGGCGCCGCCGGCGGGCCGAGCGCCTGGCCGCCGCCGGGGCGATAGAGAGCCTGGAGAGCCGTGCGGTCGTCGTCGGCCAGGCGGGCGCCGCGCCCGTCGCTGTGTAGATAGGCCCGCATCAGGGCGTCGTCGCCGGCCGGATGCCCCGCGCAGCCGCCGCTCGCCGCGTCGCCGCAGGAGTGGCCGAGCCCCAGCGTGTGGCCCAACTCGTGGCCGAAGATCTCCTCGGCGGTCTTGGGGGGGTCCACGCTGCGCGAGAGATAGCAGCCGATGCCGGCGTTGGTGACGATGTCCGCGCCGGTGATGGGGATGAACGCCTCACCGCCCCATGTCGCCCGCTGCCGGGTGTCGTACCACGGGCCGCCCACGGCGAGGATGCCGCCGCGATCGCAGTCGAACGGATCGGCGACCGGCTGGTCGAACTGGATCGCGTTGACGCCGTCGAATCGGCTGAGCCCGCCGCCGGCGTTGGTCTGGCCGATGTAGGCGTAGTGGATGGGGGTCGTGGGCTCGGCGTTCCAGGCCGCGAGGGCGCGCTGGAACTCGGCGAAGCCACCTCCCGGCACCCCCGGCTGGCCGGAGCCGTCGGCCGCCCAGGCGACGCTCCCGCCCTGGTCGAAGACGAACCAGCGGATGTGGATGTCACCGGAGCTCAGGAGGTTGAATTTCTCCTGGAGGTTCCGCGCGGCGCCGTCGGGGGAGCCGGCGAGGACGTAATCAGGCGCGCGGCGCACCCCCGCCGTCCGGTCGGCGAGCCAGGCGCGGAACGCCGCGAGATCGCGCGGCGGATCGGCCGTGTCGCCGCCGACCTCCCGGGCCTCCGAGAGATCGCGCACGGCCACGGCACGGCCGTCCCCCGACTCCGTTTCGTGGAACGCCCCGAGCATCAGATGGAGCACGTGGAACGAGCCGTCGGCGTTGGGGGCCAGAAAGAGGAGGGCCCGCTCGCCGGGAACGAATCGGGGAGCGCCCCAGATGCGGAGCGCCATCCCGTCCGCCCGGCGCCCGCCGGGCACGCGCACGGTGAGACGGTCGCCGCTGGCCGCGCCGCGGATGGCCCGCTCCACGGTGAAGGGATAGTCGGTGGCGGGAAGGCCCGGCGCGGCGCTCGTCCCCGCTCCCTCGATGGGCGCGCCGGCGCGGGCCTCGGCGATGACCGTCGCCTGATCGGCGAGGTCCGCGTCCCCGACCTTCTGGTAGGTGGTGGCCGCCGCCGGAGCGGCGAGCAGGCACACGATGCACAGGGCGCCGTAGGCGCGCGAAAAAGCTCGCATGTCGGAGAGACCTCAGATCAACAGGGAGGGCCGGCGGTGGAGGGCTTCGGGCCGGCCCTCGCGTCAGCCCTCGTGTCAGCGGTGGTAGATCTCTGCAACAAACGGGCCCGCCATGAAATGGGCGGGGTCGATCTGGCTCTGGAGACAGACGCCCTGGGGGCTTTCGGTGAGCAGGAAGCGGGCCGACTCGGCGAGGCCGGCGGTGGTCGTGGACTGGATCGCCTTGAGCGTGCGGGCGCCGACGCGACTGGGACGGATGAGGAGCGACCTCTGCAAACGGCGCAGGGCGCCGTCGGCTCCGCGCCCCTCGACGCCGGCGTAGATCACCACCAGGTCGTCCTCCATGAAGGGGACGCTCGCCTCCATCCGCGCCTGGAGAGAGAGGATCGGGTCCTCGCCGGCCGGAGTCTCAGCCACGAGCTGCTCGATCCAGGCGTAGTGGCCGGGGTAGCGCAGCGTCTTGTAGTCGAGGTTGCGGACCTTGCCCTCGAGGGCCGCCGGCAGGTCGGCCGCGCCGCCGGAGGTGAGGTCTTCCTCGTAGGTGATGCCGTCGATGACCACCGTGCACCGCTCGGAGAGGGACGGCCGGGTGGTGCGATGGAAATCGCGCAGGACGGTGGCGGGCTTGACGTACTCGGTGGCCACGCCGCTGGGGCTCCAGGTGAAGCCGTAGAAGTGCGGCGGCCGGGCCGTGGTGGTCAGGGCGCCGACCCGCATCTCGAGCCGCTCGGCGCGGTCGGCGCCGTTCTCCCGGCAGAACTGCTGGAAGAGGCTGTTGCCGAGCACGTTGACGTATCCGGGCGCGAGGCCGGTCTGGAGCAGGAAGCCGCGCGAGGCGCCCTGCGCGATCCGCTGGATCTCCTCGGTCTCCTCGACGTGCTCGGTGAGGTTCGTGTAGTGGAGGTCGTGCTGGCGGGCGAGGCGCGCCATGCGGGGGGCCTCCTTGCCCGGCAGGCAGTCGAGCAGGATGTCCGCCGGCGCCAGGGCGCCGTCGAGCTCGCGGCTGGTCCCCTCGGCGGGGAGGTGGAAGGCGTGGACCTCGCCGGGACGGGTGGAGCCCTCACGGATCCAGGCCGCGGTGGCGCGGGCCCGGCCGGCATCGGCGTCGCCGACGAAGAGGTCCACCTCGAAGTCCCCGAGCTCCCGCAGCAGCAGACCCACGGCGCTGCCCATGCCGCCGGCTCCGGCAATCACCACCTGGTGCTTTTTGCTCATCCGCGCGATCCTCTCCCGGCTCTCCGCTGGAGTCGCCTCGTTCGTTCGATCCCTTGGGGGGTTCTGGAAGCTCGTAGGGGCGCAGCGTGCTGCGCCCCTACGAAGGAAGCCGCGGCATCCTAGCACCCCCTCCGGAGAGGGGTCAAAGGATCAGCGGACGTCGGAGTTGGGGCGGCGGCGCACCGGCCGGCCGGCCAGCGCGGTCTTGTTGCGCCCCGTCTCCTTGGCCACGTACATGGCCGCGTCCGCCAGCCGCAGGAGGGTGCTCTTGCTGACCTCCAGCGGCAGGTCGGGCTCGAGGTGCTGCAGCAAGGTGGCGACGCCGATCGAGCAGGTGATGCCCTTGAGCGACAGCGGATCCGGCTGGATGTCTCCGGGGGCGGCGCAGAAGGTGTTGTCCACGATCTCGGCGCGGATCTCCTCCGCGACGTCGATCGCGGCGTCGAGGTCGGAGCCGGGGAGCAGCAGCACGAACTCGTCGCCGCCGTAACGGGCCGGGATGCCGCCGACCGGCTTCACCTTGCGGCGCAGCAGGTGGCCCACCTCGCGGAGCACCTGGCTGCCCGCGAGATGGCCGTGCGTGTCGTTGACGTGCTTGAAGTAGTCGAGGTCGAGGAACAGCAGGGCGAGGTCGACGTTGCCCGCCTTGCAGCGGCGGATGGTGTCCGCGAGCGCGATGTGCAGGTAGCGGTCGTTATAGAGCCCGGTGAGGTTGTCGCGCTTGGCGATCTCCTGGGCCTGGCGGCCGTCGAGCACGTTCTGGATCGAGATCGAGATGTAGCCGGCGAAGATCTCCAGCAGGTTGCGGTCCGCTTGGCTGTACCCGGGCTCGCCGTGGCGGTTGATCAGCTCGAGGACCCCGCAGACCTCCTGCTCGATGCGGATCGGGATGGCGACCAGCGACTCGGTCTGATAGCGGGTCTGCTCGTCCATCGCCCGGTAGAAGAAGCGGTCGCTCGGCGCGTAGGGGGTGGAGTAGGCCTCGCCCGTCAGGTAGACCCGCCCGGCGATCCCCTGGTCGGCCGGGATCGTCTGACCCACCAGGCAGGAGGACTTGTCGCCGAAGGCGGCGATAAAGGTCAGCTTGTTCTGGCGGCGATCCTCCTTCTTGTCGGAGGGATCGTCGAGCAGGATCGAGCCCGCCGCCGACGGCACGAAGCCGTTGGCCCGCCGCAGCGCCTCGACGAGGTTCTCCGCGAGGCTCAGCTCCAGCGGGAAGCTCGGGCTGGCCCGCCGCCTCTCCAGGAAGCGTTCGAGCCTGACCGGCTCCACGCAGTGGAAGTCGCCCGGTTCGCGGAAATCTTCGTCCGGCATGCTGACCCGCGCGAGAACGTCACTCATG
>DASWRX010000293.1:0-48489 GCA_036402955.1 Thermoanaerobaculia bacterium
CTGGAACGTCTCCAGCGTGGCCTTGGCGAGATGGACGAAGCTGGCGTTGTTGTTCTGCAGGGCCTCGGCGGAGAGGGCCTTGAAGGCGTCCGAGAGGCGGCCCTGAGCTTCGTCGAGAAGCCGCAGCTTCTCGGCGGTGGCTTGGCGCTCCTTCTCGACGGTGGTCTGCAGGACCGCCCGCTCCTCGCGCAGCCGCCCAGCCTCGGCCGAGACCTCGGCGAGCCGTGCCGCATCCCCTTCCCGGGACCGCAGCCGCTCCTCCAGCACGCTCCGCTGCTGACGGGTCAGCAGCCACACGAGGACCCCTCCCGCGAGGAACGTCAGGGTAGGGACCAGGACCGGCATCGACTCACCTCGTTACGCTGGAGTGCGGATATCTGGGGGCACCCCAGAAGCTTACCACAAGATGCTGTGGGTAGCCGGGAAAGAAACGGGGTGGCGCGGTGATGCCGGGATGGGGGTGCGCTCCGAAGCCTCGCCCCCGCTCCCTCTCCACGGAGTGGCATAGCGCTAACTTTAGCCTTGGTGCTTCGAGTAGGGGCGGGGAGAATCTCTAAACAATCGAGGAATTGTGGCGAGGACGCACGTTCGCGGGCCAAGATCGCCGCCTGGGAAGAACCGTGGAGGCTGAAAACGCCAGGATCGCGGTCCAGGAAGAAAGATGGACGCTCAGGAAGCCAGACTACGGCCACGGAAGAAAGACGGACGCGCGGGAAGCCAAAAAAATCGTCGGGGAAAAAAGACGGCCGCTCGGGAAGCCAAAAAAGTCGGTGGGAAAGAAAGATGGCCGTCCGGGAAGCTAAAAATCGGTCCGGGAAGTAAAGACAGCCGTCCGGATTGGAAGGGGAGGCCTCCCCTTCCAAATCGCCGGCCTCGGGCTGCCGGGGCGGTCGTCCCCCGGGAAGGGAAGCTATTTTTGCAGCAAATGCCGCGCGATCACCAGCCGCTGCATCACTCGCCGACTTCCCTGAGAGCCTGCTCCAGCAATTCTCTTGACAGGTACAACCCTTTCCGGAGCAGCTCCTCCAAGAGAGGCCGGGCTACAGGAATCAATTTCGATTTCTTGGCTCGTAGAATCACACCAAGAGTGCCGGTCATAGGCACACCCAGGGCGCGGGCACACTGTCTGCCCTCAAAATCGTCCAAGACGGCTTCACTGTCGGAACGCAGAGCGTGAGCCAATACCTGAGACTCGCCAGCTCCAAGGTCCCAACCGGCAATTTCGGGAGGGAGGGGAAGATCTCCTCGTAAACTCAACCAGTCTGGAAGCTCGATAGGGAGCTTCTCTCCTTTCGGGGCGAGCACCTCATCGCGAACCGAGAACGGAACGAGAACCTCGTCCGCGAGTTGCTTGAGCAGAGAGAGCGCGTCGATCTGTGCCAGAAAGATGAGGGGGGAGGCGTTGACGACCCAACGCCTCCTAGTCACGCGCGAGCTCTTCCCGAAGTTCCTCCAGCGTCACCTGGATGGCCGGGATCTTTCTCCTGAACAGCTCATCCAAGAGCTCCGCACGGCTCAGGCCGGCAATCTCGGCGGCTTTCCCTTGAGAGATCAAGCCTTGAGAGAACCAATGAAGAGCCGCCGCGAGCCGCATTTCAGCGGCGAACTCAGCCGGAGCCTTCCGCAGGGCAGAGAAGACGGAAGGGGGAAAATCGAAAACTACCTGGGCCATCTGCGTCTCCTCTCTCAAGGTATCCTATCAGAGGCTCGCCGTCTTGCCCGCTGCGACCTGGGAGCGCGAGTTGACCCCAAATGTTCGCCTGGCACCTATCTCTCGCTGCACCTATCTCTCGCTCCCGCACCTATCTCTCCGGCCTATTTCCGGGAGGGTTGCAGAAGGTCAACCGGCGGGGGAGGTGGCGATCCTGGAGAACGACGGCTCGCCATCCAACCCCCGGCCGCCCGACGTCGAGATCCGGGTCCGGGAGTCGCCCGGGTTCAGCAGGTCGGGTTGCAGGTGCTCTTGCAGTGGTTGTAACTGAGGGTGCAGTCGTGCAAGCTGTTCGGGAAGTTGGTGGAACAGGTCTCGAAGAGGGTGTCGCAGTCGCTGCAACAGAAGGTGGCCATCGCGGGGCGGGAGGCGACGATCAGGCTGCCGAGTCCGAGGGTGAGGATTCCGAGCTTCACGAGCTTCTTCTTGAGCATGGCATGTCTCCTTTCAGATAGGACGACCGCCAGGTAAGTTCCACGATGGCCGGCCTTGGTTCACTTGGAGCAACCCAGCCGGCGGTCCCAGAGCTTACCGCCCCAGCAGATGACGCGCGATCACCATCCGCTGCATCTCGCTCGTCCCTTCGTAGATGGTGGTGACGCGCACGTCGCGGTAGAGGCGGGAGATCTCGTAGTCCTCGTGGAAGCCGTTGCCACCGTGGATCTGGAGGCTCTCCTGGCAGGCGCGGTTGGCGGCCTCGGAGGCGTAGACCTTGGCCTGAGCGGCGAGGCGGCCGGCGCGCGAGGTGTGCTCGGCCGCGGCGGCGGCCCAGGTGAGCGCCCGGGAGGCGGCGAGCTCGGTCGCCATCTGGGCGATTTTGAACTGGATCGCCTGGTTGGCGGCGATCGGGGCGCCGAACTGGACCCGCTCCTTGGCGTAGGCCACGGCCAGCTCGAGGGCCCGCTGGTGGATGCCCGCGGCCTGGGCGCCGATGCCGAGACGCGAGTGGTCGAGGGTCGCGAGGGCGATCTTCAGTCCCTGCCCCTCCTCGCCGAGCAGGTTCCCGGCCGGCACCCGGCAGTCCGAGAAGTAGATCTGCGCCGTGCGCGAAGACCGCAGCCCCAGTTTCTCTTCCGGCTTCCCCACCGAGAAGCCGGGCGCGTCGGCGGGCACCACGAAGGCCGAGAGGCCCCGCTTGCCCGCTTCCGGATTCGTCCGCGCCACGACCACGAAGTAGCCGGCATAGCCCGCGTTGGTGATCCACGCCTTCTCGCCGTTGAGAACCCAGACGTCGCCGTCGCGACGGGCGGTGGTCTTCAGGCTCCCGGCGTCGCTCCCCGCGCCCGGCTCGGTGAGGCCGAAGCCGCCGAGGACCTCGCCGGAGGCCAGGGACGGCAGCACCTTGCGCTTCAGGGCCTCGCCGCCGAAGCGGACGATGGGCCAGCAGCAGACCGAGTTGGTGACGCTCATCGTCACCGCCACGGCCGGATCCACGCGCGAGATCTCCTCGACGGCCAGCAGGTAGGTGAGCGAGTCGGCGGCGGCGCCGCCGTACTCCTCGGGCACCAGCATGCCGAGCAGGCCCATCTCCCCCATCTCCCTGAAGATGTCCATGGGGAAGATGTGCTCGCGGTCGCGCTCGGCGAGACCGGGACGGATGCGCTCCTCGGCGAAGCGGCGGACCTCGGAGCGGATCAGCTCCTGGTCCTCGGTCAGCGAGAAATCGATGCCGGAAGCGGTCTGGGTCGTTTGAGAAAGAGGCTCGGTGAGCACGGCCATGGCGGTCTCCTTCCGGTGTGGCCTCCTAGGCCTTGTTGAGCACCCAGTCGGCGATCACCATCTTCTGGATCTCGCTGGTGCCCTCGTAGATCTCGGTGATGCGGGCGTCGCGGAAGTAGCGCTCGACGTTGTACTCCTTGGTGTAGCCGTAGCCGCCGTGGATCTGCAGCGCCTTGTTGGTGACGCGCTGGGCCATCTCGGAGGCGAACAGCTTGGCCTGGGAGGCCTCGAGGCTGAAGCGCTTCTGGTTCTCCTTGGCCCACGCCGCTTTCCAGGTGAGCAGGCGGGCGGCGTCGAGCTCGGTCGACATGTCCGCGAGGTAGAACTGGATGGCCTGGAAGTCGGAGAGGTGGGAGCCGAACTGCTCGCGTTCCTGGGAGTAGGCGAGCGCCTCCTCGAAGGCCCCCTGGGCGATGCCCACCGCCTGGGCGGCGATGCCGATGCGGCCGCCGTCGAGGGTGGCCATGGCGACCTTGAAGCCGTCCCCCTCCTCGCCGAGACGGTAGCGGGCCGGGACGCGCAGGTCCTCGAAGGCCAGCTCGGTGGTGCCCGAGGCGTTGACGCCCAGCTTGAACTCGTGCGTGCCGTGGCTGTAGCCCGGGGCGTCGGCGGGCACGATGAAGCAGGTGATCCCCTTGTGCTTCTTCGCCAGGTCGACGCTGGCGAAGACCAGGGCGATGTCGGCGTCGGTGCCGTTGGTGATGAAGATCTTGTTGCCGTTGAGGACGTAGTCGTCGCCGTCGCGCCGCGCCGTGGTACGGATGCCCGCCGGATCGCTGCCGGCGCCGGGCTCGGTCAAGGCGAAGCAGCCGAGCTTCGCGCCGGCGGCGAGGGGGTTGAGGAACTCCTGCTTCTGCTCCTCGCTGCCGAACTTCAGCAGCGGATCGCAGACCAGCGAATTGTTGACCGAGAGGATGACGCCCGAGGTGGCGCAGATCCGGCTGATCTCCTCGATGACGAGGCAGTAGGAGATGGTGTCCATGCCGGCACCGCCGTACGCCTCGGGCACGCTGACCCCGGCGAGGCCCAGCTCGCCCGCCTGGTCGAAGAAGGCGCGCGGGAACTCGCCCGTCTCGTCGATCTCCTTGGCGCGCGGCCGCACGACCTCCTCGGCGAATCGGCGGACGGTCTCCTGCAGGAGCTTCTGCTCTTCGGTGAGCTCGATGTTCATGGTTTTCCTTTGCGAGTCGGATTGCGGGGCTCAGGTCGCGGGACCCGAGCCTCCGGGATCGTAGCAACGGGTCCCGAGGGGGTCAAGGAAAGGGGGGGCGGCCCGGGACAACGCCGCGGAATCCCCGCCCCTACCGCTCGGAGGACCACTTGGTGCACAATCCCGTTCCATGAAGACCAACCGACCGACTCCATCCGCGTTCCAATATACGGAGACCGAGATCCGCAGCTTCCTGCCCACCGGCTGGGACCTGATCGGCGACCGGCAGGGGTGGGACGCCAAGAAGAAAGCCTGGCGCGCCACGGTGATCGACAACGTGGACTTCGACTGGCCGGTCGAGGTCACGGCGGACCAGGTCGGCAAGCTGGGCCGCCTCGAAGCCCTGCGCCGGGCGATGGACAAGGTCTATCGCGAGCGGTTGGGGTAGGGCGGCCGGAACTTCCTCGAACCCCAACTCCACACCCTGAGAAAGACTCCGCCGCAGGTCTCCTACAACCTCCGGCGGAGTTGGGATATTGAGGGATGGCCCTAATCTGCCGCGGCGGCGCTCCAGGGCGGCACGACGGCGTTCGAGCGGGCGTAGGCGATGGCCTGGCCCAGGTGCTCGTGACCGTGGGTGACGACGATCATCATGGCGTCGCGGACGGTGGCGTCGTGGCCGAAGATCTTGATCGGCTTGTTGAGATCGGCCTCTGGCACGGCCAGGATCGCCGCGCGGACGTTGTCGAACGACTTCTGGAGCGTGTCGATCGTCTTCGCCTTGTCGCCGCTCATCGTCTTCTCGAGGCTCTGGGGATCGACGCCGGCGGGCACCTTGCCGCCCCAGAGGGTGGGGAAGAAGTAGTTGGCGCTCGCCACATGGTTGAAGACCTCACCCACCGAGCGCACGCCCTCTCCCGGCCGCCAGCCGTACTTGTCGGCCGGCATGGCGTTGGCCAGGGCGAGCAGCTTCTCCTGGGCCTGGTCGACCGCGAACAGGATGGAACCCCGCACGCCGCCCACCACCGGCTTCGTCGTGGTGGTCGTGGTCGTCGTGGTGGTGGTCTTCTTCACCTCTTTCTTCGCGGCGGTCTGCGCCTGCACCGCCACGACCGACGCGAGCGCCAGCGCCAGGACGGCGGTCGAACCGAACAATCTCTTCATCGTGATCTCCCTTTTGAAGGTATGGCTGAAAAGAACAGGGAGATTCTAACCCGGAGGGCCGCCCCGGACTAGAATGCCCTCAGCTCTCGGAGGTGTCCCGCTTGCTGATGACCCTCACCGTGCTGGGCAGCGCCGCCGTGCTGGCGCTGCTGATCGTGATCCTCGCCGCCCTCCAGCGGCGGTTCTTCTGGGTGCGGCAGCTCGCCTTCCCGCTCTACGTGGCGGCGGCGGTGGCGACCCTGGAGATGGTCGCCCTGATCCAGCCGGGCTACGAGCCGGCGGCGGTCGCGCGCGCCCTCGGCTGGGCGTGGTTGTTCCTGGGCCTGATCACCATCCTCCGCCTGCTCGGCCTCTACCTCTTCGACGTCCATCTGACCGCGAAGCGGGGGGTGCGCCTGCCCTCCCTGCTGCCGGCGGTGACGATGGCCGTGGTCTACCTGGTCACCGCCATCATCACGCTGCGGATGAGCTTCCCGAAGCTCGACGTGACCGCGCTGGTGGCCACCAGCGCGGTCACGTCCCTGGTGCTCGGCCTCGCCCTCCAGCCGATCCTCGGCAACTTCTTCGCCGGCCTGGTGATCAGCGTCGAGAAGCCGTTCCGCATCAACGACTGGATCAAGGTCGGCGAGCAGGAAGGCCGGGTGATGGCCATCACCTGGCGCACCACCCATCTGCGGACGCGGGACAACGACAACCTGGTGATTCCCAACGGCAAGCTGGCCGAGGAGCGGGTGCTCAACTATTACTACCCGCACCCCGTACACCGCGAGAAGGTGAGGGTGGGAGTCCACTACGACGAGCCCCCCTATCGAGTCCGCCGCGTGCTGCTCGAATGCGCCGGTGGAGTGCCCGGGGTGCTCGACAAGCCGGCCGCCGACGTCATCGTGCTCTCGTTCGACCCGAGCGCGATCCTCTACGAGCTGCGGGTCTGGATCGACGATGTGGCCGAGGGGCCGCGCATCGCCAGCGACCTGCGGAGCCGCATCTGGGAGGAGCTCCACAAGGAGGGGATCGTCATTCCTTATCCGATGCAGACGCTGGAGATCGTCCGCCGGGATCGCCGGGACCGCCGGGATCTTCCCCATTCCGGAGAGGCCCGCGAGGACGGCGGGCCCTGGCCGGCGCGGCTGTACGTGGCGGAGGGTCCCGAGCGCGGCCGGTCGCTGCAGCTCGACGGCGCCGGGCCGGCCACGGTGGGGCGGTCCCGCGCCTGCTCGCTGCCGCTGACCGATCCCAACGCCAGCAAGGAGCACCTGCGCCTCACCTGGGAGGAGGGCGCCTGGGTGATGACCGATCTCGGCAGCAGCAAGGGCACTCGCGTCAACGGCAAGCCCGCCCAAAGCGCGCCGCTGCGGCCGTTCGATCGTATCGCGGTAGGGGACACGGTTATGATCTTCGAAAGACGATGATCTTCGAGAGACAATGATCGAGAATGCCGTCCCCGCTGCCTGAAACCATCGGTCCCTACCGCGTCCGCGAGCTCCTCGGCAAGGCCGGGCAGTCGATGGTCTACGCGGCCACCAGCCCGCAGGGACGGGCCGTCGCCATCAAGCTCTTTCCCCGCTTCCTGAGCGAGGATCCGGCGACGGTCGCGCGCTTCCACCAGGAGCTGCGGGCGGTCGCGCCGGCGACCCGCCATCCCAACCTGGTGCAGATCCTGGAGACCGGCCAGGAGGGAGAGCGGCTCTACCTCGCCACGGAGTTGGTGGAGGGGACCTCGCTCGACCGGATGCTGAAGCAGCGGCGGCCGTCGCTGGCGGAGGCGTTCACGGTGATGCGGGGAATCTGCCGGGGGCTGGCCCAGGGCCATCAGCACGGGCTCGTGCACCGGAGCCTGACGCCGCGCAACGTGCTGGTGTCGCCCGACATCTCGACGGTGAAGATCTCGGATCTGGGAGCGGCGCGCTTCGAGAGCGCGGCGCCGAGCCTCACCGCCACGCTCGGCACGGGCGAGATCCATCTGGGCGCGCTCTATTATCTGGCGCCCGAGATCCTGGAGGGAACGGGCGCGGTGGACGCGCGGGCGGACCTCTACTCCGCCGGGGTGATCTTCCACGAGCTGCTGACCGGCCGCGCGCCGGGCCCCAGGTTCGGCCTGCCGAGCCAGCTCGATCCATCGCTGTCGCCACAGATCGACGTGGTGGCGCTACGCTGCCTGGCCCGCCGTCCGGACGAGCGATACGCCAGCGCCGGCGACCTGCTCGCCGCCCTCGAGCGGCTGGAGGAGACGCTGGGGCTGCGGACGCTCACCGAGATCCGCGGCATCTCCCAGGCGGGCTCGCGCCTCTTCGGCGGCGGCCGAGCGGAGGCCGGCCAGAAGCCCGTGCTCCTCTACGTCAGCCTCGCGCTGCTGGCGCTGGCGGCCGTGGCGGGCATGGCGTACTGGCTGGCGCGGTAGCAGGTCGCCTTCTCTCATGGATGAAGTCCACCCTTTCGCGGGGTCCATGAACTAAAATGCGGCCAACATGATCAATTCGACGCTTGTGATGTTCACAAGCAACCTCGCGCAGGCCATCGGCGCCCTCGTCCTGGCCCTGGTGCTGGTGGTCTTCCATCGCCACTATCAGCGCCCCTACCTGCTGACCTGGGCCTGGAGCTGGGGAGCGTTCTGCGTGTCGCTACTGGGCGGCTCCGCCGCGATGTTCCTGGTGGACCGCATGCCGCCGGAGGCGCCGGCGCGGCTGCTCGCTTCGAGCCTCTCCATCCTCGGCGTCTACTGCCAGGTCGCCTGGCTGCTCTTCGGCACCTACGAGGTGGTAGCCGAACGGCCGCTGTCCCGCCGTTTCCAGCGCGCCGTCCTGGCGGCGCTCGTCGTGCTGACGCTCGGCTCCATCGCCTCGTCGCTGTTCATCGCTCCCCACCTCCGTCTCCTGGTGCGGGTCGGGGTCCGCGTGCTGCTGCTGGGCGGGGCCTTCCTCGTCGCGAGCTGGGGGGTGTGGCGCAGCCGCACCCATCCCTCCGGGCTGGGCCGCCGCCTGGTCTCGATCACCTTCCTGCTCTACGGCCTGCACCAGCTCCATTACCTGGTCATCATCGTGAGCCAGGCGGTCAAGGTCGGATCGATGGACTACGTCGCCTATCTCGGGCCGTTCGACAACCTTTTCCAGACCCTGATCGGGCTCGGCATGGTGATCTGGCTGCTCGAGGAGGAACATCAGCGGGTCGTCGTCGCCTCGGCGCGCATCGAGCACCTGGCCTATCACGACTCGCTGACCGACCTGCCCAACCGCAACCTGCTGCTCCAGCACCTCACGGCCTGGATCGAGCGCGCCGAGGCGCGCCGGGAACGGCTCGCCGTGCTGTTCCTCGACCTCGACCGTTTCAAGGTGGTCAACGAATCGCTGGGGAACCTGCACGGGGACGAGCTGTTGAAGGCGCTGTCGGACCGGCTGCGGCACGCCCTCCGCCCCACGGACCAGATCGCGCGCGTGGCGGCGGACGAGTTCGCCATCCTCCTGCCCGCCGTCGAGAGCGAGGCCGCCATCGTCCGCGTGGCGGAGAATCTCCTGGGGATCATCCGGCTTCCTTTCGTTCTGCAGGGCCGCGAGGTCTATCTCACGGCCAGCATCGGCATCAGCCGCTGCCCGGAGGACGGCGCCGACGCCGAGACGCTGCTCAAGCGGGCCGAGATCGCCATGGTCCGCGCCAAGCAGACCCGTCCGGACCAGTACCGGATCTTCTCTCCGGAGATGGGCTCCAGCAGCCTCGAGCAGCTCTCGCTGGAGGCCGATCTGCGCCGCGCCCTGACCCAGGAGCCCAGCGAGCTCGCCCTGTTCTACCAGCCGGTGCTCGACTCGCGCCAGCGCCGCGTCGAGGGGGTCGAGGCCCTGCTGCGCTGGTTCCACCCGGTGCGCGGGCTGATGACGCCGGGCGAGTTCCTGTGGCTCGCCGAGGTCTCCGGGCTGGCCCACACGCTGGATCTCTGGGTGCTGCGCACCGCCTGCCGGGAGGCCGAGGGATGGCGCCGCGAGGCGACCCGGGACGTGCAACTCGCGGTGAATCTCTCCGCCCGCTCCTTTCAGCAGACGGATCTCCTCCGCCGCATCGAGGACGTGCTGGCCGCGACCGGTTTCCCGCCATCCCTCCTAGTGCTCGAGATCACCGAGACCCTCGCCATGCAGAACGCCGAGGCGACGCTCGCCATTCTGCGCGGCCTGAAGGAGCTCGGCGTGCGCATCGCCATCGACGACTTCGGCACCGGCTACTCCTCGCTGTCCTATCTAACCACTTTCCCCATCGACACCCTCAAGGTGGACCGCTCGTTCGTCCACACGATCGGCCGCGCCCGCGGCAGCGAGGAGGTGGCGGCGGCGGTGATCGCGCTGGCCGTCAGCCTGGAGATCAGCGTCATCGCCGAGGGGGTCGAGACCAAGGAGCAGTGGAGCTGGCTGCAGGGGCTGGGCTGCGACAAGTTCCAGGGCTATCTCTTCAGCCCGCCGCTGCCGGCCGCCGAGTGCCGCGACGTGGTGGTCAACGGCGTTCTCGACGCACGGATGGCCGAGATCGAGCGGCTGCTGAGCCCGGCGTAGGAGCCCTCGGAACCCGCGTGATAGCGTCCGTCCATCGCGGATGGGTCTTTCGAAACGGGGGTGCAGCATGGAATACCGCAATCTCGGCAGGACCGGCCTCAAGGTCTCGCCGCTCTGCCTGGGCGCGATGATGTTCGGCGCCTGGGGCAACCCGGACCACGGCGAGAGCGTCCGCATCATCCATCGGGCGATGGCGGCGGGCATCAATTTCATCGACACCGCCAACGGCTACTCCGAGGGAGAGTCCGAGGTGATCGTCGGCAAGGCGCTGAAGGACCGGCGGGAGGGGGTCGTGCTCGCCACCAAGGTATGGGCGCCCGTAGGGCCGGGGGCCAACCAGCGCGGGCTGTCGCGCAAGGCCATCCAGGAGCAGGTCGAGAACAGCCTGCGCCGCCTCGGCACCGACGTCATCGACCTCTACCAGATCCACCGCCCGGACCCGACGACGCCCCTGGAGGAGACCCTCTCGACGCTCAGCGACCTGGTGCGCCAGGGCAAGGTGCGCTACCTGGGCCTGTCGACCAACCACTACGAGGGATCCGCCCTGTGGGAGAAGCGCTTCGCGGCCTGGGAGATCGTCGAGACGCTCTGGATCAGCGAGCGGCACGGCTGGGAGCGGTTCGTCGCCGTGCAGCCGCCCTACAGCATCCTGCGGCGGGTGATGGAGCTGGAGCACTTCCCGATGTCGCTCAAGCTCGGCCTCGGCAACATCGTCTGGAGCCCGCTCGAAGGCGGATGGCTCTCCGGCAAGTATCGCCGCGACGCCGCCAACCCCCGCGACAGCCAGCGCGCCGAGAAGTGGATCGGCGACACCGGCAGCCCCAAGTTCCAGCGCCGGCTGGACATCGTCGAGAAGCTCCTGCCGCTGGCCGCGGCGAAGGGGGTCCCCCTCGCCCGCTTCGCCAACGCCTGGGCGCTCCGCCATCCCGCGGTGACCTCCGTGATCATCGGCCCGCGCACCATGGAGCAGCTCGAGGACAGCCTGGAGGCGCTGAACGTGGAGATCACCGACGAGGACGCCGCGACGATCGACGCGCTGGTGCCGCCGGGAACGTCCGCCCTGTAAGGATGAGGAGCCCATCGAGGAGAGCCATGGCAGATCTCAAGGGAAAGACCCTGTTCATCACCGGCGCCAGCCGCGGCATCGGCAAGGCGATCGCGCTGCGCGCCGCCGCCGACGGCGCCAACGTCGCCATCGCGGCCAAGACGGCCGCGCCGCATCCGAAGCTGCCGGGGACCATCCACGAGGCGGCCGCGGAGGTCGAGGCGGCGGGGGGCCGGGCCCTCCCCCTCCAGGTGGACATCCGGGACGAGGACCAAGTCCTCTCGGCGGTCGCCAGGACCGTGGAGACCTTCGGCGGCATCGACATCCTGGTCAACAACGCCAGCGCCATCAATCTCACGGGCACGCTGCAGACGCCCATCAAGCGTTTCGACCTGATGTGGGGGGTCAACGCCCGCGGGACGTTTCTCTGCTCGCAGGCCTGCATCCCCCACCTCCGGCAGGCGCCCAACCCGCACATCCTGACCCTCTCGCCGCCGATCAACCTCGACCCCCGGTGGTTCGCGCTGCACACCGCCTACACGATCTCGAAGTACGGCATGAGCCTGTGCGTGCTGGGGATGGCCGCGGAATTCAAGGCGGACGGGATCGCCGTCAATGCCCTCTGGCCGCGCACGGTGATCGCCACCGCGGCGCTCGCCATGCTGGGCGGCATCGCCCCGCCCGAGAAGTGCCGCAAACCCGAGATCATGGCCGACGCCGCCCACGTGATCCTCACGCGGGACAGCCGCGAGGCGACGGGGACTTTCTACATCGACGAGGACGTCCTGCGCGAGGCCGGCGTCACCGATTTCGAGCGGTACGCGGTGTCGCCGGGGCAGCCGCTGCGCACCGACCTGTTCCTGGGCGATCCTCCTCAGGAGTTGTTGGCGCTCTCCTCCCCGCTCTCCTCCCGAAGCTGATCGATGGTCTCGAAGGCGTGGCGCAAGTGGGGGATGACGATGCTCCCGCCCACCACCAGGGCCACGTTCAGGGCATCGTAGAGCTCGTCGTCGTTCCAGCCCGCCTCGACGCACTGGTCGAGGTGGTAGTCGATGCAGTCGTTGCAGCGCAGCACCGCGGAGGCGACCAGGCCCAGCAGCTCCTTGGTCTTGCCATCCAGGGCGCCGTCGCGGTAGGCGGCGGTGTCCAGGTTGAAGAAGCGCTTGATGCCGAGATGATCGGCCCCTTCGATGCGCTCGTTCATGCGTTTGCGGTAGCTGCGGAACTCGTCGATATCCTTCGCCATGAGTCTCCTCCTCAGTCCTTCACGAACGTGCCGCGCTCGGTGTCCTTGCGCACGCCGGGGAACGGCAGCACCCGGCCGTGGGCGACGCAGTAGACGCCGGGCGGCAGGATGCCGGCGGCGAAGATGGCCTCGGTTAAGTTCTGGAGAGCGTCGGACTGCTTCATCTCGAAGGGCCGCATGGCGCCGGTGAGAACGACGGGGACGCAGGGCTTCTCCAGGTGATCGTAGAGGTACTGGCCGGTGAGGGCGAGGGTGTCCGTCCCATGGAGCACGACGATGCCCGCCGTGGCGCCCGCCTCGCACGCGCCGGTCGCCCGCACGGCTTCCAGGACGCGGAGGCGGTCCGGCTCGGTCATCTCGAGGCTGTCCTTGCTCATCAGCTCGAAGACGTTGACCTCCGTCTCCTCCAGCCGCAGCTCGGAGAGCATCCGCCGCACGAGGGAGTGCCGGTTCGCGAGCTCGCCCGTATGCTCGTCGTAGGTCTTCTCGATGGTGCCGCCGGTGGTGATCAGGGTGATGGAGCGCACGAGGGGGACTCTATCGCCCTCGCGGGCCTGGCGGGAGGGGGGCTGGTCTAGAGACTGCGGAAACCAAGTGACCGGGCGATGTCACCCTGTCGGTTGTCGAGCGTCACAAAGGAGAGATTGCCGACTCTGGCGCGCAGAAAAAGCGCGCAGGCGAGATGCCACAGATCTGGTCCCCTCAAAGTGCCCTCTACCAGGATCTGGTCTACTTCCTGCGTCAGGCGCCGATGAGGGAAAACCCAACGCATCACGGCCAGGAAGTTCCCAAACCTGCTGCGGCGTCCTTCCCGGGACAAGGCCGATCTCATCTCTGCCTCGAGGAGATTGGACGAGAAGAGCCGGTCGAAACGGGAGATCCTGATCAGGAGGGCCTGTGCACCAGGCTCGTCGAGAGCGATCGCCACGAGACAGGAGCTGTCAATGTAGGCGATCTTCACCCTCGCGATCCCAGGAACCGCGCCAGACCTCCAGGCCTCGGGGGATTGGCGCGCCACTCTTCCTCGAGCTCGTGGAGTACCTCCTCAAGGGAAGGCCGCTTCTCGGACGCGGCACTGATGATCCCGTCCTCTTCGAGTTGACGGAGCGTCTCCTCGATGGAGGCATGTCCCTTGGCGGAGCGGACGGCCCGGATCTCCGCCACGTCCTGCCCTTCCTCTGAAAGCACGACCCTCTCGCCGGACCGGACCTTCTCCAGGATCTCCCCGAGATAGTCCCTGACGTCGTCAATGGAATACGTCATGAGGCGACCTCCGCGCGAATTGTACCAGGGCGCGGAAAGAGGATCAATTTCGCGGATGCACGCGCCGGGGAACGCCTCCCGCCATTTCGCCGCCGCCGATCGAAAGGCGCTCAGTTCTCCAGCGCCGCGAGCGCCCGGTGGGCCACGGTCGGCACCGAGTCGGCGGCGAGCCGCGCCAGGACGATCGCGTTCTCGGGATGGGTGAAGCGGCCGAGCACCTCGACGGCGGCCAGCCTCACCTGCCAGTCGGGATGCGACGCGGCGGACCGGAACATGGCATCGTCCCCGGGCCCGGCGCAGGCCGCGAGCGCCTTGTAGGCGGCGCGGGCGTCCGCGCCGGCGCCGACGGTCACCAGCGCGGAGAGGAGAGTGGAACGGGCCTCCGGTCCGCCGATCCTCCCCAGGCTCTCCAGGATCACCGCCCGCAAGTCGTCCCGGGCCTCGAGACAACGGGCGAGCACCGGGACCGCCTCGCGATCGCCCATCACGCCGAGAGCGCGAATCAGGGGGGCGGAGGGGGCCAGCGCCGCGCGGGCGCGCAGGGCCGGGATCATCTCGTTCATGCCGCAGCGCACGGTCGCCTCGGCGGCCAGCGAGGAGTAGAGCTCGGGGGCCTCCTCCAGCCAGTCGTCCCAGGGGAGCAGAAAGGCCAACCCCTCGATCCGCATCAGCCGGGTGATCACGCCGGGGCGCAGCGCCGCATCGAGATCCAGGATGGCCTCGACCACCTCGTCGACCGGCCGGCCCAGGAGGGCGGCGACGACCAGCCGGTCCGATTCGTCGACGTCGGACCGCGCGGCCAGCGCGGCGTGCACCGCGGCCCGGTGCGTCTCGAGCACCGGTCCCAGGGCCTCGCGGGATCCGGCGGGCAGCGCGAGGTAGAGATCCAGCAGGGCCTCGGCAAGCCCCGGGACACGGACCTTTTCCAGGGCTTGCAGGAGCGACGGAAACAGCTCCGGACGCTCCGCCGTCTCCCGGACGGCGGCGAGGAACGCAGCCGAGGGAATCTCGTCGGGGAAGCTCGCCGCGAGCTGGAAGCCCCAGGCCCGCGGCTCTCCAGCGGCGGCGAGCAGCGGCGCGATCAGGTCCCGCCGCCGCGCCAGGGCGGACGGGCGGCCGGCCGTGGTGGGCCGTGAGCTCGCCAGCACGCCGATCGCGTCGGCGTCCCAGGAGCTGGCCCCGAGCGCCAGCAGGCAGCGGGCGGCGGCCGTGCGCACCTCGGCGGAGCGGTCTTGGAGCCGCGCCGACAGCGCCTCGCGGAACCCTCCCGGCAGGGCACGGATCTCCTCGGGCTGGGGAAGCCCTTCGAGCACGTGGGCGAGCAGGCCGAGCATCGTCTCGTCGTCGACCTCCAGGCCTCCTGCCGGCCAGTGGGCCGCCAGGGTGTGGAAGGCGGGCTCACCGCCGATCCGCGCCAGGGCCTCGGCCGCGAGCGAGCCCACCAGGGCATCCGTCAGCCGCCCGGCCAGATGGGGCACCGCGTCCGGCGCGCGCAGGTCCCCCAGAGCTTGCACGGCGGCCATCTGCACCCACAGGTCGGCGCTCAGGAACGGCAGCAGATGGGGGATCGACCGCGCGTCCCCCAGATGGCCGATGGCGAGGATCGCCTCCTGCTGCACGTTGGGATCGGAGTGGCCGAGAACGCCGTGCAGCGGCTCGAGCGCCCGCGGATCGCGCAACCGGTCGAGGATGAGCACCGCCTGCAGCGCCACGTCCGGATCGGGATCCCGGAGCAGGCCGATGACCGCGGGCAGGCTGCGGCCGCCGCGCAACCGGAAGATCTCGGAGCCGGCGCTCCGCAGCACCGCGTCGGCGGGATCGCGCAGGTATTCGGTGAGCCGCGAGTCGGGGAGGACGGAGGCGCCGATGCGCAATGCCTGCTCGCGGATGCCGGGGCTGGGATTGCGGACGAGGCGTTCGAGGGCTTCGACGCGGGTGTCGAGCGGCATCGTGGGCAGCCGCACGAGGATGTCCACGCACTCGTCCCAACTGGGGGTCTGGTTTCCGACCGTTTCCATACGGGGACCGCCGAGGCCTGGGTCGGGCTCCAGGCCGCGCGGGAAACTCCTTTCCGAGGTGCGCCTCGCGTCGCGCTTCCGGGATCTCGTCCCGGAAGGGGCGTGGGCAGGCTTTCAGGGCTCCGGGGAAGTATACCCGGGATCGCGGGTCAGGGGCAGGCCTGAAAGGCGTTGACGTCGGTGGTCGCGGCGGCCGCCCGGCCGGCCGGATTCTCGTAGCGCGCGACGCTCCCGGTCAGGGTGTCCGTCACCGTGAGGACGTAGTGGACGTCGGTGGTGCCGGCGGCGAAAACCCAGTAATGGCCGTTGAGCGCGCAGCCGTCGAGCGTCTTCACCATCAGCTCCCAGTTGTCGGGGCTGAAGAACCAGAAGAGCCCCGAATCCGCGGCGGCGTTGGATACCGTCTGGCCGGCGCCCGAGGAGCCGCCGGCGTCCCAGGAGACCTCCGCGCGGAAACGCCCGCCATGGAGACAGAGGCGCGTGGCGCTCGGCGCGCAGGCGGCCGTCGGATCGGGACGGCTCTTGCCCGCCAGGAAAATCAGGCCGTTCGCCATCGACGAGGTGGGCCAGGTGTTGTGGCCGAAGTCCGCCTCCACGTCCTCTTCCCAGGGCACGCCGAGCCTCCCCCACTGCGCCTCCAGGCTCGGGCGGGCGGCGGCGTAGTTCGGATCGGTGGTGCCGTAGTACATGTGGATCGGTGGCTTGTAGGTGGGATCGGTCAGCGACGCCACCGCGTAGAAGGGGGAGGACAGGGTGAAGACCGCGCTGTACGTCGAGCCGGCATAGGCGAGCAGGTAGGCGTAGGCCGCGCCGGCCGAGTGGCCCGCCAGGGAGATCCGCCGGGCGTCCACGGCGAGCTCCGCACGCACCAGGCGGAGGGTCTCGGCGACTGTCTGCTCGTCGTTGCCGATGCCCCAGCCGGCGTTCGACGAGGATTTCGGCAGGGCCACCACGCATCCCGCCTTCTCGGCGGCGGTACCGATGAAGGCCTTGTAGTCCTCCGGGGTCCCGTTGGAGCCGTGAAGGAAGAGGACGAGGGGAGCCGGCTGGGTGGCGTCGAGCGTCTGGGGAACGTAGCGCCAGTAGTAGGAGCCGGTCGCCGGGATGTCCGCCCGCTGCCAGCCGGGGACGATGGCGGTCCCCGCGAAGACCGGCAGGGCGCACAGAGCGAGGAGGAACGACAGAGCGGCTGCGCGTCCACGCCGGACGCGGGCCGTTACCAGGTACAGCACGATGGCATCTTACCAGCCCCGTCAAGCCCGCTGTGCTAAGCTCCATCGCTCTCGCGGGAAGCTCTTCCGCGCCGTTCGTAACCCTCCCATGGCAGCGACCGAATATTCGTACATCCGCCGCGAATGCCGCGCCGTCCAGATTCCGGAGGGGACCCCGGCCCTGCTCTCGACCGGCACCCGGGTGCGCATCACCCAGGCCCTCGGCGGCTCTTTCACCGTGGCGACCGACCGCGGCTACCTGTTCCGCATCGGCGCCGCGGACGCCGACGCCCTCGGCAAGACGCCCGGCGAGATCCTCGCCGAGCCGGCCGGGGGCTCTCTCGAAGACCAGATCTGGGCGCGCCTGCGCACCTGCTACGACCCGGAGATCCCGATCAACATCGTCGATCTCGGCCTGATCTACAACTGCGAGGTCCTGGAGGAGGGCCGCCGGGTGGACATCAAGATGACCCTCACCGCCGTCGGCTGCGGCATGGGTCCCATCCTGGCGCAGGAGGTCAGGGAGAGGGTCCAGAGCCTCCCCGGCGTCGAGCAGGCCGACGTCGAGGTCATCTTCGATCCGCCGTGGGATCAGAACATGATGAGCGAGGCGGCCCGGCTGGAGCTGGGGCTGTTCTGAGACCTTCTACGATTCCTTGACCGGCACCTCTTCGCCGGCCGGCGCCGGCCGCCGGTTCCCCGCGAGCAGCCGCTTCGCCGCCAGCCGCAGGTTGTCCAGCTCCGCGAAAACCCAGAGCTTGACGCCGCGGGCGGCCATGCGGAAGGGGGCGACCTGGAGATCGTAGAGCGCCTTGATCCGGCGGCCGTCGTTGCGCCGCCCGGCCTCCCCGGCGGCGCGGCGGGCCAGGGCGATCGCCTTGAAGCGGCGGTTGTAGATCCGCATCATGTGGTAGCTCAGGAACGCCGGCTTGGGACCCAGCACCGGCATCCACTGGAACTTCCCGAAGAAGCAGTAGGCGGGGATCACCACGAAGATGTAGTACTGCGCCGTGTCGATGAGGAACGACGCCGAGAGCAGGTCGTGCTCCCCCATGTAGAAATACTTGTCCTGGTAGATCGCCCGGAAGAAGCGGTGGTAGGAGCGCAGGAAGACCGTATTGTGCTCGGCGATGCGGGCCGCGACGTCCTCCCCCGCCGTTTCCTTCGCCAGATAGGCCTTGACGATCTCGACCGTCGCCTCGACGGAGAACGCGGCGTGATCCAGCCCCGGCGAGTAATAGGGATCGAGGAACGCCGCCGCGTCGCCCAGCAGCGCCCAGCCGTTCCCCATGTACTGCCGGGCGACGTAGGCGAGGTTCGAGAAGGTCCGCAAGTCTTCTGCCTTCATCGTCGCGCCCTGGAGCAGCTCCGCCGCGGCGGGGATCGCCTGCAGGAACGCCTGATAGTCCTGCACCATGCGGCTCCCGCGGTCGAGGCTCACCAGGCGGGTATCGAAGACCACGCCGATGCTGGTCTCGCCATTGCCCAGCGGGATGAACCAGACCCAGTAACCGAACCCCATGTAGTGGTTGGTGGCGAGGCGGCGGGAGGCGACGTTGCCGCGCGCGAAGCGCAGCGGCCCGCGGGCCGCCACGTCGTCCAGGTGGCGCACCCCGTCCCACCGACACCAGACGGCGGCCGTGGGATGCTCGCGGTTGCGCTCGATCAGCCCCAGACGTTTGCCGAGGAAGGTGGCCCGGCCGGTCGCGTCGAGCACCCAGCGGCAGCCGACCGTCTCCGTCTCCCCGTTCCGTTCGAAGGTGACGCGATGGTCGAAGTCCCCGAGATCGACCTCGACGGCCCGCGCCGGGCGGGCGAGCTCCGCCCCCTCGGCCACGGCGGTCGCCAGCAGGTGCTCGTCGAGGACGTCGCGCCGGAGCTGGAAGGAGGGAACGGTGCTGCGCTGGAAGGCGCCGGACTCGCTGGCGTCGGCGTGGCCGCGCACCTTGTCGTTGTGGAACCAGTAGCGCAGCCCCTCCTTGGGCAGGTGCTCGCGCTCCAGGTGCTGCCACAGGGCGAGCCGCCGGGTGAGGAACATGCCCGACATCTCCGTCGTGGCCTCCCCCACCTTGGCGTCGAAGGCGCCCTGCCGCTCGACGACGAGCACGGAGAGGTCCGGACGGTCGCGCCGGAGCAGGACCGCAGCCGCGGCGCCGCTGAAGGCGCCGCCGAGGATGACCACGTCGTAGGATCTCATCGTCTCGTCTCCGCCCCTTTCCCGGGGATGACCCCGGGGCCGCGGGCCTTCGCAGTCTAGCAGGCTCGCCCTCCCGGAGAGCCCTGGAGAGAGCGCCGGAGACGGCGCAGTTGCGGGAATGGCGTGGGTGGGTCAAAATACGCCCCGAGTCGATGCCACCTCCCGACCTTCCCCGCCCCTTCCCTTCCCCATGCTCAGCCACATCATCTAGCCAAACGGAGACATCTTGAGTCGCAGAATGCTGATCAACGCGCAGCGTCCGGAGGAGCTGCGTGTCGCCATCGTCCAGGGCAACGTCCTGGAAAACTACAAGGTGGACGTCGCCGAGGCGGGCCTGACCCGCGGCAACATCTACCGCGGCGTCATCGCGAGCATCCAACCCAGCCTGAACGCCGCCTTCATCGACTACGGCGCCGAGCGTCACGGCTTCCTGGCCATCCAGGACGTCGTTCCCGATGCCTGGTACCGGCAGCCGTCCAACCCCCACCCCCGCATCGAGGAGGTCCTCGAGAAGAACAAGCCGATCGTCGTTCAGGTCGAGAAGGACCCGGTGGGGACCAAGGGGGCGGCGCTCACCACCAGCCTGTCGCTGGCCGGCCGCTACCTGGTGCTGACCCCCTTCGAGGACACCCGCGGCGTCTCGCGCAAGGTCGAGGACGAGGACACGCGCAAGAAGCTCAAGACCCTCGCCAACGGCCTCGACCTGCCCGACGGGTGCGGCATCATCCTGCGCACCAACGCCCTCGGCCAGACGAAGATCACGCTCAACCGCGATCTCTCGGCCCTGCTGCGCCTGTGGAAACGGGTGCAGACGGCGGCCATGCAGGGCAAGGGGACCCGCCTCCTCTATACCGACCAGGACCTCATCCTCCAGGCCCTCCGGGACTACCTCGACAGCACCATCGAGGAGGTGCTGGTCGACGACGACGAGGCGTTCCACAAGGCGAAGGCCTACATCGAGGCCTTCATGCCGCGCTCGAAGACGCGGCTGGTCCGCTATGCCGAGCGCATCCCGTTATTCAGCCGGTACGATCTCGAGCCGCAGATCGACCGTATCTACGAGCGCCGGGTGGAGCTGCCGAGCGGCGGCTCGATCGTCGTCGACGCCACCGAGGCGCTCACCGCGATCGACGTCAACTCCGGCCGCTCGACGCGCGCCGCCACCCAGGAGGAGACGGCGCTCAACACCAATCTCGAGGCCGCCGCCGAGGTGGCCCGCCAGCTCCGGCTGCGCGACATCGGCGGCATCGTCGTGGTGGACTTCATCGACATGCGGGCCTCGAAGAGCCAGCGCAAGGTCGAGAAGATCCTCAAGGACGCTATGAAGGTGGACAAGGCGCGCTCGACGGTGGGCCGGATCTCTTCCAACGGCTTGGTCGAGATCAACCGCCAGCGCATCCAGCAGGCGCTCCAGCTCCGCACGCACCGGCCCTGCCCGACCTGCAACGGCGTCGGGCGGCTCGCGAGCGAGGAGATGGTCTGCCTCTCGCTGCTGCGGCGGATCGAGGCCCGCGCCGCCACCGGCTCGATCCAGGGGGCCCGCATCGGACTCCATCCCGAGCTCGCCGATGCCCTGCAGAACCACTACCGCCGCGAGCTCGCCGACCTCGAGAGCGAGTTCGACATCGAGATCGAGGTCATCGCCACGGCGGGCCTGCACCGTCCGGACGAGAAGATCGAGTGGCAGAAGCGCGAGAAGCCCGTGCCGCCGCCGAAGCCCAAGCAGGCCGCGATCACCTTCCAGCCCTGGGACCTCGCCTCGCTCGAGGACGAGGACGACGAGGAGGACGACGACTTCGCCGAAGGGGAGGAGGCGGACGACGAGGGTCAGGCCGCGAGCGGCGAGCCCGGAGAGACCGGCCCCGCCGGCAAGCGCCGCCGCCGGCGCCGTGGCGGCCGCAAGCGGAAGGGAAAGAAGGGTGGCGCTCCCGGAGAGAACGGCAATGGCGGGGACGGCGGTGGCCATGAGCCCGCGCCCTCGGAAGCGAGGGCGTCCGCGGGGGCCCGTCCTCTCCCCCCGGTCTTCGAAGGCCCCGAGTTCGTCGAAGCACCCGCAGAGGCGTTCGACGAGGACGACGAAGAAGGGGATGATGACTTCGAGGACATCCCCGAGGGCGAGGCCGGCGGCGCCGAGGGAGAGCCGGGCGGAACGCCCGCCGGACCGGGAAAGCGGCGGCGGCGGAGACGGCGGCGGCGGAAGTAGAAGCGAGTCGGCGGATCCCGGCGCTACCGATAAAAAATCGGGAACGCCCGCGGGTCCGCCTCGTTCATCAGCTCGTAGACCGTCTCGAAGACGGACTCCCGGCTGGGCTTCGAGAAGTAGTCGCCGTCCGAGCCGTAGGAGGGGCGGTGCTCCCTGGCGGCGAGGGTGCGCGGCTCGGCGTCGAGCCAGTCGTAGCCGCCCTGCTCCTCGAGGACCTTCTGCATCATGTATGCGGTGCCGCCGCCGGGCACGTCCTCGTCCAGGAAAAGGATGCGGTTGGTCTTCCTGAGCGACTGCACGATGCGGCCGTGGAGGTCGAACGGCAGCAGGGTCTGGACGTCGATCACCTCCGCCTCGATCCCCACCTCCGCGAGCTTCTGTGCCGCCTCGAGCGCGATGCGGCAGCAGGCGCCGTAGGTGACCACGGTCACGTCGCTCCCCTCCCGCAGCACCTCCGGCACCCCGAGCGGCACCCGGAACTCGCCGATGTTGGCGGGCAGCCTCTCCTTCAGGCGGTAGCCGTTGAGCACCTCGATCACCAGCGCCGGATCGTCCCCCTCCAGCAGCGTGTTGTAGAAGCCCGCCGCCTGGGTCATGTTGCGCGGCACGCAGACGTACATGCCGCGGACGAGATTCACCAGCCCCCCCATCGGCGAGCCCGAGTGCCAGATCCCCTCCAGCCGGTGGCCGCGCGTGCGCACGATGACCGGCGCCTTCTGCCGGCCCTTGGTGCGCCAGCGCAGCGACGCGAGGTCGTCGGACAGGATCTGCAGGCCGTAGAGGACGTAGTCGAGATACTGGATCTCCGCGATCGGCCGCAGGCCCCGCAGCGCGAGGCCGATCGCCTGGCCCATGATGGTGGCCTCGCGGATGCCCGTGTCGCTCACCCGCAGCGGCCCGTACTTGGCCTGGAGACCGGCGAAGCCCTGGTTGACGTCGCCGATCTTGCCGACGTCCTCGCCGAAGGCGATCAGGTTCGGGAAGCGTGAGAGCGCCGCGTCGAAGGCCGCGTTGACCACCTCGAAGCCGTTGAGGAGCGGCGCGTCCGGCGCGTAGACGGCGGGCACGGGCGCGACCTTCACGGCGGCGCGCTCCGTGGCGCTGTAGAGGTCGGAGCTGTAGCGGTCCTGGTTGGCGCGGTCCTGCTCCCGCTTCCAGGCGACGATCCGCCGCGCCGCGGGCAGGTCCTCCCCGGCGGTGGCGATGAGGGCGCCGTGGAGCGCGGCCATGACGTCCCGGCGCAACGCCGACGGCTGCTTCTCGAGCTCTTGCCGGAGCTTCCGGACCTCCCCGGGATCCCGCGCCTCGCCCGCCAGCCCGTCGAGCAACTCCAGGGCGGTCCGTTTCTCCTCGTCGATCGGGGTGCGGAGCTCGTCCCAGGCCCGGCGCTGCGCCACGCGGACGCGCGCCAGATCCTCCGCCTCGACCTGCTCGAGCTCCTGGGCGGTGGCGATCCCCTGCTCGATCATCCACTCGCGCATCTTGCGGATGGGATCGAACTCGACCTCCCAGTCCAGCCGCTCCCTGGACTTGTAGCGTTCGTGGCTCCCCGACGTGGAGTGCCCCTGCGGCTGGGTCATCTCGACGACGTGGACGAGGGCCGGCACGTGCTCGGCGCGGACGATCTGCGCCGCGCTGAGATAGGTCTCGCAGAGGCCGGGATAGTCCCAGCCCTGGACGGTGTAGAGGTCATAGCCCTGGCGGCTCCCCGGCGCGCGGCGGAAGCCGGAGAGCAGGGCCGAGAGGTCCCCCTTGGTGATCTGGTGCTCGTTGGGGACGGAGATGCCGTAGCCGTCGTCCCAGATCGAGATCATCGCCGGCGCCTGGAGGACGCCGATGGCGTTGACCGCCTCCCAGAACATCCCCTCGGCGCAACTCGCGTTGCCGATGGTGCCGAAGGCGATCTCCTGGCCGTTGTTGGAGAACGGCGCCATCATCCCCCGCAGCTCGGGCAGCTCGCGGTAGAGGCGCGAGGCATAAGCGAGCCCGACCAGGCGCGGCATCTGCGAGCCGGTGGGCGACACGTCGGCCGAGGAGTTCAGCAGGCCGATCAGATCGCGGAAGCCGCCGTCCGGCTCCAGCATGCAGGTCGAGAAGTGCGCCGTCATCGAGCGGCCGGCCGAGCAGGGCTCGCGCTCGACGTCGGGATCGGCGTAGAGCTGGGCGAAGAACTGCTCCAAGGTGAGCAGGCCGAGGGCCATCATCAGCGTCTGGTCGCGGTAGTAGCCGGAGCGGAAGTCGCCCGGACGGAACGCCCGCGCCAGCGCCAGTTGGGCCACCTCCTTGCCGTCGCCGAAGATGCCGAACTTCGCCTTGCCGGTGAACACCTCCCGGCGGCCGATCAGGCTCGCCTGGCGGCTCTGGAAGGCGATCCGGTAGTCGCGCAGGATACTCTCCCGGGTGAACTGCGAGCCGGCTCCGGGGCGCTCGGCTTCGGCCGCGCCGGTGGGCAGGGACGAAGCGTCCCGATCCGCGAGAGGGAATGACATTCCGAAGTCTCCAAGAAAAGGACCGGGAGGACCGGCTCCCGGCCGCGCCTGCTGAGGAGAAATGCTAGCACGCGGAGCCGCCCATCCCGGGCCATCCCGGGCGCGGACCGCGGGGAAACCGTCGTGCTACGATCCGGGGGCGAACTCAAAACCCTTGAGGAGCCTATGATCGACCAGCTTCGACGCACCGCTCTCGGCGCCCTCGCGGTCCTCCTCGGCTTCGCTCCCCTCGCCTGCGCCAGCGCTCCCTCATCGTCTGCCGCCCCCGGGACGGCCCCGGCGGAGACGAAGAAGGAGGAGAAGCCGGTCCGGCCCACGGGCCCGACGAGCGAATCCGAGCTGAGAAAGGCCGGCGAGGCGCCCTACGCCTCCACCTACCAGCCCCTCCCCCCCCAGCCCGTCCTGATCGCCAACGCCACGGTGCTGACCGCCACCGGCGACCGCATCGAGCGTGGTTCCGTGCTGATGCAGGGCGGCAAGATCGCCGCCGTCGGCCCGTCGCTCCAGGCTCCCGCGGGCGTGGCCGTCGTCGACGGCACGGGCAAGTGGGTCACCCCGGGGATCATCGACGCCCACTCCCACCTGGGCGTCTACGCGTCGCCCGGCGTCGAGGCCAACGCCGACGGCAACGAGCTGACCAATCCGGACACCGCCGAGGTGTGGGCCGAGCACTCCGTCTGGCCCCAGGACCCGCAGTTCCCCCTGGCGATCGCCGGCGGCGTCACCACCCAGCAGATCCTCCCCGGCTCGGGCAACCTGTTCGGCGGTCGCAGCGTGACGGTGAAGAACGTCCCCGCCCTCGGCGTCTACGGTATGAAGTTCCCCGGCGCTCCCTACGGCCTCAAGATGGCCTGCGGCGAGAATCCCAAGCGGGTCTACGGCGAGAAGGGGCGCGCCCCCTCCACCCGCATGGGCAACGTCGCCGGCTACCGACAGGCCTGGATCCGCGCCAGGAAGTACCGCGAGGACTGGGACGAGTACCACCGCAAGGTCCAGGCCGGCGACCGTACCGCCATGGCCCCGGCCCGCGACCTGCAGCTCGAGACCCTGGCCGGCGTGCTCAGCGGCGACATCCTGGTCCAGAACCATTGCTACCGGGCGGACGAGATGCTCACCATGATCGACATCGCCAAGGAGTTCGGCTACCGGATCTCGGCCTTCCATCATGCCGTCGAGGCCTACAAGATCGCCGGCGTGCTCGCCGCCGACGGCATCTGCGCCGACGTCTGGGCCGACTGGTGGGGCTTCAAGATGGAGGCCCTCGACGGGATCCGCGAGAACGCCGCCCTGCTCCAGAAGGCCGGCGCCTGCGTCGTCATCCACTCCGACTCCGCCGACGGCATCCAGCGGCTCAACCAGGAGGCCGCCAAGGCCATGGCGGCGGGCAACCGCATGGGGATGCGCCTGCGCGAGGAGGACGCCATCCGCTGGCTGACGATCAACCCGGCGAAGTCGATCGGGGTCGACCGCCAGACCGGCTCCCTCGAACCGGGCAAGATGGCCGACGTGGTGGTCTGGAGCGGCAACCCGTTCAGCGTATACAGCCGCGCCGAGAGGGTCTACATCGACGGCGCGCTGATCTACGACCGCAACGACCCGTCCCACCAGCCGAAGATGGACTTCGAACTCGGCCTGCGGGATGCCCGGGGGGTGAGCCGATGAGAGCGCGCGCGACGATCCTCGGAACTGCCCTCGGCCTCCTCGCCGGTTTCGCGCTGGCCGCCGCGCCGGCGACCCAGACCATCGTCATCACCGGCGCCACGATCCACACCCTGGGTCCCCAGGGGACGATCCAGAACGGCACGCTGGTGATCGAGAACGGCCGCATCCGCGCGGTGGGCGCCGCCGTGCCGGTGCCCGCCTCGGCGCGGCGGATCGACGCCCGCGGCAAGGTGGTGACCCCGGGCCTGTTCGACTCGAATTCCCAGATCGGCCTCATCGAGGTCTCGGAGGTCGACTCCACTGTGGGGATCCGCAGCGGCGACGACCGCATCACCGCGGCCTTCCAGGTGGCCGACGCGATCGATCCGCGCTCGATGCTGATCGCGGTCAATCGCATCGAGGGGCTGACCCGCGTGGTGGCCACCCCCACCGCCGGCAAGAGCCTGATCGCCGGCCAGGGAGCGATCGTCGATCTGAGCGGCGATCTCGGGGCTCCCGGGGAGTTCCTGATCCGCTCCCCCGCCGCCATGTTCGCGGTGCTCGGCGAGGCGGGCGCCCAGCGGGCCGGCGGCTCGCGGGCCGACGCCATGCTCCGCCTGCGCGAAGCCCTCCGCGACGCCCTCGACTACGCGGCCAACCGCAAGGCCTACGATGAGGGGAACCGCCGCGCCTACTCGCTGTCGCGGCTCGATCTGGAGGCGCTGCTGCCGGTCGCCCGCGGGGAGCTGCCCCTGGTGGTGGCGGTCGACGGCGCGAGCGACATCGAGGCCGCGCTCCGCCTCGGCCGCGAGCTCCATCTCAAGCTGATCCTGTCCGGCGTCGCGGAGGGATGGCGGGTGGCCCGCGAGATCGCCGACGCCAGGGTGCCCGTGCTCGTCAATCCGCTCCAGGATCTCCCGGCGAGCTTCGACTCGCTGGGCTCCACGCTGGAGAACGCGGCCCGTCTCCACAAGGCCGGAGTGACCATGGCCTTCATGACCGGCGACGCCCACAACAGCCGCAACATCAAGCAGCTCGCCGGCAACGCCGTGGCCAACGGTCTCCCCTGGGACGCCGCCCTCGCCGCCATGACCTCCGTCCCCGCCCGCATCTGGGGGATCGCCGACCGCTACGGCACCCTGGAGCCGGGCAAGGACGCGGACGTGGTGATCTGGGACGGCGATCCGCTGGAGGTGACCACCTTCGCCGACGCCGTCTTCATCCGCGGCCGGGAGATCCCGATGACCAGCCGGCAGATCGAGCTGCGCGACCGTTACAGGGATCCCGCGAACCCGACTCCGCCGGCGCTCCGGAATCCGTAAGGTTTGCCGATTTGTGGCGCTGTGACCAGTGATGTTGTGACCCGGCGATGTCGTAGGGGCGCAGCATGCTGCGCCCCTACGACGATCTCCCCCCTATTTCTCCCCCGGGTGGTACACCCGCTCCAGATGCGCCTTGATCTCGTCGAGCGTGAACCATGCGGGCTTGAACTCGCCGCGGGCGTAGAGCGGCGCCTGATCGAAGTAGTGGGGCGACTTGGGATCTCCGCTCTGCCCGAAGTAGACGATCGAGCGCGCCCGCACGGCCGGGCCGAACTCCACCACGCTCACGTAGGAGTTGCCCAGGACGCCGTAGTGCCGCTTCGATCCGGGCGCGGCCTTCAGGGGTGAATCCGCCCGCCGCTGATAGAAGTTGAAGACGATGCCGGACCAGCCCGGCCCCCCCCGCACCGGCAGGCTCGGCCGCTCGTCGCTGAAGGTCTCGCCGGCGCTCCAGTCCACCCGCTGCAGGCGGTTGATCTCCCCCCAGGCCACCCGCCAGGTGCCCCACTCGCGCTCCAGATCCACCTTCGCCTGCTCCAGGGCGCGGACGCGGGACCACCGCTCCGGCGCCGCTCCGGCCCCGTGCAGATGGAGCCAGCTCGTGAACAGGGTCATGGCCACGGAGTCGTCGCGGCTGATCCGGTCCCACGCCCTCAGCTCCGCGATCAGCGGCTCCAGCTTGCGGGCGCGGGCGGTGCCCTGCGAGCGCAGGTGCTCCCACTCGCCGATCAGCTCGGGGATCTGCTTCTGGGCCTCCAGCACCCGCGTGTCGGTCGCCGCGCGGGTCCACTCCTCGAAGCTGAACGTCGGCCGGCTCTCCAGGATCTGGCGCGAGACCTGGGCCCGCGGCGTGTCGGGCTCCGGACCGATCATGTATTTCGGGTAGCCGGCCGGATCGAGGTTGCCGCTCGACGTCGCCACGAAGGGGGAGGAGTTGCAACTCTGCACGAAGCCGCTCGCCGGATTGGCGAGTTGCGGCAGCTCGTCGAACGCGTGATATCCCTGCCACTCCGTCTCCGGATCGCTGCCGTCCACCGGCTGGCGCCAGTCGAACTTGGGCGACCGGCGGGGCACGGCGCCGTTGTAGGCGTAGAAGATGTTCCCGTCGCGGTCCGCGTAGGTAACGTTCATGTAGGGGATGGCGCCGCGGCGGAGCGCCGCCTTGAAGTCAGCCAGGGAACGGGCGCGGGTCATCTCGTAGACCTGGGCCAGCCAGCCCCCCTCCTCCAGCTTCGCCAGCCGGACCGCGACCGGCTTGCCCTCGTGCTCGGAGAGGATGGGGCCGTGGTGCGTCTTGCGGAAGGTGAAGCGCCGCGCCGCCATTCCGCCGGCCGTCCGGACGCGGATCTCCTCCGTCCATCGCACCGCCGTCCGGTGCCCGCCGCCGTAGCGGTAGGCCAGCGGATGGGCCGGATCGTCGAAGGTCTCGAGATAGAGGTCCCCGTTGTCCGGATAGTTGTCCGTGTGCGCCCAGCCGAGCGCCTCGTTGTGCCCCATGTAGGGGAAGGGCAGGCCGTAGCGGCCGACGCCGGAAAAGTCCCATCCCTCGTCGCTGTGGATGTGGGATTCATAGTACTGGGCCGGCCCGTAGAAGGCGACGTGCGGATTGATCAGCAGCAGAGGGTGCCCCGAGGCGCTCCTGGCCGGCCCCACCGCCCAGGAGTTGGAGCCCTGGGGAGGCTCGGCCTGCTTCTCCTCCACCGCGACGCGCAGGTCCCCGTCATCCAGGCCCGCATAGCCGAGGAACTCCCCCTGGTCGTACTTGAAGCGCATCAGGGCCAGCGGATACCAGGGCTCGAAGCGCGGGAGGAGAGCCGGCTTCACCTCCGGATGCCGGGCGAGATAGAAATTCAGTCCCGCGGCATAGGCGTCGTACAGCGCGCGCATCCTGGGATCCGCCCGCTCGTACTCCCCCCTCGCGAGCCGCGGGATCTCCAGGGCGCGGGCGACCTGATCGTCGCCCAGGGCTTCCTCGCCGTGCACCTCGGCTCCCCGGCCGAGGGAGCGGATGAAGTTGTCCTCCAGGTGCCTGAAATTGTCCTCCGCCTGCGCGTAGGCGAGCCCGAAAACCACGCTCACGTCGGTGGGGCCGTAGACGTGCGGCACACCATAGGAATCCCGGTAGATCGTCACCGAGCGGGCGATCTCCTCCGGACCCGCGGCGAAGGCCGCGGCGCAGGCCAGCGCGCCGAAGGCGAGCGTGGAGAGAACGGGGTACAGCTTGAGCAGGCCCTGCATTCCGGTGACCTCCCTGGGCTCGCGAGATCCTCTGGCGTCCGGGGAATCGTATATGCCCGGAGGCATCTCATAAAGACCGGGGAGGTCCGTGCGGCCGGTTCCGCCGTCAGCGCCGGGTCACCTTCAACGTCACATCCTCGTTGCTCCAGGCGCCGTTGTTGGCCTGATAGACGTCCTTGGGATCGCGCAGAAAGAAAGCCAGGAAGTAGGTTCCGGCGCGCGTTCCGGCCGGGACGCGGAGCGGTCCCACATCCACGACCTGGAGACCGCCGGCCGGCACGGTGCCCGGCACCCGGAGCCGCTTGAGCAGCACGCCGCCGGTGAAGCTCCGCTGTTTCGGCGTGAGATAGACCTCCACCAGCGGATTGTCCAGCGGCACGGTGCCGGGGTTCTCGATCTTGATCGGATCGGTGAGGGTGAAGCCGCCGCTGGCGCGGACCGTCGAGACCGACGGGCGGGCCGGGACGTAGTCGACCAGGTTGACGTCGGTGTTCCAGTACGTCGTATACGAGCTGATGAGCCCGTCGCGGAGGCTCACCCCCGGCGGGAACGCCGCCCGCACGGCGTTGGTGTCGTCCGGGAAGAGCTCCTCGACGTAATAGTGCCGGTCCTTGTAGTGCATCACCGAGTCCCACCCGGCCTGCACGTGCTCCTCGGAGGGATGGTGGAGCCCCCAGACGTGACCGAGTTCGTGGAGGATGATTTCCTGGAAGGGGTAGGGCTGGAAGTAGCGCATGCCCACCACCTCGTCGACCGTCCACGACCGGTTGGGATTCACCGCCACGTCGGCCTCGGTGAGGACGCCGTTCTCCTTGTGGCTGATGGTGATCGCCAGGACGTCGTTGCCGATCTCCCCCCAGGTCATGCCGAAATTGACCAGCATCTGGTCGTCGGGAGGAAAGCCGGCGATGTCGGAGACGCCGTTGCCGAACGCCCAGGTGGACGAGGGCGTCGCCACGACCTCGAAGAGATCGCCGGCGTAGAGGTTCCAGAGGGCCATCTCGCGCTGATCCCAGGGGGAGAACGCCGAGCCGGCGGTCAATGGATTGACCAGGATCGGCGGCTTCGCGATCTCATGGTAAATGTACTTGCCCCGCAGCTTGGCGTCCCAGGTCTTCGCCGGGAGCGCGGGCGACGGGCGCTGGCGAGGTGGCCGCGCCGCGAGAGGCTGCGCGGCCAGGGGACGGACGGCGGCGACGAGCGCGCGGAACCAGGTCCCGGAAACCTCACGGATCATTCCCAGCTCCGCGCCCACGATCGGCGTGAAGCTGGGGCGATCGAGGTTGCCCAGGAAGAGGAGATAGCGGGCGCCCGGATCCAGGCTCACCGTGACGCAGGTCTCGTCGGAGACGTTGCCGAGAGTGCCGCCGGGCACGGTGAGGGTGATCCGGTCCGGAGCCTGTCCCCGCAGGCGGTCCTCGACGCGCAACGCGTAGTCCGTGACCAGAAGCGTGTGCTGCGCGTTCCAGCGGCTCTCACGCCCCTCGACCACGGCCACCACGACGTGGGGAGAGACCGACGCGAGTTCCGGAATGCTCATCGACTCGACGTGAGCGGCGACGGCGCGGGGGAACGTGACAGCGGCGAGCGCCAGCAGGATCGCGGCGGCCGCCGCGGCGGAGAGGCCACGACGCGGCTCCGGCATGCCAGGGAACTCTTCCATGGATCGCTCCTTTCGGAAGAGCCCTCCTTGTGCAACCTCCCAAACTTCAGAACGACAACTCCAGATCCCTAGTGTAGACTCTTTTTAAAGTTCCAGGCTCCGAAAGATGCAGGAAACCGGAATCGCCCCGCGAGAGCGAGGGACGTGACGCCGCGGTACGCCCCAGAGGGGTCTCCCCGATCGAGGCGGGGATTCACCGCGTCCAGGGAGACGTTCGACGTTCCCCTCCCCTCGGCGGACGTTTTCCCCGGAGGGGGAACGGTTCCCCTAATCCCGCCGCAACGCCACCAGCGGATCCACCCGCATGGCGCGCTGGGCGGGCAGGTAGCAGGCGAGGAAACCCACCAGGGCGAGCACCAGGAGCACGGCAGTGAAGATCGCCGGGTCGGTGGGGGCGACGCCGAAGAGGACGCTGGCCAGCGCGCGGCGGAGCGCCAGCGCCCCGGCGACGCCGAGGAGGAGCCCCGAGCCCACCATCCAGGCGCCCTGCGTGAGCACCATCCGGAGCACCTGGACGGCCTGCGCCCCGAGGGCCATCCGCACGCCGATCTCCTGCGTCCGCAGCTCCACCGTGTAGGCCAGCACGCCGTAGGTGCCCACCGCGGCGAGCGTCAACGCCACCACGGCGAAGATCAGCACCAGGAAGGCGATGAAACGCGGCTGTCCCACCGACTCGTAGACCACTCGCGTCATCGGCTTAACCTCCGCCACCGGAAGGCTCGGGTCCAGGCTCCGGATCTCGCTCCGCGCCGCGCCGGCCAGGCTCATCGGGTCCTTCGGGGTGCGCAGCACGAGATACATCGTCCGCGGCACGTCGCCGAGGGTCTCCTGCGTCTGGTCGTTCAGGAAGTAGAGCTCGGTGCCGGTCTTGTGGTCGAGCCCTCCCTGCTTGACGTCGGCGACGATGCCGACGATCGTCAGCCATGGCAGCTCCTTGCCCGGCGCTCCCGGCGCCCGCACCCGCTGGCCGATCGGGTTCTTGCCCGGCCAGAAGAGCTTCGCCATCGCCTGGTTGATGACCACCACCCCGGCCGAGCCCCGCGCGTCGGTGGGGACGAAGGTGCGCCCGTCGAAGAGGTGGATGCCCATGGTCTTGAAATAGTCGCGGGTGACGAACTGCCAGTAGTCGACGTTGTGGTCCGGCCCGTTGGTCGTCTTCGGCACGCTCTCGAAATCCACGTCGTTGGCGTCCACCGGCCGGTTCGGCGGCAGGCCGGAGACGGCGGCGGCCGACTGGACGCCCGGCAGCCGCGCGGCCCCGTCGAGGAGCCGCTGGTAGAAGCCCGTCACCTCCTCGGGCTTCGCGTAGGTCGCCTTCGGCAGCGAGACCTGGAGCGACAAGAGCCCCTTGGGATCGAAGCCGGGATCGACCTGCTGGAGCAGCCAGAAGCTGCGGATGAGCAGGCCGCCGCCGATCACCAGCATGGCGGCGAAGGCGACCTCGACCACCACCAGGACGCGCCGCAGCCACTGCCTCCCCGCGCCCGCCGTGGTCCGCTGCCCCCCCTCCTTGAGGGTGGCGAAGAAGGCTCCCGCCCGGGCGTGGAGGGCCGGCGCCAGCCCGAAGAGGAGGCCGGTCAGCAGGGAGACCCCGAGCGTGAAGAGGATACTGCGGCCGTCGAGGCCGATCTCGCCCACCCGCGGGAGGCTCTCCAGGTTGGCCGACACGATCGCCTTCACCCCGGCGAAGGCCAGCAGCAGGCCGAGCACGCCGCCCAGCAGCCCGAGGACGACGCTCTCGGTGAGGAACTGGCGCACCAGCCGCCCCCGCGGCGCGCCGAGCGCCGTGCGCACGGCGACCTCCTTCTGCCGCGCCTCGGCCCGCGCCAGCAGCAGGTTCGCCACGTTGACGCAGGCAATCAGCAGCACCAGCCCCACCGCCCCGAGCAGCAGGCGGATCTTCGGCCGGATGTCGCCGACCATATCGTCGAGCAACGGCTGGACGATCATCGGATGGAACTGGGGGTCCGGGGTGTGCTTGTGGGGGATCTCGCGCTTCCAGCGGGCGATCAGCCCCTTCATCTCCTGCCGCGCCTGGGCGACCGAGACGCCCGGCTTCAGGCGGCCCACCAGATAGAGGTAGTGGTTGCCCCGGTTGCCCGGCTTCGCGGGGTCGAGGGCGAGCGGAACCCAGGCCTCGACGCGCTCGTTGCCGACGGTGAAGCCCGGCGGCATGACGCCGATCACCGTGCGGTCGGTGCCGTCCACCTTGATCCGCCGGCCGACGATGTGCGGATCGGCCGCGAAGGCCCGCCGCCAGAGACCGTCGGAGAGCACCAGCACCTTCTCGGTGTTGGGCAGGTCCTCGGTGGCCGAGAAGTAGCGCCCGAGCTCGGCATCCACGCCCAGGGTGGTGAACAGGCCCGCCGAGGCGATCGCCGCGTTGGCGCGCACCGGCTCCCCCTCGCCCGAGATGTTGACGGCCCCGGTGGCATAGGCGCCGAGGGTCTGGAAGCTCTGGTTCCAGCGGCTGTAGTCCGTGAACTCCATGGGATCGACCCAGAAGCGGCTGAAGCTCATGGTGGGGAACTGGCTGTAGACGATCATCAGCTTCCCCGAGTCACGGTAGGGCAGCGGCCGGAGCAGCACGGAGTTGGCGACGCTGAAGATGGCGGCGTTGGCGCCGATCCCGAGGGCCAGGGTGACCGCCGCGAGCAGGGTGAACCCCGGGCTGCGGAGCAGGAGGCGGCAGGCGTAACGGAGATCCTGGAGCAAGGCGGTCATGGGGGCGGTCCCTCCTTCGGTTCTCCCTTTCTACGATGATTGACGTAGTTGGTTTCAGCCCCGTCCCATCTTCCTCGTCCGCAGCCGCGCCAGGACCGCCGCGAAGTCTTCCGGCGGCGGCTCCTCGAAGCGGAGGCGCTTCTCCGTCCGCGGGTGGGAGAAGCCGAGCACGGCGGCGTGGAGCATCGGCCGGGGCGCGGGCAGGAGGGGGCCGCGCCAATCGCGGACGTAGAGGGTCTCCCCCACCAGCGGATGGCCGGCCTCGGCGAGATGGATGCGGATCTGGTGCTGGCGCCCGGTCTCCAGCTCGCAGGTGACCCGGGTGGCGCCGGCGAGCCGCTCCTCCACCTTCACGCGGGTGACGGCCTCGCGGGCCTCGGCCGGAGGCTCGCTACGGGCGGCGCGGGCCGCGCGGAACACTCCCCAGGAGCCGCGCAGGCCGTCTCCCCGGTCGGGAACCAGCAGGGTCTCATAGACGGCATCCTCGGCGGCGCCGTGGACGAGGGCGAGGTAGCGGCGGGTCACGCTGCGCTCGGCGAGCTGCGCCTGGAGATGGCGCTGGGCCGGGATGGAACGGGCGAAGACCACCAGTCCGGAGGTCTCCTTATCCAGCCGCTGCACGGCGCGCAGCGTGGCGCTCTTCTCCTTGCTTTTGCCGGCGTCGATACGCCGGATGGCGACGCGGGCCAGGGCCAGCAGGGTGTCGCGGTCGTCGCGCTCGAAGGGGACGGTGAGGAGACCGGCCGGCTTGCGGACCACGGCCAGGTCGGCGTCGAGATGGACCACGAGGCCGGTCAGCGCGGTCTCGCGGCGCGCCGGTCCCGCGGCCTGGATCTCGATCCGCTCGCCGGCGCTCATCCGCCGCGCCGGATCGGTGACGGCGCGGCCGTCCACCAGGACACGTCCTGCGGAGCAGAGCTCCTTGGCCTGGCTCCAGGAGGTTCCGGGCAGGGTCTCGCGGACGAGAGCGGCGAGGGTGGCGCCGGCGGCCTCGTCCGCGACGGTGAGAAGGCCGGGGGTTCGCAAGCGGAACCTATAGTAGCCTAGGCGCCCTCATGGACCGCGCCGCCTTCCGCACCGAGTTCGCCGCCGCGGCCCGCCTCGCGGCGCCGGTCGCGGCCTCGCAGCTCGGCATCACGCTGATGGGCTCGGTGGACACGATGATGCTCGGCCATCTCTCGGCCCTGGCGCTCGCCGCCGGCGCGCTGGGGAACATCATTACCTATTGCGGCCTGATGCTCGGCTTCGGCATCCTCTCCGCCCTCGACCCGCTGGTCTCCCAGGCCCACGGCGCCGGCGACGCGGCGGCCATCGGCGGCCATCTCCAGCGCGGCCTCGTGATGGCGGTGGCCCTGACCGTGCCGTACATCCTCTGTTTCCTCGACATCGAGCCGCTGCTGCGCCTCTCGGGCCAGCCGGCGGGGGTGAGCCACGACACGGCGGATTACGCCCGGGGCATTCTCTGGGGAGTCCTCCCCTACTTTCTCTTCATCGCCCTGCGGCAGACGCTCCAGGCGATGAGCGAGGTGCGTCCCGCGATGGTGGCGATCCTGCTGGGCAACCTGGTCAACGGAGCCTGCAACTGGATCCTCATCTTCGGCCACCTGGGAGCCCCGGCGCTGGGGGTGCGGGGTTCGGCCCTCTCCACCTCGATCGCCCGCTGGACCATGTTCCTCTACCTGCTGATCGCGTCGCGCCGCCGGCTCGCCCCTTTCTGGGGAGGCTGGCGGGACTTCACCGCCGAGGCCGCGAAGCTGCGCGGCCACCTGCTGATGCTCAGGATCGGCGTGCCGATCGGCCTCCACAACACGGTCGAGCTGGCGATCTTCGGCGCCGCGGCCGTGCTGATCGGCAGCATCGGGGTGACCGAGCTGGCCGGCCACCAGGTCGCCCTCAACCTCGCCAGCCTCTCGTTCATGGTGCCGCTCGGCATCGCGGGCGCCGCGTCGACGCGGGTGGGCAACGCCATCGGCCGCGGCGACATGCCGGGAGCCCGCCGGGCGGCCGCCGCCAGCCTCCTGCTCGGCGTTGGCACGATGTCCGGCTTCGCCGTCCTGTTCGCGACCCTTCCCGGACCGCTCGGCTATCTCTACACCCCGGACCGTGGCGTGATCGCCGTGGTGGCGGTCCTGCTGCCCATCGCCGCCGTGTTTCAGGTGTTCGACGGCCTTCAGGTGGTGGGAGCCGGGGTGCTGCGCGGCTCGGCGGACACCGTCTTCCCCGCCGCCAGCGCGCTGTTCGGCTACTGGGCGCTGGGCCTGCCCGTGGGCTGGTTCCTCGCCTTCCGCCGGGGGATGGGACCCAGCGGCCTCTGGTGGGGGTTCGTGGTGGGGCTGATGGCGGTGGCGCTCCTCCTTCTCCTGCGGATCGCTGTCCGCTTCCGGCGCGGCCTCGTCCCCGCCGTGCAACCGACCTGAAAGGGAACGCGATGGACGCGATGAGCTTCAAGGACCACTTCTCCGGCCACGCGGCGACCTACGCCTCCTTCCGGCCGGGCTATCCGCAAGAGCTGTTCGATTTCGTCAGCTCTCTCCCCCGCCGGCGGACCCTGGCCTGGGACTGCGCCACCGGCAACGGCCAGGCGGCCGTGGACCTCGCCGGGCGCTTCGAGCGGGTGATCGCGACCGACGCCTCGGAGTCGCAACTCGGGCACGCCACGCCCCATCCGAAGGTCGAGTACCGGCCGGCCCCGGCCGAGCAGTCGGGGCTGGCGAGCGGAACGGTCGACCTGGTGACGGTCGCCACGGCCCTCCACTGGTTCGATTTCGACCGTTTCTACGCGGAGGTGGCACGGGTGCTGGCTCCCGGCGGGGCCCTCGCCGTGTGGGCCTACAACCTGGCCCGGATCTCCCCGGAGATGGATCTCTTCACCGACCGCCTGTCGTACGAGATCGTCAGCGCCTACTGGCCGCCGGAGCGGCGCTGGGTGGACGAGGAATACCGCACCCTTCCCTTCCCCTTCGCCGAGGTGGAGGTCCCCGAGCTGTGGATCGAGGAGCGCTGGGACCTCGAACGCTTTCTGCTGTACATCGGGACCTGGTCGGCCACCAACCGCTACCTCCAGGCCACGGGCCGCGATCCCCGGGACCTGGTGAAGGACGACATGGCGAAGGCCTGGGGAGATCCCACGCTGGAGCGGACGGTCCGCTGGCCGATCATGATGCGGGCCGGCCGGCCCGCGGGGGCTCCCATGTTATAGATTTCCCCGCATAAATGATCACGGCATTGATCAGCCGCAAGGGCGGGGTCGGCAAGACGACCACCGCCGTCAATCTCTCCGCGGCCCTGGCCGCCCAGGGTCTGCGCGTGCTGCTCGTGGACCTCGACAGCCAGGCCTCGGCGTCGCTCTCGCTGGGCGTCGACCGGGCGGATCTCGCGCCGTCGTCGGCGGACGTGCTGCTCGGCGGCAAGCCGGCGGCCCAGGCGGTGCGGGAGACGGCGATCCCGGGGCTGCACCTGATCACCGCCTCTGCCGATCTCATGCGCGCCGAGGCGGAGCTCGCGGTCTTCCGCGGCAAGGAGGCGCGGCTCAAGGCGGCGCTCGCCCAAGTCGTGCGCGGGTACGATTTCGTCTTTCTCGACTGCCCCTCGTCCCTCTCCCTGCTGCCGGTCAACGCCGTGGTGATGGCGGACGCCTTCCTGGTCCCCGTGGTGCCGCAGTTCCTGGCGGTGACGGGAGTGAAGAACCTGATCGGCGCCGCCGAGCGCGCCGCCTGGGATCACGGCTCCCGCGTGCGGCCGCTGGGGCTCCTGCTCACCATGGTCGACTACCGCACGAAGAGCACCCGCCGGACGGTCGACGAGCTGCGGAGCGAGCACGGCAGCCTCATCTTCGCGATCGAGATCCGCATCAACACCCGCCTCGCCGAAGCTCCCGCCGCCGGCCAGACGATCTTCCAGTACGACCGTCACGCCAAAGGCGCCGAGGCCTATAAGCTGCTCGCGGGGGAATTCCTGATCCGGGTGAAGGGGGGATAAAGGGTACAATCCCGCCGCTCCCAGGAGACGCCCTTGCAACCCCGACGCGAACGACGACTGGTCACCTCCGCCATCCTGCTCGGGATGTTCCTCGCCGCGCTGGAGGCGACCGCGGTCGCCACGGCGGTGCCGACGGCGGTGGGCGAGCTGGGGGGAGTCGCCCATTATAGTTGGGTGTTCTCCGCCTACCTTCTCACCTCCACCACCACCGTCCCCCTGTTCGGCAAGATCTCGGATCTCTACGGCCGCAAGCGCACCTACCAGTGGGCCGTGGTCATCTTCCTGGTGGGCTCGGCCCTCTGCGGCGCCGCCCGCTCCTTCCCTCAGCTCATCCTCTTCCGCGCTCTCCAGGGGCTCGGCGCCGGCGGAGTGAACCCGGTCGCCACCACCATAGTCGGGGACATCTACACGCTGGAGGAACGGGGACGCATCCAGGGGATTTTCTCGGGGATCTGGGCGATGGCGAGCCTGATCGGCCCGCTGCTCGGCGGGCTGGTCACCGACGCCCTGTCGTGGCGGTGGATCTTCTATCTCAACATCCCTTTCGGCCTCGTCTCGGCCCTGATGCTCCAGCGCTGGATGCGCGAGGAGATGCCGCGCACCGAGCACCGGCTGGACATCCTCGGCACGGTGAGCCTCACCGCCGCCGTGACTCTTTTGCTCCTCGCACTGCTCGAAGGGCCCGGCACCTGGGGCTGGGGCGACGTCCGCACCCTGGGCCTGCTGGCCGGCGCGGCGCTCGGGCTCACGGTGTTCCTCTGGCAGGAACGCCGGACCCCGGAGCCGATGCTGCCGCTCGACCTCTTCCAGAACCGGCTGATCGCCGTGGCGAGCGTCGGCAACTGCCTGATCGGCGCGCTGCTCTACGCCCTCACCGCCTACGTCCCGATGTTCGGCCAGGGGGTGCTCGGCGGCTCGGCGGTAATGGCGGGATCGATCCTGGCGCCCATCCTGCTCGGCTGGCCGCTCGCCTCCACCGTGGCCGGGCGCCTCCTGCTGAAGGTCGATTACCGGCCGATGACGATCGCCGGCAGCGTCCTTGTGATCGCGGGGACCGCGATGCTCGCCCGCACCGGGGCAGCCACCACCGGCGCCTGGATCATGACCTCGATGATGATCACCGGCTTCGGACTCGGCTTCCTCTCCATGCCCTATCTCCTGGGTGTCCAGAACGCCGTGCCCCGGAAGCGGCGCGGGGTCGCCACCAGCACAGTGCAGTTCTTCCGCAGCATCGGCGGCGCGGTCGCCGTCGCGGCGCTGGGAGCCCTGCTCAACGCCCGTCTGCAAGCGATCGCCGGTCCCGGCGTGGACGCCAACGCCGCCCTGGAGCCGGCCCTGCGCGCCCGCCTGGCACCCGCGGCGCTCCACCGGCTCACCGACGCCCTGCTCCACGGGCTTCAGGGGACCTTCCTGGCCATCACCGGGCTGGGCGTGGCCTGCCTCTTCGTGGCATGGCTCTTCCCGCGCGGCTCGGCGCAGTCGCTGGTGGGGCGGGAGACAGAGCCGGCGCTGGAGAGCTGAAACGCCAAACGACTCTGCTAGGATCGGCGCCTGCCGCACCGGAGCGGCTGCACCTGCGAGGGGAGATAAAGATGGCGATCAAGGTCGGGGACAAGATCCCCAACGTGAAGCTTCAGACGATCCGCGACGGGAAGTTCGAAAACGTATGGACGGAGGATTTCTTCCGGGGCAAGAAGGTCGTGCTGTTCGCCGTGCCCGGCGCCTTCACCTCGGTCTGCTCGGACCATCACCTGCCCGGCTTCATCGAGCTGGCGGACCACCTGAAATCCCGCGGGGCCGACGTGGTGGCCGGCACGACGGTCAACGACCTCGACGTGCTCAGGGCCTGGTTCGAGCACCAAGGCGTGGGCGACAAGATCGTCCCCCTGGCCGACGGCAGCGCCGACTTCGCCCGCGCCATGGGCCTGGAGCTGGACGCCCGCGCCTTCGGCATGGGCATCCGCTCGCAGCGCTACGCCGCCGTGATCGAGAACGGCGTCCTCAAGGCGCTGAACATCGACGAGCCGGGCGAGGTGGCCCGCAGCGGCGCCTCGTCGATCCTGCAGTCGCTGTAACCGCTCATCCGGTCTTCTCCGGGTCCGGTCGCCAGGGGGCGACCTGCAGGCTCTTGAAACGGTCGAGGAGGACCTTGCCGGGGGGGAAGCCGCGGGGCTTGCTGACGTCCTCGCAACGGCAGGCGTGGACGGCCACCCGCCCGCCCTTCTTCGCCTTGCTGTAGCCGGCGGCGAGGGACGCCGCGAGCTGCTCGGTCTCCTTCGGGCACCGGTCGAGCCCCTCTGGATTGCGCACCACCACGTGGGAGCCGGACTCCGCCGCGACGTGGAACCAGAAGTCCCGGGGGCTCCCCAGCCGGAGGGAGAGGATGTCGTTGTCCTCCGCGGTCCGCCCCACCAGCACGGTCAGGCCGTCCGGCGACACGAACCGCCGGGCGACGCTACGCCCCTGCCACATCCCGTTCTCGGGATCGGGCGGCGGCGGGGCTTGGCGGTCGTTCCGGGCCATGTGGGGCCCCCTACTCCTTCACGACCTCCAGCAGCGCGATGTCGAACACCAGCATTCCTTTCGGCTTGCCGGCAACGCCGTCGTAAGCTTGGCGGGAGGGGATCCAGAAGCGGCGGGTCTCTCCCTCAGTCATCATCTGGAGCCCTTCGGTCCAGCCGGGGATGACCTTGGTGAGCTCGAAGGTGGCCGCCGCGCCCTTGGCGATGGAGGAGTCGAACATCTTGCCGTCCGTGGTCCAGCCGGTGTAGTGGACGCGGACGGTGCTGGTGGCCTTCGGGGTGCGGGCGCCGGTCCCCGGCTTCAGGACCTTCCAGGCGAGGCCGGACTTGGACCTCTGGGCGTCCGCGGGAGGCGCGGCCACGTCCGCCGGCGCCGGCGGCACCCGCAGGACGTCCAGCAGCTCGACGTCGAAGACCAGCATGCCCTGCGGCTTGCCCTCCTTGCCCTCGTAGGCGAGCTTGGCGGGGATCCAGAGCCGCCGCTTCTCCCCCACCACCATGAGCTGCAGCCCCTCGCCCCAGCCGGCGATCACCTTGCCCAGCGGCAGCACCACCGGACGGCCGCGCGAGACCGAGGAGTCGAACGACTTGCCGTCGGTCGTCCAGCCGGTGTAGTTCACCTTCACCATGTCGGTGGGGAGCGGATGCTCGGTCCCCGTGCCGGGCGTCAGCACCTTGGAGGCGAGACCGCTCGCCGTGACCTGGGCGTCGGCCGGCGGGGCCGCCACGTCGGCCGGCGGCGGGATAGGCTGGGAGATCGAGGCCTGGGGAGGAGCCGCCAGCAGCGGGGTCGAAGCGAGGAGCAGGGCCGGAATCCAGGAGAAGAATCGTCTGTTCATGGCGGTAAGCTATCGTGCCTCCTTATTTCGAGGCAATCCGCAACTTGCGCCTTTTCGCTGCGTAGACAAGAATTCGCGATAGAGAGATCTCTTCACCCTCCGATCATGCAAAAGGAGATTCGGATGCTCAAAGCTCTGCTCGCCGGGACGGCCATCCTGGCGTTGACCGCTCCGGCCATGGCGGCGGATGCGCTCAAGGTGACGCCGCCGAAGCTGGAGGTCCGCGAGCACCAGCTCGCCAACGGCCTCGACCTGCTGATGTACGAAGACCATGCGGTGCCGGCCGCCACCGTCGAGGTCTGGTACCACGTCGGCTCCAAGGACGAGAAGAAGGGGCGCAGCGGCTTCGCCCACCTGTTCGAGCACCTGATGTTCAAGGGCTCGGCCAACGTCGGCCCCGAGGAGCACAAGAACTTCATCTCCTCGATCGGCGGCCGCTACAACGCCACCACCGACGCCGACCGCACCCTCTACTTCGAGAGCATCCCCAGCAACTACCTGGAACGGGTGCTCTGGCTGGAGGCCGACCGCATGCGCTCCCTCGATGTCTCGGACGAGAACTTCAAGTCCGAGCGCGACGTGGTCAAGGAAGAGCGCCGGCTGCGGGTCGAGAACCCGCCCTTCGGCCGTCTCCTCGAGGTGATGCTGGACAAGACTTACACCACCCACCCCTACCGTATCGACACTATCGGCAGTATGGCCGACCTCAACGCCGCCACCATCCAGGACGTGCGCGATTTTCACAGCCTCTACTATGTGCCCAACAACGCCACCGTGGTCGTCTCCGGCGATCTGAATCCCGAGCAGACGATCCAGTGGGTCGAGAAGTACTTCGGCTCGATCCCCAAAGGCCGGCCGATCCCGCGCGACATCCCCAAGGAGCCGGTCCAGACGGCCGAGCGCCGCGCCGTCGACTATCACCCGAACACGCCGCTGCCGGCCGTGATGATCACCTATCACATTCCCGAGGCGATCAATCCAGAGGTCTATGCCCTGCAGGTGGCCGGCAACATCCTCTCGGGCGGCGAGAGCTCGCGCCTCTACAAGCGGATGGTCTACGAGAAGCAGATGGCCGTCGCCGCGGACGGCTCGACCCTGGTGCTGGAAGATCCCGGCGTCTTCTACTTCTTCTCCATCCTCCAGAGCGGCCAGAAGCCTGAGGACGGCGAGAAGGAGCTGCTCGCCGCCGTCGACCTGCTGCGCAGCGCGCCGGTTTCCGAGACGGAACTCGTCAAGGCCAAGAACCAACTCATCTCCGAGCTCGTCTTCGGCCGCCAGACCGCGCAGGACAAGGGGGACGCCATCGGCTACGCGAAGGTGATCCTGGGCGACCTGTCGCTCGTCAACCGGCAGCTCGTCGAGTACCAGAAGGTCACCGCCGCCGACGTCCAGCGGGCCGCGCAGACCTACTTCAAGCCCGAGAGCCGCACCGTGATCTACATGCTCCCCGAATCCATGCGCCCGGCCGCCGGCAGGGGCGAGGAGAAGAAACCATGACCCGGTTCCAACCCTGGAAGACCCTCGCCGCCGCCGGCCTGCTCCTGGCGACCGCCGCCGCCGGCTTGGCCCAGGCCGCCGCTCCCGCGCACAAGGCGTCGGCCAAGGCGCCATCCAAGGCCGCCACCCCGCAGGCGCGTAAGGAGACCCCGCCACCGCCCGCTCCGGCCAAGGAGATCCACTTCCCCGCCTTCGAGCAGCGGACGCTGCCGAACGGCCTGCGCGTCGTGATCATCGAGCAGCACGATCAGCCGCTCGTCTCGCTGCGCATGATCCTCGACGCGGGCAAGGCCTACGAGCCGGCCGGCAAGTCGGGCTTGGCCGAGGCCACCTCCTCGCTGCTGACCAAGGGGACGCCCACCCGCACGGCGCAGCAGATCGCCGAGACCATCGATTTCGTGGGGGGCAACCTCGCCGCGAACACCGGCACCGAGGCCGCCTACGCCGGCTCGGCGGTCACCTCCGACCAGATCGACCTCGGTTTCGACCTGCTCTCCGACGTCGTCCTCCATCCCACCTTCCCGCAGGACGAGCTCGAGCGCTGGCGCCGCCAAGCGCTGAGCAACCTGCAGATCCAGCAGAAGAGAGCGGGCTATCTGGCCGACACCGCTCTGCGGCGGCTGATCTTCGGCGACTATCCCTACGGCCGGCCAACCGCCGGTACCCCGCAGTCGCTGGCCGGCCTGACCCGTGACGACCTCATCGCCTTCCACCAGCGGTTCTGGGTTCCCAACGGCACCATCCTCGCGGTGGTCGGCGACGTCAAACCGGTGGATGCCTTCGCCCGCGCCGAGCGCGCCTTCGGCGGCTGGAAGAAAGGGGAGGCCGCGCGGCTCCCCGACTTCGACGCGCCGAAGCCCGTCAAGACGCGGGTGGTGGTAATCGACAAGACGGACGCCGTGCAGACCGAGATCCGCCTCGGCGAAGTGGGCATCGCCTACCGCGATCCGGCCCTCTACACGGCCGAGGTCTACAACTCCGTCCTCGGCGGCAGCCCCAGCGCCCGCCTCTACGAGGAGATCCGCCGCAAGCGCGGCCTCTCCTACGGTGCTAACAGCACCTTCCAGGAGGAGACCCAGCCGGGGTTCTTCGAGGTCTCGACGTTCACCAAGACCGAGAGTACCGTCGAGGTCCTGGGCCTCGCGTTCGACGTGCTGCGCGCCCTCCAGCAGCAGCCCGTGCCCGAGTCCGAGCTGCGGCCGGCCAAGACCTTCCTCACCGGCGCCTTCCCGCTCGAGATCGAGACTGCCGAGGGCATCGCCGCCCGGGTGCTCCAGGCCATGCACTTCGGCTACGGCCGCGAGTTCCTCGAGAGCTACGACGACAATCTCTCGAAGGTCAGCGCGGCCGAGCTCCAGCGCTTCGCGCGGGAGAAGACCCATCCGGATCGGATGACAGTCGTGCTGGCAGGGAACGCCGCGGTCTTCTCCGAGGCCCTGAAGAAGAAGTTCGGCGACGTCGAGATCATCCCGGCCGCCGATGTGGACTTCCTGCAGCCGGACCTGCGGAAGCCCAAGGCCACGGCCACCGCCGCTCCGGCCCCCGCGACCGCCGATCCGGCGGGACGGGAGCTCGTCAGGAAGGCCCAGCAGGCTCTCGGCGGCCAGACCTTCGTCGAGCAGAAATCGCAGATCTCCAAGGGCTCCGGGTCGATGACCCCGCCCGGCGCTCCACAGCCGATGGCGATCGCGTCGGTCGTCTCCTACCGCATGCTGCCCGACAAGGACCGCACCGAGATCCAGCTCCCGATGGGGACGATGATCCAGGGCTTCGACGGCTCCCAAGGGTGGATGAGCCTCGGCGCCCAGAGCCAGGACACTACGGAGCAGGCTAGAGAGAAGGAGCTCTACGGCTTGGACGTCCTGCGCCGCGCCGGCCAGGCTGACTACACTGCCCGCCTGCTGCCGGACGCCGAGGTGAACGGCAAGCCGGCCAAGGTCGTCGAGGTCGCCGACGCCCAGGGTCATGCCACGCGCTTCTTCCTCGATCCCCAGACAAGCCTGGTCACCAAGATTGCCTTCGAGCTCAACGGCCAGCTGTCCGAAGCAGCCTACTCCGACTACCGTGACGTCCAGGGTGTCAAGATTGCCCATCAGGTGAACATCTTCCAGAACGGCCAGCCGCTCCTGGAGATCAAGTACTCGGACGTGCAGGTGAACGCGCCCGTGGACGCCAAGCTGTTCCAGAAGCCGCAAGGCTGAGATCACCGGACGATATCTGACGGGAGAGATAGTCGGGCGGGAAGGATCTTCCCTTCCGCCCGGCGCCAGATCCGCTCAAGGCCGCCGTACGTGGACATCTACCGAGCTTGGGCAATGCTGCTCATTTATTAACGATCTCGAAGCCGATATTAGTTCGGGGTGGGCGAGTTCTCTTGGGTCGTCTATGGGTCAGTATCGCTGATCTTGCGCTTGACCGCGCGAAGGTTGTGCCACCCCGGCTGGAGACAGCCCTCTCTGCCAAGCTTCCATGAGACAGGTGAGCCCTGATGAATTAGGGTAGATCCGGAGGGGCACAATGAGGTCGAGGTCTCAGGAAGAGCAGAAGGTGTGGCAAACGGAGAGAAGGCCGGGGAGTTGGGGAAGACAGCCGTCTCCCCCGACTTCCCGGCGCGGCAAGCGGATCGTCGTTTGGGCTCGGTCCCGGATTCGGAAGTGGTGGCCAAGCCCAAACGCCGGCAGTACACGGCCGAGTACAAGGTGCAGATCGTCCAGGCGGCCGATCTCTGCAAGGGACCGGGTGCAATTGGAGCCCTCTTGCGCAAACAGGGGCTGTACTTTTCTCTGTTGGGCAAGTGGCGCAAGCAACACCAACTGGGCGAGTTGGATGGACCGGGCAAGGCGCGTGGACGCAAGGTCGATCCTGTCACCGAGCTCAAGCAGCAGGTGCGTCAGCTCGAGCGGGACAAGCTCGGCTCGAGCGCAAATTGCGCCACGCCGAAGCCATCATCGATGTGCAAAAAAAGGTCTCGGAGATCCTGGGCATCAGCTTGGCGACCCCGGAGGACGACGAGACCGGCTGAGGGGCTTGGTCGAGGAGCTCTCCGCCACGGTGGGGCTCCTGGCCGCCTGCCGAGAGCTTGGCATAGCCCGGGCCATGATCTACCGCCGGCGTACCCCCCAACAGGCAGAGAGACCGCTCGTCCTCGTCCGGTCTCTGCCCGGGCTCTTCGGCCCGAAGAAAGAGAGCGGGTTCTCGAACTGCTGCAAAGCCCACGCTTCGTCGACGACTGAGGTACCCTCAAGAAGTGTGGAAATGAGCTGAGGGCGACGTAACCTTCCGGTCGACCAAGACCACCGGGAATTCGGTAAAAAAGGAGACGTCGCCATGGAAGAGCAGAGCACCAGGGATCGCTTTGCGTCAAGGGAGTTGTGGGAGAGCTTGGAAGAGATGGCCGAGGGAGGATCCAGGAGTTCGTCCAGAGCCTGCTCGAGGAGGAGGTCACGGCTCTGGTGGACCGGGCGAAGAGCGAGAGGCGTGAAGTCGTGGATGCCCCGGCGGTGTACCGCAATGGCCATGGCAAGCCCCGGAAGCTCGCGATGATGGGAGGTACGGTGGAAGTACGCCGTCCTCGGGTGCGGGGCTTGGAAGGGCGGTCGAGAGCCGCATTTTGCCGCTGTTTCGACGTCGCACCCGGGAAGTGGGCGAGTTGTTACCTCAGTTGTACCTGCACGGTCTGGCTCAGGGAGATTTCGAGTTGGCTCTGCGAGGCTTGCTGGGTGAAGGGGTGCCGTTGTCGCCGAATTCGATCGAGCGGCTGCGGGGCAAGTGGGTTCCGGAGTTCGAGGCCTGGAGCCGACGCGATTTGCGCGGGATCGAGCCGGTGTACCTCTGGGCGGACGGAATCTACGTCAAGACCGGCTTGGAGAAGGACAAGACGCCGCTGCTGGTGATCGTGGCGGGGCTTCGCGATGGCCGCAAAGTGGTTCTGGCGGTGGAGAGCGGGTACCGTGAGTCGGCCGAAGCCTGGGGTCGGCTGCTGCGCGACCTGCGAGCCCGTGGAATGAGCGTGCCGCGGCTGGTGATCGCCGATGAAAACAGATCTCCGCTTCGGCATCGAGCACGGCACGGCGCAACCGGGAACGGATGTCGCGCAGCCCCAAGCCTTCTACTGCCACGGCACGGCCACCGATGGCTTCGGTGAAGGCGAGCGCGCAGAACCGGACCGTCGTGGACTCGTTCCGAGGTGATCTTGATGCGTTGTGGCCCCATGCCGCGGACATTGAGAACCGTGCGCAACTTTACCGCCGCCAAGGTGTGGTTGGTCCGGCAGGCCGGCCAGCAATCGGCCAGAGCGTCGTGAAGCCGGACGATGGTGGAATCCACACACAGGACATCCTGGATCTCACCCAGTACCGCCGCCTCACCTTCGGCGCAGCGACTGAGCTGCTCCACGGCCAGCAGTTCCCGCAGAAAGCGGGTAAACGCCGGAGTGAAGCGATTGTAGAAGGAACTGGCCGACAGCCGTTGTCCCGTCACCTTCTCGTAAGAACGACGAGCGTGCCTTGCGAGGACTGGTGGTCGGCCGCAAGAATCACTACGGCTCTCGCTCGCGTCGCGGCTGCGAAGTCGCCGCTCTGTTCTACAGCCTGATCGAAACCGCCAAGCTCTGCGATGTCGAGCCGAAGAGCTACCTGCTCCGCGCCACCTCCAAAGCTCTGGATCACCCCAGCGCGGTGACTCTCCCGAACTCCTGACCAAACTCGGGCTCGCCTGCCGCCGAGACCCGGCGGTGGGGCAGGGCGAGGTCTTACCGTTCTCCGCTCGGTACTCACAATTGAGCGGGGTGAGCCCTCACGGGCCCTCGAACCACAACAAACGATTACCCTGACATGTTGGTGAGAAATCCGGGCTAGCCATCGAGCCAGTCGAACAAGGCGATCTCGTCGATGAGGATTTTCGTCCCCTTGCGAATCATAACTTGGTCGAATCCGTTCCCAGGGATTATCCTGACCTTCCCTCTTTCCCAGGATCGGCGTTCCTTCGCGCAGAATATCCAGTGCCTCAGTGTTCGCTCCGAAATACCGGGGTGAAGCTGGGCGACCTGCCGTACGGTAAGAAATCTTCTCCTCTGTGATTCGTTCATTAAAGATAATTTCCTAGGCGTTCGGATGGTTTATGCTCTCTGTTGGGCCGTGACTTTCCCTGAATGCCAAAGCTGCCATTATGGTAGCGCAATCTGTGGTGAACCGCCGGCTTAATTCGGATCCTATACAATTATGTGCCATGGCAGTCTTGGGGGGCAGTAATAAATTCCCTGAACTGTAGCTTCGGTAACGTAAGTCGTGGTAACCAGCTTTCCACCGATAACGTCCGGCATCGTTATACGTCACTATAGGTGGGTCGGTAATAGCAATACTGTTTACTTAGTTCTCAGCGTAGGCTGTTTTTTTCTTGAAAGAGGGAAGGTGGAATCGTAGCGAAGTTACCCTCGAATCAAGGAGTACCGACTTCGTGAGTCTTTGAGGTCTTGACTGATCGCTTCTCCTTAAGCAAAGCCACGGAGTTCTTGAGCAGCCAAGCGACAGAGTCAGCACCAGCGACACCTCCGGCTCACGTCGTGGTGCACTACGCCATGGCGCTGTCTCTGCACATAGAGGTCTCTTGTGGAGGAGGTGCTGCACTGCCTATAGAGGGAGTGGTTGGGACTGTCTTTGCGCGTACCCGGTGTACGGGTCGATCGGACATCTCCAGGCGTGCACCCGCTTGGGGACCGAGCCTCTACGCATGCTGTATAAGAACTTTGGTAGGCCTATCGCGCGACCGCAGACTTGGACCCGCGATATCGCCATTGAATTCTGGTCAGCCTCGACGGGAGTGCCTGATCTGCCTATACGGCGGAGAATGAAGCTATCTTCGGCCGTGTGTCGCCTAAATTACTCCTTGTTGACATTAAGAATCCCCCTCTCTTGAGGAGGTGTGACATGGAGGTGATCAGCGACATCTAGTGTAGTGGGTCAAGCAGATGTGTCCTTAACCAGGGCTTGGCGGTCACGTGTGACCTTCTCAAGGATCGCCGGCAGTCTTCGTCCAGATGAAGGGCTTGGGATCTTCATTGTGACGAGCCAGATATTCATGGATCGCCGCGATCAGATCCTCGACGCTGCGAAAGATGCCCCC
>DASWRX010000294.1:0-31307 GCA_036402955.1 Thermoanaerobaculia bacterium
TCCTTCCACCAGCCCTGGACGATGTGCGGCTCGACGCGGCGGTCGGTGTTGACCAGGTGCTGGATCGCGTCGGTGATCTCCAGCTCGCCGCGCGCCGACGGCGTGATCGCGCGCGCCGCGTCGTGGATCAAGGACTTGAACATGTAGACGCCGACGAGCGCGAGGTTCGTCTTGGGCTCCGGCGGCTTCTCGGCCAGCGCGACGACGCGGTCGCCGTCCAGCTCGGCGACGCCGAAGTGCTGGGGGTCCGACACCGGCGTCAGGAGGATCAGCGCGTCCGGCTCGCCGGCCTTGAACGCCGCGACGAGGTCGTCGATCCCGCCCTGGAGCAGGTTGTCGCCCAGGTACATGACGAACGGCGAGTCGCCCAGGAACGGCTCGGCGGTCAGGACCGCGTGGGCGAGGCCCGCGGGCTCGTCCTGCAAGATGTAGGTGATCTTGACGCCGAACTGCGACCCGTCGCCGGCGACCTCCTTGATCTCCTCGCCGGTCTCGGGCGCGATGATGATCCCGATCTCGGTGATCCCGGCATGGGCCATCGCGTCGATGCCGTAGAACAGCACCGGCCGGTTGGCCACCGGCACGAGCTGCTTGGCGGAGGTGTGGGTGAGCGGGCGCAGGCGCGTCCCCTTGCCTCCCGAAAGGATCAGGCCCTTCATGATGCCTCCGAGAAAACCCTCTCCGCAGCGGCTACGGCTGAACCGTCGAGCTGCGGCTGTTGAGGTCGAGGAACGTGCCGACGTTCTTGAGCGACAGCGAGAAGCGGATCTCCCGGTCGTTCGCCACCTGTCCCGCCAGGGTTCCGGTGCCGGTCCGGAAGTCGCGGAACTCGAGACGCCAGGCGTAGCACTGGGAGGTGAAGTCCACCGCGATCTGATCGTTCTGCATCAGCTTCTGCTGGATGTCGTAGCTGATCTGCGCCTCGAAGCGCAGGTGCCACGCCGGGATCGCCAGGGCGCCGTTGAGCCGCACCTGGTTGTTCACCGTCTCCTTCGTCTGCGGGAGGTAATTCGTGAACCAGGTCGCGCCGACGTAGTTGGAGAGGCCGAATCCATAGTTGCCGGTGAAGCTGGTCGAGGCGAGCCCCTTGAAGAGGGTGTTGTAGGAGGCCGTGGCCGTGAAGCCGATCTTCTCGGTGGCGTTGAACCGCAGCAGGGCGTCGAGGGGCCCCGCGGTCGTCACCACCGTGCCGTCCTGCGACCGCTGGAGCGGCTGGGTCTTGTCGAGGCTGTAGTTGCGGGCCACCTCGAACAGCAGCACCTCGCGGGCGACGCCGGTCTCCGTGTCGGGCTTGCCCAGCAGCCGGTTGTCCAGCGCGATGCGCCCGGCGTTGCTCGCCGACTGCGCGTCCACCTCGTCGAAGACGGGGACCTCCGCGATGTTCTTCGAGACGTCCCCCTGGTAGGTGTAGGTGAACCGCGGCTCGATGATGTGCTTGAACTTGCCGAGGTCCCCCAGCTTCCAGTTGAAGATCCGTGAGAAGGAGGGGCCGACGATCTGGGCGCTGGCGAAGGGGAAGGTGCGCGTCAGGCTGTTGCCCGAGAAGGCGGACTGGTCGGCGTTCAGGGTGTTGCCGTACCAGGTGAGCCGCTCGCCGCCGCTCACCGACAGGTTGAGCCAGGGGAAGGTGCGCACCGGCAGCGTCACCTGCGGGAAGAGGTCGAAGCGGCCGTACCTCCCGGTGTAGGTCCCCGGCTGGCCGCTGCCGGGCCGGTCGATGCTGAGGTAGTCGACCGAGGAGTCGAGCTCCAGGTAGAACGGGCTCCTGGCGATCTGGGTGGAGCGCAGCGAATACTTGAGCTCGGGCAGCTTGCGCTGGGTGAGCGTGTCGTTCTGCTGGTTGAGGAAGACCTCGCGGCTGTCGAGCAGCAGGTTGAGGAGGTGCGGCCCCCAGTTGCCGGTCACGAAGGCGCGGCTGTCGATGAAGCGCAGGGTGTTGGTGTTGAAATCGCGCTCGAAGTCGCGGAAGAAATTGAAGTCCGAGTAGTTCTGGTACTGGACGACGCCGCGCATCCCCCACGGCAGGTCCTCGGTATCGTGGTTGAGCTGGACCTTCCAGCGCCACTTGCCCAGGTCCGGGTCGCGCACCAGGTAGCCGAGGAAGTTCCCCTTGGTCCCCTGCGTCGGCGCGTAGCGGAACTCGTCGCCGAGGCCGAGGAAGCTCGAGGAGTAGGCGTCGAGATGGAAGGTGGTGTCGTAGCTGCGGCCCAGGGTCTGGAAATAGGCGAGCCCGAGCTCGGCGCCGCGCCGCTGGGAATAGCCGATGTTGGGGACGAGGAGACCGGAGCTGCGCTCAGTCCGGACCGGCCAGAGGAGGTAGGGCAGATAGAGGACCGGGAGCTGCTTGACCAGCATCGAGGTGTTGTGCGCGTGGGCATAGCCCTCGACCTCGATCTCCGCCCGCCGCACCCGGAAGCTCCAGTCGGGGACCGGCTGGCTGCAGGAGGTGAAGACGCCGTTCTTGATGACGTAGGTGTTGTCGCCCGTCTTGTCGACCTCTTCGCCCTTGAAGTAGTAATCGGGCGCGACCTGGCCCGTGGCGTGATGGATGGTCCCCGTCTTGGTATCGAGATTGAACGTCAGCGAGTCGCCCGACAGGCGCCGCGGCCCCTGGTCGAGAATGACGTTGCCGAGGGCGACGACGTTCCTGGTGGTCAGATCGATCTCCGCCTCGTCGGCCTTGAGGTCGAGGTCCTGATACTTGAGCCGGACCTCGCCCGAGAGCACCGCGTAATCCTCGCGCTTGTACTCGAGGTTGGCGGCGCTGCCGGCGGCGCCACCGCCCTTGCCGCCGGTGAACTTGAGCTGGAAGTCGAGCCGGCCCGGCCCCGCCCCGGGCGGCCCGGGAGGCACCGCGGGCGGCGCGGCCGGCGGCGTCTGCGGCGCGCCGCCCGGCGGCGCCGCGCCAGGGGGGATCGGCGGGGCCACGGGCGTGATCGGACCGCGCGGCTCCGTGGGCACGACGGCCGGCGGCACCGCTGAGGGGGCCGGCTGCTGCTGCTGGGGCGCCGCCGCCGTCTGCGCTCCGACGGGCGGGGCGAGACAGAGCGACAGGAGCAGGGCCGGAGGCGTGAGACGGTATCCGCGCATGAGAGCCGGGCTAGTCTACGCGCTCGACGATCATCGCGGTAGCCTCGCCGCCGCCGATGCAGATCGCGGCGCAGCCCCGGCGGGCGCCGCGCTCGCGCATCGCGTGCAGCAGGGTGACCAGGATGCGGGCCCCGGAGGCGCCGATCGGGTGGCCGAGCGACACCGCGCCGCCGCGGACGTTGACGCGGTCGGGAGACAGCCCGAGGTCGCGCAGGAAGGCGAGCGCCACCACCGCGAAGGCCTCGTTGACCTCCCACAGGTCGATGTCGGCCGCCGCGAGGCCGGCCCGCTCGAGGACCTGGCGGACCGCTCCGGCCGGCGCGGTGGTGAACCATTCGGGCTTCTGGGCGAGCGAGGAGTGGGCCACGATCCGGGCGAGCGGCTTCAGGCCCCGGCGGGCCGCCTCCGCCGCCGTCGTCAGCGTCAACGCGGCGGCGCCGTCGTTGATCTTGCTGGCGTTGCCGGCGGTGACGGTGCCGCCCTCCTTCTGGAAGGCGGGGCGCAGCGTCGCGATCTTGGCGAGGTCGGCCTTGAACGGCTCCTCGTCGCGGTCGACGACCGTCTCCCCCTTCTTGCCGGGGATGCGGACGGGGACGATCTCCTCGGCGAACAGCCCCCTGTCGGTCGCCTCGCGGGAGCGCCGGTAGCTCTCGAGGGAGTAGGCGTCCTGCTCCTCGCGGCTGAACTCGTACTCGGCGGCGCAGGTCTCGGCGCAACTGCCCATGTGGAGGTCGCCGTAGGGGTCCCACAGGCCGTCGTGGACCATCGAGTCGATCAGCTTGCCGTGGCCGAGGCGCAGGCCGTCGCGGACGCCGGGCGCCAGATAGGGGGCCTGGCTCATGCTCTCCATGCCGCCGGCCACGACGTATTTGAAATCGCCGCAGCGCAGGTCGTTGGCGGCGATCATCGCCGCCCGCATCCCTGAGCCGCAGACCTTGTTGAGGGTGATGGCGCCGGTGGCGACCGGGCAGCCGGCGGCGATCGCCGCCTGGCGGGCGGGGGCCTGGCCCTGGCCGGCGGTCAGCACGCAGCCCATGTTGACCTGCTGGATCTCCTCCGGCGTCAGGCCCGCGCGCTCGACGGCGGCGGCGATGGCGCGCGCTCCGAGCGCGTGCGCGGAAAGGCCCGAGAGCGCACCCTGGAAAACTCCGATCGGCGTGCGCACCGCGCTCAAGATAACGACGTCGTCCATGACCTCTCCTGTGAAACGGCTTTGGGGGAGTTGCCGGCCGCCGGCGCGGCCGGCGGACCGGGCGAGCGATCCTAGCACATCGCTCCCGGGCGGCCACCCGCGGCGGCGGCAAGGCAACGGGCTTACAAAGCGGAGGTACAATGCGCCAGGATGGACCCCGGCGTGCGCTCCCTCGGCATCGACTTCGGCGAGAAGCGGATCGGACTGGCGATCTCGGATCCGGACGGCCGGCTCGCCGTCCCCCTCACCACCCTGGAGCGCCGCAACGACCGCTCGGCCCTGCGGCAGATCGCCGAGATCGCGCGCCGGGAAGGGGTCGGGCGGCTGATCCTCGGCGAGCCGGTGGACCTCTACGGCAACCGCGGGCCGGTGGCCGAGCGGGTGCGCCGCTTCGGCGCGCGCCTGACCGCGATGACCGGCCTCCCCCTGGAGCTGGTCGACGAGGCGCTGACCAGCGTCGAGGCGGCGCGGCGGCTGCGCCAGGCCGGGATCGACGCGCGGCGGGAGACGGGGCGGCTCGACGCCGTCGCCGCCCAGATCCTGTTGCAGGACGCCCTCGACCGGGGCACGGACCCCAAGGGACGGCATCCCGAGGAAACAACCTGAGGAGACGCGGTGGCACGAGGCAAGACAGGGGCGCGCGGCGGCAGGACGGGGAACGGCCGGCGGATCGGCCTGGCGATCCTGTTGCTGCTGATCCTGGTGCCGGCCGGGCAGATGGCCTGGTCCACCTGGGGCCTCCAGCGCCCCTACAAGGGCTATGAGGAGAGCGAGAAGCTGGTCACCATCCCGCCCGGCACGGCGGCGGGCCAGGTCCTCGACAAGCTCGAGCGGGCGGGGGTGATCGTCAACGGCAAGCTGGCCCGCATCTATCTCGTCTTCAAGGGGAACCCCAAGCTGCAGGCCGGGCAGTACCTGTTCAAGGGCGCCAAGACGACGCCGCAGGTGCTGGGCATGCTGGTGCGCGGGCAGACCGTCTCCCGCTTCGTGACGATCGTCGAGGGGCTGACGCTCGAGGAGATCGCCGACCAGCTCGCGCGGGCGAAATTCGGCCGGCGCGAGGTCTTCCTGGACCTGATGCGCTCCCCGAAGCTGATCGCCGACCTCGATCCCGACGCGCCGGACCTCGAGGGCTACCTGTTCCCGGAGACCTACAACTTCGCCTCCGGCACCCGCGAGCGGGAGATCGTCGAGACCCTGGTGAAGACCTTCCGCCGGCGTTTCGAGCGCGACGTCCGCCCGCTGATCGCTCAAGGGCCCCCGGGGCGGACCGTGCGGCGGATCGTCACCCTGGCGAGCATCGTCGAGAAGGAGGCCAAGGCCTCCTCCGACCGGCCGCTGATCGCCGCCGTCTACCGCAACCGGCTGGACCGCAGGATCGGGCTGGCCGCGGACCCCACCGTGATCTACGCCCTCAAGCGCGTCGGCCGGTGGAACGGCAACATCCGCAAGGAGGACCTGCGGATGGACTCCCCCTACAACACCTACCGCTACGCCGGCCTCCCCCCCGGCCCCATCTGCTCGCCCGGGCTCGCCAGCCTCGCCGCCGCCGCGGCGCCGGCGGACGTGCCCTATCTCTACTTCGTGAGCCGCAACGACGGCACCCACGTCTTCGCCCAGACCCTCGCCGAGCACAACCGCAACGTCGAGATCTGGCAGCGCAAGTACTGGCGCGACCGCTGGGCGGCGGAGCGGCGCGAGCGCCAGGCCGGCCGCTGAGCCCCTGGTCCATCCCCTGGTCGATCCCTCGGAACGGCACGTCTCGATTGACAGTTCCGGATTGCTGGTGTATCAAGCAATATAGGAACGAGTCCATAAACAAGCTTTGACGCGCCGCCCTTCCGAGTGGAGGGCCGCTTCTTCGTAACGGCGGCGCGCCGTTCCGAGAGGAGACCTCGTATGAACATCCCGGAGGAGTTTGGAAAGTTTCTGCTGCTCAAGAAATTGTCCGAAGACCCGCTCGGCGAGACCTTCCGCGCCGGCAGGGCCGGCAAGGAGGGCATCGAGCAGGTGGTGCTGCTGCGCGTGCTCAACGGCAAGGGGATCGATGGCGAGAAGCTGTGGGCCAGGGTCTCCGGGCGGGGGCCCGTCCAGGAGCTCCTGAAGAGCCCCAACATCGGCAACGGCGTCGATCTCGGCCGCGTGCGGAGCTTTCCCTACACGGCCTACGACTACATCTCGGGCAAGAACCTGGCGACCGTCTTCGCCCAGGCCGCCCGCCAGCACTCCCCCGTCCCCACCGACCACGCGCTGCTGATCGCCGAGCGGATCTCGCTCGCCCTCGCCGCGGCCTACGAGAGCCGGCTGCAGGACGAGCGGCTGCTGCACGGGTTCCTGGTGCCGCACCTGGTGATGATCTCGAACGAGGGCGAGACCCGGCTGCTCGGCTTCGAGGTGGCCCCCGGGCTGCGCGACCTGGCGGCCGGCGGCTGGCAGGACGAGGCGCTGCGCCCCTACCTGTCGCCCGAGACCCTGGCCGGCGCGCCCTTGGGCAAGTCCGACGACGTCTACTCCCTGGGCGTCCTCCTCTACGAGCTGCTGACCGGCGAGCGCCTGCCGGCCGCTCTCCCCGAGGGCTACGCCGGGCTGATCGACGCCGTCACGCTGCCCAACGAGGGGGTGCCGCTGCCGGCGCCGGTCGCGGCGCTGCTCAAGAAGAGCCTGGCGCCCCGCGACCAGCGGATCGCCGACGCGGGCACCTGGCACAAGACGCTGTCGAAGCTGATGATCGACGGCCACTTCAGCCCGACCACGTTCAATCTCGCCTTCTTCATGCACAACCTCTTCCGCGATGAGATCGAGCGGGAGAGCCAGGAGATGCAGGCCGAGCGGAAGCTCGAGCTGACGCCGCGCCCGGCGGCCCCGACCCTCGCCGCCGTGGCCCCCGTGGCCGCCGCCGGGATGGCCGGGACGGCCGCGATGGCCGCGATGGCCGCGCAGGACCCCCGCGAATCGACCGGCGTGCGCGAGGGCACGGGCACCTGGTCGGGCGCCCGGTCGCAGGCCGCCAGGGAGGCGGAGCCCGCGAAGAAGGGGCTGTGGATCGGCGTCGCCGCGGCCGCCGCGATCGCCCTGGCCGCCGGCGGCTACTTCCTGTTCGGGCGCGGGGGCGGGACGGCGCAGGCCGCCGCGCCACCGCGCCCCGCCGTCTCGCCGACCGTGCAGACGGCCTCGATGCCGGGGACCGCGCCGCCGGTGGGGGTGCCCGCGACCGCTCCGGGGGCGGCGGCCGCGCCCACGCCGGAGGAGCTCCAGGCGCAGATCCAGAAGATGTTCGACGCCCGCAGCAAGGACATGGAGAACAAGCTCAAGGGGCAGTACGACGACCGCATCAAGCAGCTCCAGCAGCAGCTCGCCGACAGCAAGAAGGGGCCGGCGGAGCCGGCGGAACGGGCGAAGCCGGAGCGCGTCGCCGACAAGCAGGAGCCGGCTCCCGCGCCGGTCGAGACCCGCGCCCAGAAGCCCGAGCCCGCCGCGCCGGCGCCGCAGACGGCGGTCCCGCAGCCCGGCTCGCCGGCCAGCCAGCCGCCGGCCGGCGCCCCGGCCCAGTCCGGCTCGACCCCGCCGCAGCCGGCCGCTCCCAAGCAGCAGGTGCAGGTGGGAGACCTCGTGCAGCCCGGCCCGGGCGTCCTCGCCCCGAAGCTGACCTCCAAGCTCGATCCCCGCTATCCCCCGGCGGCGCAGCGCCTCAACCGCGCCGCCCAGGTGGACATCAAGGTGCTGGTCGACGAGCGCGGCCGGGTCCTCGACGCCGACCGCATCGGCGCCAAGGCGGGCTTCGGGTTCGACGAGGCGGCCCTGGACGCGGCCAAGCGGGCCACCTTCCAGCCGGCCACCCGCGACGGGGTGCGGGTCAAGATGTGGACCACCCTGAGGGTGAACTTCAAGGGCATGTAGAAAAACGAGAGGGCACCCCGCGGGGTGCCCTCTCGCCTTACGACGAGGGGAAAAGACGAGGGAAGAGGACTACAGGTCGGCCGCCTTGAGGCTGGCGACCAGCTTCTGGATGCAGGGCTTCATCACCTTGTCGAACATCCGCTCGTCGTCGACGCCGCCGCCGTAGCCGAAGACCGACACCTTGACGCTGGTCTCCTCCTGGCTGGCCTCGTCGGCCCAGGCGATCTCGCCCGTGCTGGTGTCGATCAGGCGGGCGTTCAGCGCCGCCACGAACTTCTTCTTGCCGGCGAAGACGCCGCCGCCGCCGCCGCCCACGTTGGTGTTGCCGTACTCGGTCACGGCGCCCGTCAGCAGGTAGTTGACGCCGAGCAGCTTGCCGATGCGGACGGCGGTCGACGGATCGACGTCGCCCGAGAGGGCGAGGCCCTTCTCCTTCATCAGCGCCTCGAGCTGCTCGCGCTCGACGACGCGGAACTTGCCGCTCTTGACCAGCTCGGTGACGAACACGTCCTGGGCGGCCGTGGCGCCGCCGTGGTACCACCACTGGTTGTCCGCCTTGTTCTTGAATTCGAGGACGGCGATGCGGGGCTTGTCGCTGCCCCCCTTCTTGGCCGCCGCCCGGGTCAGCCCCGGAGCCGCGACGATCGCGAGCAGCAGGGCACCGCAAACGGCGAGAGTCGAAACGCGCTTCATAAGCAAGCCTCCTTCAGGGAAAAGCCGAGAGTCCCGATTTTACCAGGGAGAGGCCCCGCGCGCGACCCGTCACGGCTGGAGCTCCTGCGCGTCCACCACGCAGAGGGCGGTCATGTTCACGATGTCGCCGACCTCGAGGCCGCTCTGCAGGACGTGGACGGGCTTCGCCATCCCCAGCAGGACCGGCCCGATCGACTCGGCTCCGGCCAGCCGCCAGATCAGCTTGTAGGCGATGTTGGCCGACTGCAGCTCGGGGAAGATGAGCACGTTGGCCGGCTGCTTGAGCCGGCTCCAGGGGTAGCTCTCGTGGAGGATCTGCTCGAAGACGGCGGTGTCCGCCTGCATCTCGCCGTCGATCTCGAGGCCGGGGTCGAGGCGGGAGACGATCTCGGTGGCGCGGCGCACCTTGCGCGCCGCGGGGTGGTGGTTCGATCCGAAGTTCGAGAACGACAGCATGGCGACCCGCGGGACGATGCCGAAGCGCCGGGCGAAGCCGACGGTGAGCAGGGCGATCTCGGCCAGCTCCTCGGGGCCGGGGTCGATGTTCACCGTGGTGTCGGCGAGGAAGAACAGGCGGTCCTGGAGGATCAGGACGTAGGCCCCGGAGACCCGCCGGACGCCGTTGCGGATGCCGACGATCTGGAGGGCTGGACGGATGGTCTCGGGGTAGGACTGGGTGAGGCCCGAGATCAGGCCGTCGGCGTCCCCCCGCTCGACCATCATGGCGCCGAAGTAGTTGCGCTGGCGCATCCGCTTGCGGGCCTCGACGAGCGTCATGCCGTCGCGGCGGCGCATCTCGTGGAAGTGGCGGACGTAGGCGTCGAACTGCCCCGAGCTCTCGTTGTGGAGGATCGTCACCCGGTCCTCGGCGAGGTCGAGGGCGCGCAGCCGCTCGGCGATCACCTCGCGGCGGGCGAGCAGGATGGGGTGGGCGATCCCCTCGTCGACCAGGACCTTGGCGGCGCGCAGGATCTGCTCGTGCTCGCCCTCCGGGAAGACCACCCGCCGGGGCGAGCGCCGGGCCTGGTCGATGATGCCGCGCATCAGCTCGAGGCGGCGGGAGATCAACGTCTCGAGCCGCCGCTGGTAGGCCTGGAAGTCCGCGATCGGCACCCGCGCCACGCCGCTCTCCATCGCCGCCCGCGCCACCGCCGGCGGTACGCGCAGCAGCACGCGGTAGTCGAACGGCTTGGGGATCAGGTACTCGCGGCCGAAGCGCAGCGACTCGAGGCCGTAGGCCCGCAGCACGGCGTCGGGCACGTCCTCGCGGGCGAGCTCGGCCAGGGCCTTGACCGCGGCGAGCTTCATCGCGTCGTTGATGTCGGTGGCCCGCACGTCGAGAGCGCCGCGGAAGAGGAAGGGGAAGCCGAGCACGTTGTTGACCTGGTTGGGGTAGTCGCTGCGGCCGGTGGCGATGATGGCGTCCGCGCGGGCGGCCCGCACCTCCTCGTAGCCGATCTCGGGGTCGGGATTGGCCAGCGCGAAGACGATCGGGTCGCGGGCCATGGCGCGGATCATCTCCGGCGTCACCACGCCGCCCACCGAGAGACCGATGAAGACGTCGGCGCCCACCAGGGCCTCGGTGAGGGTGCGGGCCGGGGTGTCGGCGGCGAGCAGCCCCTTGTAGGGGTCCATGTCCTCGGTGCGGCCCCGGTAGATCACCCCCGCCTTGTCGCAGAGGACGATGTTCTCCCGCCGCGCCCCGAGCTCCAGATAGAGGCCGGCGCAGGCGAGGGCCGCCGCGCCGGCGCCGGAGAAGACGATGCGGACCTCGGCCAGCCGCTTGCCGGCCACGGCGAGCGCGTTGAGCAGCGCGGCGCCGGAGATGATCGCCGTGCCGTGCTGGTCGTCGTGGAACACGGGGATGCTCATCTCGGCCTTCAGCCGGCGCTCGATCTCGAAGCACTCGGGGGAGCGGATGTCCTCGAGGTTGATGCCGCCGAAGGTCGGCTCGAGGAGCTTGACCGTGCGGATGAGCTCCTCGGGGTCGGTGGTGTCGACCTCGATGTCGAAGACGTCGATGTCGGCGAAGCGCTTGAACAGCACCCCCTTCCCTTCCATGACCGGCTTGCCGGCCAGGGCGCCGATGTTGCCCAGCCCCAGCACCGCGGTGCCGTTGCTGATCACCCCCACCAGGTTGCCGCGGGCCGTGTACTCCCAGGCGAGCAGGGGATCGCGGGCGATCTCCTGGCAGGGGTAGGCGACCCCCGGGCTGTAGGCCAGCGAGAGGTCCCGCTGCGTGGCGGTGGGCTTGGTGGGGACGACCTGGATCTTCCCCTTGCGTCCCTGGGCGTGGTAGGCGAGCGCGTCCTCGCGGCTGATCTTCTTGCTGTCCATGATGTGGACGGCATACTACCAGCGGTAAGCTCCCCGGCATGATCGTCGTCCCGGAAGGCTCCGCCCTGCGCCTCGTCACCCAGCCCGACCACGCCCACCTCGCCGGCGAGCTGCTCTCGCTGTGGCGCGCCGACGGCCTGCCGGCCCACCCGCGCCGCGCCGACCTGCTGTTCGCCGCCCGCGAGCACGACAACGGCTGGCGCGAGGCGGACGCCGCGCCGCGCTGGGACGCCGGGCGCGGCCGCCCGCACGATTTCATCACCCTCTCTGAAGGGGAGCGGATCGAGCTCTGGGAGCGCGGCGTCTGCCGCTTCGCCGCCGAGCGCCCCTACGCTGCCCGCCTCATCGCCCGCCACGCGCTCAACCTCTTCCACAACCGCCGGGGCGAGGCGGGCTGGGAGCCCTTCCTGGACTTCCTGGCGGACTACGAGCGGACCTTGAGCGAGGAGACCGGCGTGCCCCGCGCGGAGCTGGAGGCGGACTACCGGCTGATCGACCTCGCGGACCAGATCTCGCTCGCCGCCTGCATGGCATCGCGCGAGCCGGCCGAGCGGCGGGGGCTGCGGATCGAGCCCGCGGACGGCGAGGTCCGCCTCGATCCCTTCCCGCTGGCGGGAGCGACCACCTTCCGCGTCCCCTGCCGCCGCATCCCCGCGCGCGACTACCGCGGCGACGCGGACCTCGGTGGCGAGCTCGCCACCGCGCGCTGGGAGGAGCTGGCCGTGCGGATCGCGCCGGTCAGGTGACGTCGTCCGGCCGGGCGCCGGCGAGGACCCGCTGCTCGAAGATCCGCCGGTAGAGGACCAGGAGATCGGTGAACACCTGGCCGAAGGCCTGGTCGGTGGTGCCGGCGACCAGGTCGTCGCCGATGGGGGGCATGTAGAGGGGCAGCGGCTCCCCGGAGCCGTCCGACTCGGCGGCCCGGTCGAGGTCGGCGGCCCGGCGGTCCACCAGGTTCAGCGTGTAGAAGAACTCGAAGTATCCGACGTTCAGCGCGTTCAGCACCTTCTCCAGCGAGTCCAGCTTGGGCAGCTCCTTGCCGTTCTCGTACTTGGAGAGCTGACTCTTGCCGATCCCCGCCTCACGGGCGACGAGGGCCTGGCTCTTGCCCCGCAGCTCGCGCAGAAGGCTGAGCGTGCGGCCCAGGTTATTGAACATGGTCATGCGTGAAATGTATCGGCTTCCCGATACGCATTGCAAGCACAACTCACTGACAGGATTGCACTTACGGGAATCGCCGGAAAACCGTTTCCGGCCATTTATCCCCTCTGATGGTCCACTGGAGAGGATTCCGTGGCCTGGACCGGAAACTTCGCGCGCAAATCCCCGGCCGCCCCCTTGAGCGCCGCTCAGCGCTTGCGCCGGCCGCCGGGCTTGCGGGCCCGGGCGGGCCGCGGGCTCGCGGGCGGCTCGACGGCCGGCGTCCCGGGCGCGGCGTTCTTCGGTACGACGCGGAAGAGGACCACCAGATCGCCGACCTCGATGGCGCCCTGCGCCACCGGATGCGGCTGGTGGAGGGTCACGTCGACGAAGGACTCGACCCGGCTCAGCACGTCCTGGATCTCCTGCGGCCAGTTGCCCTCGCCGGGAGAGGCCCCGCCATGCTTCTGGCGCTCCACCGCCAGCGCCTCGGACTCCACGAGGTCGTAGCGGCGGAAGAACTCCCGCCGGCTCACCCCCTGGGCCCGCAGGATCTTGCCCAGGGTGGAGAGCGTCGCCTCCTGGCGGTCGTTCTCGATGCGCGAGAGCTGACCGCGGCCGAGCTCGGCGGCCTTGCCGAGCTCCTCCAGGGTCAGGCCCTTGTCCCGGCGCAGCCGGCGGAGGGTCTCCCCGAGCAGAGCAAACATTTCCACATCCGGAAATGTATCCGCACCGGGGCGTGCTCATCAAGCATAAGTCCTTTCGGATCAGGAATTTATCAATGCCACCAGGATTGCCTTCAGCGGTACCATCTTTCCACCAGGAGACATGAATGGATCGTTCGTCCGGCCTGACGGGTAACAAAAGGCGGCAGGTGGAAATCTGCTTGCGGGCCGGCTCTCCTCCGGGCGTGGAGCTCGGGACAGCGGATCGCCCGAGCAGGTTTTGCGTGTTAACCTCTTCCGGCGATGGAAGCCCAGCAAGGGACCGCTCCCGCGCGGGACAGCGCGGCGCCGACCGTCCGGGTCCTGATGCCCTCGCCCATCGGCTCCCTGGGCGTCGAGCTCCTGGGGACGGCGGTGACCCGCGTCACCATCGAGCCGGCGGAGCCCGAGCGGGCCGCCTTCACGCCGTTCCACCAGATCGGCGAGTCGGAGGTCCTCGACGAGGTCTTCGGCCGGCTCGCGGAATACTTCGCCGGCGCCCGCCGGCGGCTCGACCTGGAGTTCGATCTCTGCGCCGCGGGAGTCGATCCGGTGGCCCGGCGCGTGCTCAAGGAGGCGGCCAAGGTCCCCTACGGCAGGACCCGCACCTGCCGCGCCCTCGCCGAGGCCATCGGGCGGCCCGACTGCGGCCACGAGATCGCCGCCATCCTGCTCGCCAATCCCCTGCCGGTCGTCATTCCCTGCCATCGCGTGGTGGCCGACGACGGCGGCGCCGGAGACTACGTCGGCGGCGTCCAGCGCAAACGCTGGCTCCTCGACCTCGAGAGCCGCGAGGGCGAGCCGCCCTGAGCCTCTCTGCCGTCCCTGATGTCCCTGCGGTCCCGCGGTCAACTCGGAGCGAACTTTGCATAACCTAGCCGCCCAGGAGGATGGTCGGCCCATGGATGGAACGGACGCTGAGAGGGCGCCCGAACGGCGGCAGGACACGGAGAGATCCCCCGAGGTCTCGCCACTCCTCGTCTCGGCGTTCGGCCGCTATTGCGAGCGCTACCTCGCCCGGCACTTCCATGCCGTGCGCCTGTCGAAGGCCCAGCGGCCCGATCCGGTCGCCCTGCGCGGCAAGCCGCTGGTCGTCTACTGCAACCATCCGTCCTGGTGGGATCCGCTGATCTGCCTGCAACTGGCGGTGAGCCTGTTCCCGGACCGCACCCACTACGGCCCGATCGATGCCGCCGCGCTCGGCAAGCACAGGTTCTTCGAGAAGCTGGGGTTCTTCGGCATCGAGCCCGGCACGGCCCGCGGCGCCCGGCGGTTCCTCAGCGTCTCGCAGGAGATCCTCGCCCGCCCGGACACCGCCCTGTGGATCGCCGCCGAGGGCCGCTTCACCGATCCGCGCGAGCGCCCGGTGAAGCTGCGCTCGGGAATCGGCCACCTCGCCTCCCGGATCCGCGACGCCGTGCTGCTGCCGCTGGCCTTCGAGTATCCGTTCTGGGAGGAGCGCAGCCCCGAGGCCTTGGCCCGCTTCGGCGAGGAGATCCCCACCGGCGACGCCGACCTCGCCGCCGCGGACTGGACGCCGATCCTGGAAGAAGGCCTGGAGGCGTCCCTCGACGCCCTGTCGGCCGAGGCGCTCGCCCGCGATACGGCCCGCTTCGAGGTCCTGCTCGGCGGCAGCGCCGGAGTGGGTGGGGTCCACGGTGCCTGGCACCGGCTGAAGGCCCGCTTCCAGGGCGAACGGTTCGGCCCCGAGCCCTGACGCCCGCTCACTCCTCGCGCGGCACGACCTCGGAGCCGCGCGGCCAGCCCCCCCTGAGGAAGGTGTCGGCCGCCGGGAAGAAGTCCTTCGGGCGCTCGATGTAAGGGTGGGAGCCCGCGCCTTCGAGGGCGAGGAAGCGCCCGCTGGCCGCGTGCGCGGCCCACTCCCGCGAGGCCTCGACGGGCACCAGGTCGTCCGTCCCCTGCATCACCAGCAGCGGCGCGCGCAGCTCCTGAAGGCTCGGCCGGAAGTCCCACCTCTCCATCTTGGGGACGATGTGGCGGAAGTAGACGCTCATGGTGTGCTGCGGCCACTCATTGGGGAAGGAGGAGATGTCCTCCAGCGGAAAGCGGGCGGCGGCGGCCAGCTCCCCCATCTGGGCGGGCAGGAGGAAGTAGGTGAACCAGGCGCGGCAGAAGGCCACCGGATCGTCGCGGTCCACCCCCTCGCGCCGCATCTCCTCGAGCCGCGGAATCCCCGGCGGAAAGACCATCTCCTCCACCGTCGGCAGCTCCTGCTCCCATTCGCCCGGCCGGCGCGGCGTGATCGGGCAGACCAGCAGCAGGCGGTCGACCCGCTCCGGGTTCTCCAGCGCGTAGAGGGCGGTGACCGCCGCGTGATAGGAAGCGCCGAGCAGCGACACCTTCTCGAGGCCGAAGTAGCGCCGCACCGCCTCGAGGTCGGCCACGTCCTCCTCCAGGCTGAGGTGGCGGCTGTCGGTGACGGCGCTCGACCGTCCCCGGCTGCGCGGATCGTAGAAGATCAGGCGCCGCCCCTCGGCCAGCGGCTGCAGCAGCTCCGCCAGCCAGTTGGCGTTGGGCACGAGCACCGTCTCCGCTCCGTCCCCGAGGACGTGGTAGTAGAGATGCAGCCCCCGCCGGACGAACACGAACCCTTCGCTGCTCCGCATCGCCGGGATGGTATCGGAAGCCGGAGCGGGTGACTACCGCGGGGGGATGGAGACTCGTATCAGGGGAGGTGCTTCTTGGCGCAACCCAGCACCCCGAAGAACCGCATCATCCTCTTGACGTGGCCCATCCCAATCGCGTCTCGGCGGGTCGCCGGGCCAGCCAGTCGGCATCCACCTGGCCGGCCCTGACCTGCTGCACCGCTTCCTCCCACTCCTTCAGAGCGGGAGCGCTGGTGTCGTCGAAGAACCTCTGGACCTGGTTCCGGAAGTGCTCGAAGTCCTCGGCCTCGCCGGCGATGTCGAAGAGCACCGCCAGAAAATCCTGGCAGAACTGCGCCAGCGCCTCGTTCGCGGTGCTGCCGCTGGCGGCCAGACCTCCGGGATTGATCCCTTCCGCCCAGAACTCACCGTCCTCGTCGGTCAGCAGCACGCGGCCGGAAACGGCGACTCGCGCGATGAAGCCGTTCCCCTCCACCTTCTCGTGCCGCGCGAACAGCAGTGGGTAGCTTGTCACCTGGCACCTCCTGCGCAGGGACTCATGGGTCGTCCCTCAGCGTCATTTTTTCCCGTCTGCTGATGCCTGTCAAGCCGGAGCCGCCGCGGGATCACGCGACCGCCACCGGCACCTCGACCTCGAAGACCCGGAAGGGGGGACGGTCCGGGTACGACGTCCGCAGCAGCGACAGGCTGACGTTGTAGACCGGCACGCCCTGGGCGGTCTTGCCCTCGGGCCGGCCGCGATGGGCGTGGCCGTGGAAGACGGCCTGGACAGGATAGCGGGAGAGCGGCTCCTCCAGGCGGCTGGAGCCGAGGAAGGGGAAGATCTCCACCGGCTCCCCCTCCACCGTCGCCTGGATGGGCGAGTAGTGGAGCACCGCGATGCGCGGCCTGCCGCGCAGCCGGGCGAGCGCCGATTCCAGCTTCAGCGCCTCGTCCACCGCCTCGCGGACGAACTCCTTGATGATCGCCTCCCCCCAGGGCCCCAGCGCGCCGCGGCCGAAACCGCCGCAGAACCCCTTCACCCCGGCGAACCCCACCCCCTTCACCTCCGTCGCCTCGCCGTCCAGCACGCGGATGCCGCCGTCGCAGAGCACCCGCTTGATCTCCTCCTGCCGGCCGCCCTCGAAATCGTGGTTGCCGAGCACCGCGATCACCGGGATGCTGACCGTGGCGTGGATCTCGCGGGCGAGATCCCGCGCCTCCTCCACCAGGCCGTGGTCCGTCAGGTCGCCGCAGAGCAGCAGCACGTCACACTCCCGGCTCGCCTGCGCCAGCACCTCCCGCACCGAGGGCTCCGGCGACCGCGTGTAGTGCAGATCCCCGAGCGCGCCGATGCGCACCGTTCCGTTCGTCTGGCTCATCTCGTCCTCCCGCCGGGTCTCGGGCTTCAAGAGGCATGCCAGAGGCGGATGGTACGCCTCTTGCTCTCCCGAGACAGCTTCGAAAGGGAGGGCCCGATGGAGACCCAGACCGCGACTCCGGCGAATGCAAAGAACCAGCTCGGCGACGAGACCAGGGAGTTCTACCGCGAGGCCATGCGCGCCTTCGACGAGGCGGAGCTCCCGTTCCTGGTCGGCGGCGCCTACGCCTACGCCCGCTATACCGGCATCACCCGCCACACCAAGGACTTCGACGTGTTCGTGCGCCCCGGCGACTTCGACCGCGCGCTCGAGGTCTTCGCCCGCAGGGGGTGGCAGACCGAGCGCACCTTCTCCCACTGGCTGGGCAAGGGCTACCACGGCGACGACTTCGTGGACGTGATCTTCAGCGCCGGCAACGGCGTCGCCCGCGTGGACGACCTGTGGTTCGAGCACGCGGTCGAGGAGGCGGTGCTCGACTACCCCACCCGGCTGATCCCGGCCGAGGAGATGATCTGGTCCAAGTCCTTCATCATGGAGCGGGAGCGCTTCGACGGCGCCGACGTCTCCCACGTGCTCCACAGCCGCGCCCGGGACCTCGACTGGGACCGCCTGCTGCGCCGCTTCGATCCCAACGGCGGCTGGCGGGTGCTGCTCGCCCATCTGGTCCTGTTCGGCTACATCTATCCGGGCGACGCCGCGCTCATCCCCGACCGGGTGATCGCGACCCTCGGCGACCGGCTGCGCCGCGAGACCGCCGAGCCTCCCGCCGCCGGCGACGAGAAGCTCTGCCGCGGACCCATCCTCTCGCGCTCGCAGTATCTCGTCGATGTCGAGCTCTGGGGATACAGAGACGCCCGCCAGAGCCCGCTCGGCAACATGACCGCCGAGCAGATCGAGCGCTGGACGGAGGCCGCCGCCAACGACGGCGACACCAGCCAGCAGGAGATGATCGACGAGGCTCAGGGGAAGCGGGGATGATTTTGTATATCGAGGGAGCGTGACGCTCCCTCGATATACACGCCGTTTCCGCGGGAGGCGTCGCGTATTCGCTGGAGGCGTCGCAAACTCCCGGGAAGCGTCGCAAATTTTCGGGAGACGTCGCAAAGTCCGGGGAGGCGTCGCAAACCCGCCGGAGACGTCGCAACATCCGGAGAGCCGTCGCGAAGTTCCTGGAGACGTTGCAAATTGTCGAGAGGCGTCGCGAAGTCCGCGGAGGCGTCGCAGCCCCTCGGGAGATGTCGCAAAGTTTCTGGAGACGTCGCGAAGTTCCGGAAGCTATCCCGGTTCCCAGCCGGGCGGGGCCATCTCGAAGCCGGCGAAGTCGAAGGCCGGCGCCACGGTGCAGCCGGCGAGCGACCAGCCGCCCAGGGGACGGGCGGCCTGCCAGACCCCGGCGGGCACCACCGCCTGCGGCCGCTCGCCCGCGGCGAGATCCGGGCCGAGAATCACCGCCGTCCGCTCCCGGCCGTCCGCCGACAGGGTCAATTCCAGCGGCGCTCCGGCGTAGTGATGCCAGACCTCGTCGGTGTCCACGCGGTGCCAGGCCGAGACGTCCCCCTCGCGCAGCAGGTAATAGATGGCCGTCGAGGCGCCCCGCCCGCCCGGCGGCGCCGGAGCGCGGAAGGTCTCCCGGAAGAACCCTCCCTCCGGATGCGGCGCCAGCTCCAGGAGACGGATCACCTCTTCTTCGGACGTCATGAGCAGGGCGCGTCGCCCGTGCACGGGGCGATCCGCCAGCGGACGGTGACGCTGGCGTCGACCCCCACCTGCCCGGCCGAGACCGGCGTGGCGGTGATGGCCTCGGCGGCCATGGCCATCCGGCCCCGGTAGGGAGTGGGCGGCGGCGTGATCGAGACGCCCCCTTCCGCCACCTCCAGGATCTCGACCAGCCGCACCTTGAGGGCCCGGGCCAGGGCGTCGGCCTTGACGCGCGCCTCGCGGACGGCGTCGGTGAGCGCCGTGGCCCGCGCCGCGGCGTCGTTGCGGAGACCGAACTCGACCCCGTCCAGGTTGTTGGCGCCGGCGGCGAGCCCGGCGTCGATGACCGGCCCCACCTTTGCGAGGTCGTCGACCAGGATGCTGACGGTGTTGGACGCCTGATAACCGGTGATGCGCGGCCCCTGGGCGTCGGAGCGCCCCTGGGCGTACTGGGGGCCGAGATTGAGGCCGGTGGTCTGGATCCGCTCCGCCGGGATGCCCAGCTTGCGGACGGCCTCGAGGATGGCGCCGGCCGTGCGGTTGACCCGGTCCTGGGCCTCGCGGGCGGTGGGCGCCTGGGCGAGCACGCCGAGGCGCACGGTCGCCTCGTCCGGGGCGACGCGGGCCTGCCCGGAGCCCGAGACGGTCAGGATGGGAACGGCGTCCATGGCTCTCTCCTCGCCCCCCGGCCGCGCCGCCTGCGCCACGAGCGGCGCCGCCAGGGCCAGGGAGATCACGGTAACGGCGAACATTCTGAGCATCCGCGCTCTCCTTCCATCCCCAGTATACGCAGAAGCCCCCGCCGGCCGTCGGCAGGCCGGGCGGGGGCGCGGGCCTGAGCTACCTGCGCTCTTCCACCTGGAGCTTCCCTTCGGCATCCAGCGCGGACCGCGGTATCTGGACGACCCCGCGATTGGTGAACAAATCCGAGAGGTTGAATACCAGGCTGAGCACGGCAGAGATTCCGGCCACGAGGCTGAACCCGCTGAACCCGGCGATGGCCGCGATCACGGCGAACACGATACTGAGGACCCTTTGTACGGCAACAGGGGGAGGAGGAGGAGGAATCCGATAAGGAATCGAACCTCCATCAGCGGAAACCACGTCACCCGGGCCAAACTGACCTTTCGGCATAAGCATCCCTCTCATGAGAACAACGGGTCCTGTTTGACGGAACGATACAGGCCCAGTATATGGGGTTATCGGCTCGGCGGAGGCGGGGGGTCCAGGACTACGGGCACTGAGCCGCCGCCATCATGGCTGCAGGAGTCGTCCTGAGTCTCCTCGATCTCGATCGTCTTCTTGTCTGCCATGTTTCCTCCCCGCGTAGTGAGGCCGGAACCTGCTCCGGCTCCCTCTAAGAGGCGAGGAAATGACCGCGGCGTTACATGCGGTCTTACCTCGGGGCGCCGATGAGAATGAAGGGGGCCCAGTAGGAGGGGTGCGCATAGCGGTTCCGTGAAATCATCGCGAGCTTCGCGCTTTGCAGAGCCCGGGACTTGTCATGCAGCAGGTCCAGCTCCTTGTAGAAGCTCAGCATGAGATCGGGTGTTGGAGCGTCGACGACGTTCCACAGACTCACGACCAGGCTCGGTACCCCTGCGTAGAAAAAGGCTCGGGTCAAGCCGATCAGCCCCTCCCCCGTCACTTCTTTGCCGAGCGCCGTCTGGCAGGCCGAGAGGACGACCAGATCGGCGGAAAGCTTGAGGTTGAAGATCTCCTGAACGCGGAGATAGCCGTCCTCGCTGCTGTCACTGGAGCGGGCCAGGATCAGCGACGAATATTCGGGATAGCGTTCGTCCAACTGGGCGTGCGTGGCGAAATGAAGCCGGCGGGCGGTCGCAACGGCAGGATTGTGCTTGACGCTCTCTTCGCTCGCCTCGGGCCCGAAGAGCTCGAGCGACGAACCGGGATAGAGGCTCGCGATCCCGGAGATCTCGCCCCGGGAGCCGGGAAGGAGTGGGAACTCCTGGTTCGGATCGGGCTTTCTGGAGGTCGCTTCCTGACCGGTCCCGCCGCTTTTTGCTCCTCCCACGGATTCTGAGAATGGGGCGAAGGCGACCAGCGGGCGAGAGCCCGCGGGGGCCGGCGGCCTGGGCTGCGTCAGATCCGCCAGCACGCTTGCCGAAGGGGTGTAGGCGATCGAGTGCTCGCGCAGCAGATAGGGCATCTTCGGGTAGGGCCTCCCGGCCGCCGGTTCGGTGAGCAGGGCTTCGAAGGGGATGTAATAGAGATCGCGATCGGGAACGATCACCAGGCTCGTCTTCCCGGCGATCGCCTTTGCCGCGGGAGCGACGAGCATCTGATAGAGCTGGAACGCGGAATCGGCGTAAGCGGACCTGGTCAGCAGACTGTCCTTCTCCAGGGCCGCCCGGAGCTTTCTGACTTGCTGCGCGATCTCCTCGGAACCCGGCAGGGGGTAGCTGCTCAGCAGGTCCCGAGTCAGCACGAACAGGGTCGATCCCTGCTTTCCCAGGACGTACTCGAGGAGCGCGGTGCCGCCGTCGAGGTCCCGCTGGATCTTCTCAGGCTTCAGCGGAACCGAATAGCGCACCTGCGAATAGCGAGAATTCTGACTCCGGATCTCCCATTCCAACTTTTCCTGGCGGTCGTGAAGGCGACCGAGCTGGTCTTTCAGCTCTCTGGCTCGCTCGGAGCCCGGAGCCGCGGACCGCAGCTCGTTCTGCACCTTCGCGAGCTCGGTAGCCAGTTGGGCCTCCTGGTTCCTCAGATCGTCGCTCAACCCTTCATCGACATTGATGCGCCCTTCCGCGAGGAGGTCGAGCAGCCCCCTGGCTCGCGCCCGCTCGCTCGCCCAAAACGCCAGCGACTGGTAGCTTCCGTCAGGATGAAGCGGGCTCATCTGCATCAAGAGGCTGACGTAAAATTCATAATAAGCCCGCTTGGAGGCGAGATAACCCGTACGGATCTTCTGGCCTGTAATATTGTTCCGAGTGGACTCTATGATTGCCAGGGCCTTCTCGACGTCAGCTTGGGCCTTTTCGAGCTGGCCTTGCTCCCGGCCTATCGTTGCAGACTGCAAAAGAGCCGAGGTGACGACGGTGGGGTATTCGATTTCTTCTCCCAGAGCGATGGCCTGCTTGAAGCAGTCCGCCGCCAGATCCGTCCTGCCCAAAGCGTGGTAGACCACTCCCATGGCCAATAAAGTCTGATCCTCCGACGAGCGCTGGCCACCCGCGCGAGCGATCTCCAAGGCGCGCTGGAGCGATTTCAGCGCTTCGTCGTGCCTGCCCAGAGCCCACTTGGCCCATCCCACGGAATGGTCGATGAGCCAATAGCCCTCGGGCAGCAGCTTCCTGGCCTCTTCATAGTTCTTCAAGGCCGCTTGCGGATTGCCCATCCTCTGCAGGGTCGACCCGATTCTGACCAGCGTATCGGCCTGTTGCCTGGTGTTCGTCTTCCTATAGATGGCCAAAGCGCGCTGGTAGCTGTCCAGCGCCTTGTCGAGATCCCCAAGCTCGAGGTAAATTGCCCCCAGATTATCAAACAAGAACCCGTTGTCGCCGGGGCTTTCCTGCTCCGCGAGCCTGGTGAAAATTTCCACGGCCTTCTGCAATTGGCCGTAACGGTAATAGGCCCCACCCAGGTTGTTTTCAAGGATGATCTCGCTGTCGGCGTCGCCAACGGTCCGGCTGAATGCAATGGCCTTCTCCCATGCCTTCCAGGCTCCCGTAACGTTTCCCTGGTCAAGATAGACGTAACCAATACCGCTCAGGGTATGGGCCTGCTCCTCAATGTCTCGCTCTTTTTCTTCGAGCTCCAGAGCCTTGTCGAAGGCTGCCAGCGCGTCCTGCAACTTACCATTTTCCAGGTAAGCCCTGCCGAGGCCTTGCAGGGCAAAGGCCCGGTCTCTGGAAAAACCGCTCGCCTCCCAGATACGGATCGCCTGCTGATAAGCATCGATCGAGCTTTTGTAGTTCGCCAGCTCCCGGTAACAGTAGCCGATATTCCCGAGAGCCGAAGCCGCTCCCTCCGTATATTGGCTCTCTTGGGCTCGACCCAGGGCCCGCCGATGCCAGCGCAGCGCTTCCTGGTAATTCTCCTGATCCGCGTGGACGCCACCGATGTCGACCAGGGAATCCACCTCTCCCCTGCCGTCCTTGACCGTCTGCCACAACGAGAGCGCCTGGGTCAGCTTGGCGAGCGCTTGTTCCCGGGCTTCGTTCGACTCCGCGATCGCCTTGTTTCTGGCTGCGTCGTTGCTCTTCGATCTCAGCCGGCGGCCTTCCGCAAGCCTTTTCGCGGCCGCCACCCGGATCTCGTCCCCTTTCGCCTCAGGACGCAGGCTGCGGATTTCCACTTCGTAGTGGCCGGAGAGAGGCCGCTCGCCGCGAGTCGTCATCCTGAGCCGATAGGTTCCCGGAGAGCTCGTGACCAGGGCGAGCAGCTTCGGATTCCCCGATCCCGTGCGGCCGTCAGCCGAAGCGATGGTCTCGCCGCCGGGGTCCAGCAAGGACGCATCGATGTCCACCCCGACCGGCGAGATCTCCAGCACGAGATACGTTCCAGCAGGGAGCGGCAGGGCGTGCTCGCGCGTGGCTCCCAGGTCGAGGTCACGCTCCATCCGGGCTCCCTCCGTCAGGGGGAGCGGATCGGTTGCGGACCGGCGCGCCTCCTGAGCCGGCGGGGAGAGCGGATGAGACGGCAGAGACCTGCCCCAGAGGCTGGAGGCGCATACTCCCGCCGCTCCGAGCCACCAGGCGATCTTTGGACACTGGCAAGACCGGACGGGACGACGGAAGCGAGTCGGCGGGGTCATCACAGGGGAATCGACTCAAAGGCGTTGATGATTTTACACCCCCTCCGGGCTGGCCGCGGGCCGATACCCCCGACGCCTATAGAAGGATAGGATATTACTGATGGCAGGCGACGACCGAGAGATGGTGTCCCGCTTTCTGCGGGGTGAGGCGGACGCGCTGGGAACCGTGGACGGCTGGATCTCGCGTGCCGCCTGGCCCTATCAGCGCCGCCTCGCGGACCGCTGGGAGGACGTCCTCCAGGAGGTCCGGCTCGAGGTGACCCGCCTGTTGGGAGAGGGGAAGTTCAGGGGAGAGGCGAGCCTCCGGACCTATCTCTGGAGAGTGGTGAGCCACACCTGCCTGGATCAGATCCGGGCCCAGTCGAAGTGGAAATGGACCGACCTCGACAGCCTGGAGGAGAGTCCCTCCCTGGCGGTGGAAGGGCCGTCTTCCCGGCGGGAGGACAAGGACCTTCTCCTCCGCGTCCTGGAGCGGGTGCCGCGGGACTGCCGGGAGATGTGGCGCCTGATCGTGGCCGGCCTCTCTTACCGCGAGATGAGCCTGCGGATGGACGTGGCGGAGGGAACGCTGCGGGTCCGCGTGCTCCGCTGCCGGGAGAGGGCGACGGCGCTGCGCCGAGAGCTCCTCGAAGGAGGCCCAGGGACTCGTAACATTCCTGTGAACGATTCGCCTAAGAGAAGTGGAAAGGCGAAAACCCAATGAACTGTGACCAAGCCATCGAGCTCCTCCCCTGGCTGCTGAACGGAACCCTCGCAGGGGAAGACCGCGAAGAGGTCCGGCGGCACCTGCAGACCTGCCAGCGCTGCCGGGAGGCCCTGGCGGAAACCCGCGCGGCTTGGTCCGCGTTCGCGCAACACATCCCTTCCCAGGATCTGGTGGCCCTGGCGTGGGGAGAGCCTCCCGCGGGAGTCGATCCCCAGGTCGCCGAAGAGCACCTGGCGTCGTGTCCCCAATGCGCCGACGAGCTGGAGATGGCGCGGATGAGCCGGCGACTGGAGGAGGAAGACAACGTCGCCCCTTTTCCATTCGTCCGGAAGCGGCCCGAAAGCGGCTCGGGCGCCCGCACCTGGCGCGCCGCCGCCATCGCGGCCGGTCTCGCGGCCATCGTCGCCTCGGGTGGCTGGCTCCACGAGCTCAGGCAGGCGAGCCTCCCGGCGCCGCAACCGGCCCAGGCGGCCGCTCCAACCCCGGCCCCGGTGCCCCCCTCCGCTCAGCCCTCGCCGGAAGACGTCACCCTCAGGAAGCAGGTCGACGGGCTGATGGCGACCCTGCGGCAGTTGCAGGACAAGGACAAGGCGAACGAGGAGCAGGCCAGAAAGGCCGAAGTCCAGCTCGCCGAGCTCCAGCAGCAGCGCGAGACCCCGCGGGCCGGCGAGCTGGTGATCCTCGACACCTCCGCCGTCGTGCGCGGCGGCGAGGCGCCGCAGGCTCCCGAGCCCAAGGAGGTCCGGCGCTCGGATCTCCCCCTCGCCGTGGTCCTGCAGGCCGCGAAGGACGATCAGGGGCCAGCCGGACGCAGGGCCGAGATCGTGGATGGAAACGGCAGGCGGCTCCAGGCCGAGAGCGTGCTGAGACCCAACGAGTCGGGCTACTACACCCTCCAGCTCCCCGCCGGTTTTCTGAAGCCCGGCCGCTACACGATCCAGCTCTCCGATCCCAAGAGCGGGGAGAAGCGCGAGAAGTACGCGATCCGCGTCCAGTAGCCCTCTACCGCCCCACCTCCCGCGCCGCCGCGCCCTGGATGGCGAGCGTCGCGGGGTCCTGGAGGAAGGCGGCGACGCCGAGGGCGCCGGGCTTCCAGCGCTTGTCGATGCCGAGCACGATCTCCCCGGACTTCTCGGCTCCCGCCGTGGCCGGCAGGGTGAAGGCCTTCTCCAGCCGGCGCACCACGCGGTCGTTGCGCAGGATGCGCGCGGCGTTCTCCCCCGCCTTGACCGCCGTCGAGAGGCCGCTCTCGTAGACCGCCACCCAGAGATCGAGATCCCCCGCGCCGGCCGCCCGCGCGAGCTTCGCCCCGACCTTCACCCGCAGATGGCCGTCCGGCGTCGGCGGCTCGAGCGCCAGGGTCACCTGGGCCGCGGGCGGGGCGGCGAGGGCGTCCGCGATGCGGCCGAGGACCTCCCCCTCCGAGTTGCCCACGCACTCCGCGTGGCCGTTGACCACCACCTGCGGCGTGTAGATGCGGTTGCTGTGGAAGACGCGGCCGGCGTACGCCTTCTGCCGGTCGGACCAGCGGGCGGAGGAGAACGGGTCCTGCCAGCCGATCGAGTTCCAGTAGTCGACGTGGAAGGAGAGGGGGATCACCTTCCCCTGGTACCGTGCGTCCTGCGCCAGCTTCGAGAGCAGGCGGTCGGCCGGCGGGCAGCTCGAGCACCCCTGCGAGGTGAACAGCTCCACCACGGCCGTGCGGTCCGCGGGAGCGGGCTGTGGCGACCGCCCCGGCTCCCCGGCGCCGCCGCGCGGGGCGAGGAAGGCCAGGGACAGGGCGAGGAGAGGGAGTCGGACATTCGGGTTCATGATCGTGCCTCCGTCTCAAGATACGGATGGGAGGGGCCGACGGCTTGCCCGGGACCGCTCTCTGAGGGGAGGCGCGCCGGGGAGGGACGCAGTACAATCTCCGTGAAAGGAGATTGGAATGACGCGGAAAGCTGGAGCCACACTTCGCAACGTCCTCGCGCTGGTCCTGTGTCTGGGGGCCTCCGGCCTCGCGGCGGAGGCCGCCACGCCGCGGGCCGACATCCGGATCGGGAACCCCGCTCCGGCTTTCAACCTGCAGACCCTCGACGGCAAGACTGTCAGCATCGAGAGCTTCAAGGGCAAGGTCGTGCTGATCGACTTCTGGGCCACCTGGTGCGGGCCGTGCCGCAAGGCGCTGCCGGAGCTCAAGGATCTGCGGCAGCGCAACGCCCGCGAGCCGCTGGTCGTCGTCAGCGTCAGCGCCGACGAGGACCGCAAGACCGCCGCGGAGTTCGCCCGCCAGAATGGCATGGACTGGCTCCAGGCCTGGGACGGTCAGGGGAAGCTGATGTACGGCGTGCTTGGCATCAGCGAGCTGCCCGCCTATGTGCTGATCGACGCCCAGGGCCGGATCGCCTACCTGCAGAGGGGCTGGGCCCCCATGAGCTCCGCCGCCCTACTGGGCCAGGCCGTCTCGCGGGCCCTCGAAACCGCCTGCAAGCCCAACGCCGCGGCGGACAAGCCCTGCTGAGGGGGGAAGGCCGGCAATGGAAGAACGCAAGCTGCTGGAACGGATCACGTCCGATCCAAGGATCTTCGGAGGCAAGCCCATCATCCGCGGAAAGCGCCTGGCGGTGGAGCACGTCCTTGGGATGATGGCGGCGGGGGACTCTCCGGAAATCCTCCTTGAAGGCTATCCCTGGCTGGAGATGGAGGATATCCAGGCCTGCCTGATCTATGCCCGCCGTCTGGTGGGCCACGAGCGGATCGAGCCCCTCCTGATGCCGACCGGCACCGAGGGATGAAGCTCCTCCTGGACAGTTGTGTCTGGGGAGGAGCCCGCAGAGATCTGGCGGCGCGCGGCCACGACGTCTCGGCGTCCCCGGACTGGGGACCAGACCCGGGGGACGAGGAGATCCTCGAACGGGCCCATCGGGAAGGAAGAATCCTCATCACCCTGGACAAGGACTTCGGCGAGCTGGCCATCATTCAAGGCAAACCGCATTCCGGAATCGTTCGGCTGGTCGACGTCTCCGCCCAGCGGCAGGCGGTCGTCAGCCTCCACGTGCTCGAGGTGCATGGAGAGGAGTTGCAGCGGGGAGCCATCGTCACCGCCGAGCCCGGACGTCTGAGGATCCGGCCCCCGGAACCCGCCCGCTAACACCAACACTGTTCACTTAAGGCGTTCCTTGCTCTCGTCCTGCTCTCTTTTCCGTAGGGGAGGGGCTTGTCCCCTCCCGCGCCCTGAAAGGGCGCCTTTGAACAGCTCAGGGCTTCAGCCTCGAGTCGGTGGGCCGTCGGCCGGCCCTGTCGAGGCTTGAGCGATCGGGGTTGCGTAGACCTGGAATTGAGGCCCCCGGCTCTTCAAAGACCGCCCTTTCAGGGCGAGGGAGGGGACAAGCCCCTCCCCAACGAAAGAAGAACGCCAAAAGAACCCTTACGTGGACGGTATTGCCTCAGCACAGAAACATCGGCAGCCCCATCACCCCCACGATGCTCGGCCGGTACCGCTCGGGGTCGTAGAACTTGTCGACGTCCACCCGCTTCTTGCCCTCGCCCACGATCTCCAGCGGCTCGGTGGTGTAGCGGCCCGACTGGATGGAGACGAGGCGGCCGGTCTTGCCGGCCAGGATGAGGTCGGCGGCGAGGGCGGCGAAGTTCCTGGCGACCAGGCGGTCGAGCGAGTCGGGCGGCCCCGAGCGCATCAGGTAGCCCAGCCGCTGGTAGATCACCCGGTCGCCGGTGTGCCGCTGGAGCTCCTCGCGGAGATAGCGCCCCACGCCCCCCAGCTCGCGGTTGCCCACGGCGTCGGCCTCGCCGGTCTCGAAGGGGTGGCCGCCCGCGGGGAAGGCCCCCTCGGAGATGGTGCAGACGGCGTAGTTGCTGGGATTGCTCTTCTTGTCCCCGGCCAGCATCTCGACCACCTTGTGGACGTCGAAGGGGACCTCGGCGATCAGCGCCCGGTCGGTGCCCGCGAGGTAGGAGGAGAGCAGGCAGGTCTCCCCGGAGTAGCGGCCGAACAGCTCGACCACCAGGTAGCGCTCGTGCGAGCCCGCCACCGTGCGCAGGTCGTTGATGAAGTTGACCGAGCGGGTGATCGCCGTCGAGAAGCCGATGCAGTAGTCGGTGCCGTAGACGTCGTTGTCCATCGTCTTCGGCAAGCCGACGACCTTCACCCCCTCCAGATGGAGGCGGCGGGCGAAGGAGAGGGTGCCGTCACCGCCGATGGCGACCAGGGTGTCGAGATGGAGGTAGCGGAGCACCTCCAGGGTGGCGTCGGTGAGGTCCAGCCGCCCGTCGGGGAGGATCTTGCTGGCGCGGTCGCGCAGGTGGTCGGGGACGTTGTCGGGGCTGGTGAGGGCGGGGTTGATCCGCGAGCAGTGCAGCACCGTGCCGCCGCTGCGGTCGATCGTCCGCGTGCTGGCCCGGGTGAGGGGGACGAGCCAGGACGAGTTGTCGGCGTCGTGGTAGGGCTTGACGTGGAGGAGGGCCGCCCAGCCGCGGCGCAGCCCCAGCACCTCGTAGCCCTCCTCCTCCATGCGCCAGACGAACTGCTGGATCGCCGCGTTCAGGCCCGGCACGTCGCCGCCGCCGGTCAGGATGCCTACCCGCTTCGCCATGCCTTCATGACCTCATGACCGCGAACACAGGCTCACCCCACCGCCACCATGCGGTCGATCAGGTCCACCACCCGGTTCGAGTACCCCCACTCGTTGTCGTACCACGCCACGACCTTGACGTAGCCGTCGCCGTCGGCGTGGGTGGAGAGGGCGTCGAAGACCGAGGAGTGCGGGTTGCCGATGATGTCGGTCGAGACCAGCGGCACCTCGCTGTACTCGACGATCGCCTTGAGCGCCCCCTCGGCGGCCTCGCGCACGGCGGCGTTGACGGCGGCCGTGTCCGGCCGCTGGCGCAGCCGGGCCACCAGGTCCACCAGGGAGCCGTCGGGCACCGGCACGCGCATCGCCATGCCGTCGAGCCTGCCCTTGAGCTGCGGCAGGACCTTGCCCACCGTGCGGGCGGCGCCGGTGGTGGTGGGGATGATGTTCTGGGTGGCGGCGCGGCTGCGCCGGAAATCCTTGTGGGGGACGTCGGCCAGCCGCTGGTCGTTGGTGTAGGCGTGGACCGTGGTCATGAACCCCTCCTCGAGGCCGAACCGCTCGTCGAGGATCTTGGCGATCGGCGCCAGGCAGTTGGTGGTGCACGAGGCGTTCGACACCAGCCGGTGCTCGGGGCGGAGCTCCTGGTCGTTGACGCCGACGACGATCGTGGCGTCGATGTCCCCCTTGGCCGGCACGGTGAGGATCACCTTCTTCGCCCCGGCGTCCAGGTGCTTCTGGAGCTGCTCCTTCTGGGTGAAGACGCCGGTGGACTCGACCACGATGTCGACGCCGAGCTTCCCCCAGGGGATGTTGGCGGGGTCCCGCTCGGCGGTCATGGCGATCTGGTGGCCGTCCACGGTCATGAACTCGTCGTCGGCCGAGACCTCCTTCTCGAAGACCCCCATGACGGTGTCGTACTTGAGGAGGTAGACGAGCTGCTGGTTCTCGAACAGGTCGTTGATGGCCACGACCTGGACGTCGTCGCGCTCGGAGAGGACCCGGAAAACGCTGCGGCCGATGCGGCCGAAGCCGTTGATGCCGATCTTGACGCTCATCGCGCGCCTCCCTTCGCGGACGAATCGAATTGCTGGAAACGGTGGAGCAGGTCCACCACCCGGTGGGCATAGCCCCAGCCGTTGTCGAACCAGGTCAGGGTCTTCGAGACGTTCCGGCCCAGCGTCATGGTGGCCAGGCTGTCGAAAGTGCCCGAGTCCGCGGAGAGCAGGATGTCCGAGGAGACGATCGGCTCGGTCTCGTAACCCAGGATGGGCTTCAGGCGGTCGCCCGCGGCGGCGGCGCGGACCGCCTCGTTGACCGTCTCGACGGTGACCGGCCGCGAGTGCCAGCAGACCAGGTCGACCACCGAGCCGTTGGCCACCGGCACGTTCATCGAGTAGCCGGTGAGCTTGCCCTTGAGATCCGGCAGCAGCTCCGCCAGCAACTCGGCCGCGTGGGTGTGCTGGGGAATGATGTTCTCGCCGGCCGCCCGCCCCCGGCGCGGATCGTCGTCCGGCACGTCGGCCAGCCGCTGCTGGTTGGTGAAGGCGTGGACGGTGGTGAGGAACGCCCGCTCGATGCCGAAGGCGTTGGCGAGGATCGCGAGCACCGGCCCGGCGGCGATGGCGGTCGACGAGGCGGCCGAGACGACGCGGTGCTCAGGGCCGAGCTGGTCCTCGTTGACCCCGAAGACGACGGTGATGTCCGGCGGCTCGGCCGGCGGCGAGCAGAGGATCACCCGTTTGGCCCCCGCCGCGAAGTGGCGCTCCACGTCGGCGCGGGTGCGGTACTTCGAGGTGGCCTCGATCACCACGTCGACCCCGAGCTCCTTCCAGGGCGGCGTGGCCGGCGACCCCTTCGGCTCGGTCAGCATCCTGACCTGGCGGCCGGCGACCGCCAGGTGGTCTCCCTCGAGCTTCACCGCTTCAGGGAAGCGGCCGAGGATCGTGTCGAAGCGGAGCAGGTAGGCGAGGGCCGCGGCGTCCGCCACGTCGCTCACCGCCCGGAGCCGCAGATCGTCGTTCTTGTAGAGGATGCGGAAGATGTTCCTCCCGATCCGTCCCAACCCCATCAAGCCGATTCCGGTGGGCATTGAGAAAACCTCCCCCTTTCCTCCGGCGGGCCCGGGACCGGCCCGCCGGCGTTGGTCCGGTTAGAACCTAGCACGTTCCAGGCCGGACAGGAGGGCGAAACCGCTCCGCGGGTGGCAACGTTTCCACTCGCCGCGGCACGGATTCCGTCCAAACGGCTATCATCCTGGAAACACGGAAGTTTTCTGTCACGCCACGATGGATTGACAGCTCTGTCACCACTTCCTAGAATCGGCAACGTCACAAGGGTTGAAAAGATAGGCCTGGAGGAGCTTTCCCAATTGCGGTCTCTCGCAGCAGAGCCGGATCGTTTCCGCCGCCGTTCCCTGGCGGTGGCCGTCACGTTCCTGTTCATCTCCTGTAGCAGCGCGCCGGCGCCGCGGTCCGCTCCGCCGGTCGCCGCCGCCAGACCTGCCCGCGT
>DASWRX010000295.1:0-6973 GCA_036402955.1 Thermoanaerobaculia bacterium
GGGATGGCAGTGCCCTCTGGTGGGGAGCCCCGCAATTCCGGAGGGCGGCTGTCCGGCAGGGGCTCTAGCCGGGGGGAGCCGTCCGCTCGACGTCGTGCAGGCGCCCGATGTCGATCGAGAGGACGCCGTCCGGCTTGGGGGGATTGAACAGGTTGGTGAAACGGGCCCCCCAGAGAATTTCCTGCGCCTTGTAGGAGGAGCGGGTGTGCACCGTCTGCGAGAAGGTCTCGTCGATCCCGGAGAACAGGATCAGGAACTCGGCGTCCCAGGCCTCCAGGTCCTCCGGGGCCGCTCCCCAGAGCGGGCTCTCCTCGTCGATCGGGTGGACGACCGTCCAGGAGAGGGGGAAGAAGACGACCTTGTCCCGCTCCAGCCTCAGGGGGAGGAACTCGCGGTTGCCGCTGCCGTCCAGCTTGAGCCGGCTGAGCGTCACCAGCGCCTCGACCTGGATCATCTCGTTGTGCCGGATGTTGGCGACCCGGAACTCGAAGGCGGTGATCCCCCGGTAGGGCGCGATGATCGCCCGCTCGCTGAACAGGACCCGGGCGGTCGGCCGCGAGAACCGGGCGAACAGGATGCCGGTGGCGAGCGCGAAGCCCAGCAGCCCGATCAGGGCCTCCAGGGTGACCAGCAGGTTGGCGGCGAGCCCGACCGGGTGCATCCCCCCGTAGCCGATGGTGGCGAAGGTCTGGACGCTGAAGAAGAAGTCCTCCAGGTACTGGTCGGGGAGGCTGACGGCCTTCGATCCCGCGATCTGCCCCGGGCCGCAGGCGAAGAAGGCCAGGCCGAAGACGGCGTTGGTCACCAGGAAGAAGACCACGACCAGGCCCAGGAAGCGCGGCCAGGTGGTGGTGAGCAGGTAGTGGTAGGGGCTGAGCGACCGCAGCCAGCCCAGCCCCTCGCGGGTCACGTTGAAGCTGCCGTCCTTGTTGAGCAGGCGCTTGCGGCTCTCGCGGGCGACGATGGCGCCGAAGCCGAGATCCAGGTTCGGATCCTGGGCGGAGGTCGGGGTTTTGGATTCAGCGAGGGCCATGGGGGAGCGCGTCCGGGCGGAGTTTATCAGCGGTTCTTCGGGCCTCAAAATCAATAACTTACGCCCTTTTTGTGCTATCATCTCCCCGATGGCCCTGCAGACCGCCGAGGCGTTGATCCTCGACGTCACCGACCTCCACGACCGCGACCGCATCGTCACGTTCCTCACCCGCGAGCACGGCAAGAAGAAGGGGGTGGCCAAGGGCGCCCGGGTGAAGCACAGCCGCTTCGGCGGCCAGCTCCAGCCGCTCGCCAAGGTCGCCGTGACCTGGTTCGAGAAGGAGGGGAGGGACCTCGGCCGGATCTCCACGGTGGAGCTGGTGCGCACCGCCCATCCGATCCAGGCCGATCTGGAGGGGATCCTGCTCGGCAGCTACCTCGCCGACCATCTGTTGGAGTTCGCTCAGGAAAATGAGGCGTCGGACCACCTGTTCCGGCTGCTCGACTCGACCATCCAGGCGCTGCTCGCCGGGGTGGACCGGGATCTGGCGACCCGCTACTTCGAAGCCTGGATTCTCCGGCTGGCCGGCGTCTTCCCGGCCCCCTGGGACTGCCCCGAGTGCGGCGGTCCCTTCCCGCCGGAGGGGGCGGTGCTGCCGCGATCCGGCGAGATGCTGGTCTGCCCCGACTGCGGCGGCGGCTCGCGGGTCTCGCCGGCCGTGCTGGACTTCCTGCGGCGGATCGGCCGGGAGGGGCTGCCCGCCGTGGCCGCCGAGCATCCGCCGTCCCCCGCCGTGCTGCGGCAGATCGAGGAGATCTGCGCCCAAGTCCGGCGCTACTTCCTCCAGCACGAATTGCGCAGCTACGACGTGATCCAGCGGACGCTCGCCAAGGTTTGAGGTAGGATTCCCCGTCTACGTCCTGCCGCCCCTTCGGGGCTCCATGAAATTCAACAGGGCGCTGTGACCCGGGGTTGAAACCCCGGGCTATTCAAATTTCGCCCCTTCGGGGCGGGACATCGGGCCTGGAAAGGGCCACGGAAACGACCATGCAGACATTTCAGGAGCTGATCCTCAAGCTTTCGGAGTTCTGGGCCCGTGAAGGGTGCGTGCTCCAACAGCCGTTCGACCTCGAGGTGGGCGCCGGCACCATGCACCCGGACACCTTCCTGCGCGTGCTCGGGCCGGAGCCCTGGCGGGTGGCCTACGTCCAGCCCTCGCGCCGGCCGGCCGACGGCCGCTACGGCGACAACCCCTTCCGGCTGGGCAAGCACCACCAGTTCCAGGTGATCCTCAAGCCCTCGCCGCTCGACGTGCAGCGGCTCTACATCCGCAGCCTGGAGGCGATCGGGCTCGACCTCGCCCAGCACGACCTCCGCTTCGAGGAGGACAACTGGGAGGCGCCCACGCTCGGCGCCTGGGGCGTCGGCTGGCAGGTGATGCTCGACGGCATGGAGATCACCCAGTTCACCTATTTCCAGCAGGCCGGGGGCCTGGAGCTGAAGCCGATCAGCGCCGAGATCACCTACGGCCTCGAGCGGCTGACCATGTTCCTCTCCCTGTCGCGGAGCATCTACGAGATCGACTGGGTGGAGGGCATCCCCTACGGCCAGGTCCGCAAGCAGGAGGAGTACGAGCTCTCCCGCTACTACTTCGAGGTGGCGGATGTGAGCTTCCTGCAAAGCCTGTTCGAGGGCTACGAGCGGGAGGCGAAGCAGTGCCTCGAAGCCGGGCTGGTGCTGCCGGCCTACGAGTGCGCCCTCAAGTGCTCGCACTCGTTCAACGTGCTCGACGCCCGCGGCGCCGTGTCGGTGACCGAGCGGGTGGGCCTGATGAAGCGGGTGCGCGACCTCGCGGTCGCCTGCGCCAAGGCGTACGTGGAGAGCCGCGAGCGCCAGGGCTTCCCGCTGCTGCGGGGGGACGCGCGAGGGGAGATCGTCACGGAGGTGGCCGATGCCGCTCGTTGAGCATTTCGTCGAGCGCCGGGGAGAGCTCCTGCTCGAGGTGAGGAGCGAGGAGATCCCGGCCCGCATGCTGGAGCCGGGGGTGAAGGAGCTGGCGACGCGGGTGTTCGAGGAGCTGATGGCGCGCGGCATCGCGCCGCGCGAGGTGGAGACCGGCTTCACCCCCCGGCGGCTGGTGCTGGTCCTCGCGGGGCTGCCCGAGCGCGAGCCGGACCGCGAGGAGCAGGTGATGGGTCCGCCCACCCGCGCCGCCTTCGGCGCCGACGGCGCGCCCACGCCCGCGCTGCTGGGCTTCGCCAAGCGCACCGGCCTCGAGCCGGACCAGCTCGCGCGGGTGCAGACGGAGAAGGGGGAGTACCTCGCCGCGACGAAGAAGACCGCGGGCCGGGGCACCCGCGAGGTGCTGGCCGAGATCGTGCCGCGCGTCCTCGCCGGCATCTCCTGGGCCAAGACCATGCGGTGGGGGAGCGGCGAGGGGCCGTGGGTGCGGCCGGTCCACGGCGTCGTCTGCCTGCTCGACGGCGAGGTGGTGCCGTTCGATTTCTTCGGCGTCGCCGCCGGCGACGAGACGGAGGGGCATCCCACGCTGTCGCCCGCGACGTTCCGCGTGGCCAGCGTCGAGGACTACCGCGGCCAGCTCGCGCAGCGCCACGTCGAGGTGCGCCCGGTCGAGCGCCGGCGCGTGCTCCACGAGACCATGCTGGCGCGCGCCGAGGCCCTCGGCGGCGAGCTGGTGGACGATCCCGCGCTGCTCGACAAGCTGACGGCGATCTGCGAGATCCCCGGCGTGATGGAGGGGCGCTTCGGCGACGACTTCCTGGAGCTCCCCGCCGAGGTGCTGGCGACCAGCCTGCGCGATCACCAGAGCGCGCTGACGGTCGCCGATCCCCATGGGAACGGCAGGCTGCTGCCGCACTTCCTCACCGTGATGGACCGGCCGGACGATCCGGCGGGCCGCGCCCGCTCGGGCAACGAGTGGGTGGTCGCCGCCCGCCTGGCCGACGCCCGCTTCTTCTACGGCGAGGACCGCAAGCTGCCGCTCGCCGAGCGGGCCGGGCAGCTCGCCCGCCTCGCCTTCCACGAGCGCCTCGGCAGCTACGCGGCGAAGACCGAGCGGCTGGTGGCGCTGTCGGCGGCGATCTGCGACCAGCTCGGCTGGGGAGCGGAGAAGCCGCGGGCGGTCGACGCCGCCCGCCTGCTCAAGGTGGACCTCGCGACCGAGATGGTGAAGGAGTTCACCTCGCTCCAGGGGATCATGGGCGGCATCTACGCCCGCGAGGAGGGGGCTCCCGAGGAGGTCTGGCAGGCGGTCTACGATCAATACATGCCGGCCTCGGCGGACGACCGCACCCCGCGCGGCCGGGTCGGGCAGGTCGTGGGGCTCGCCGACCGCGTGGACACCCTGGTCGGCATCTTCGGCCTGGGGCTGATCCCGACCGGCTCCAAGGACCCCTTCGGCCTGCGCCGCGCCGCCCAGGGCGTGGTGCGCATCGCCCTCGAAGGCGGCCTGCCGATCGACCTGGAGACGGTCGCGGCCGAGGCGGCGCGCCTGTTCGGGGACCGGCTGACCCGCGGCCCGGAGGCGATCCTGGACGATCTGCGTCCCTTCCTCTACGACCGCGTCCGTTACCTTCTCGGCCTCGAAGGCTACGCCTACGACGAGATCGAGGCGGCGCTCGCGGCCGGCGTCTCCAGCCTGCCGGACCTCCGCGCCCGGGTGGACGCCCTGCACGCGGTGCGCGGCGAGGCGGCCTTCCTCTCGGTGGTGCTGGCGGCCAAGCGCATCGCCAACATCGTCAAGGACGCCGCCGAGGCGCCGCTGGATGAAGCAGCGCTGGTGGAGCCGGCCGAGAAGGAGCTCGCCGCGGCCTTCGAGGGCTTGCGCGCCGACATCGAGGCGGCGGCCGCAGCCGGCGACTACGAGCGCGGCCTGCGCCGCATCGCCGACCTCGCGCCGGTGCTCGACCGCTTCTTCGTCGAGGTGATGGTGATGGCCGAGGACCCGGCGGTGCGCCGCAACCGCGTCGCCCTCTTGCAGGCGATCGGCCGCGCCGTCTCCCGCACCGCCCGGCTCACCGAGGTGGTGGTGGACAAGGCCGAGGCGCGGGCCAAGGCGGGATAGGCCCCCGCCATGCCGAACGAGACCAGGGACCGTGGGACGGGGCGATCCTCGTTCCTGGTCTCCCTGTTCCTCGCCCTCCTCCTCTGCTTCGCGGCGGTCGGCTCCCACTCGCTGTGGAGCCCGGACGAGCCCACGGGCGCCGGCGTCGGCCGGGCCATGCGGGACGGCGGCGACTGGATCGTGCCGCGGCTCAACGGCCAGCCGTTCCTGGAGAAGCCCCCCCTCTACTGGTGGACGCTGGCGGCGGCCTTGAGGCTGCTGGGGATCTCGGACGCCGCCGCCCGCGTGCCGTCCGCCCTGTTCGCCGTCCTCACGCTGATGGTGGCCTGGGCCGCCGGCCGCCGCCTGGGCGGGCCGCGGGAGGGGTTGCTGGCGGTCCTGGTCCTCGCCACCACCATGCTGTTCGTCCAGAACGCCACGCGCGTGACGGTGGACCCGGCGCTGGCGTTCTTCGTCGCGCTGGCGCACCTGGGCTTCGTCGTCCTGGCCGCGCCGCGCTCGCCGTCCGAGGCCCGCCGGGCGCGCCTGCTGATCGCCGTGGCCCTGCCGCTCGCCTTCCTGTGCAAGGGGATCGTGGCGGTGGGCTTGGGGGCGGGGCCGCCGGTCCTCTACCTGCTGGCGACCCGGCGCGCCAGAATCCTTCGGGAGCTGCTGCTCCTGGCGGCGCTCGGCATCCCCCTCTTCGCCCTGCTGGTGGTGCCGTGGGCGGTGGCGCTCCAGCGGGCCGCGGGCTGGGGCGGCCTCCAGGAGTGCCTGGTCAACAACACCGTGGGCCGCTTCGCCCATACCGACGCCTCCCAGCGCTACGGGCACACCGAGCCCTTCTGGTATTACCTCGCGATCGCCATCCCCTGGCTGCTGCCGTGGACCCTCGCCCTGCCGGCCATGCTGCGGTCGCGGATGTTCCGCCGCGAGGCTCACGGCGGCGAGGGCCACCGGCTCCTGCTCGCCACCGCGGCGATCGGGCTGCTGATGCTCACCGTCCCCTCCAGCAAGCGGGAGGTCTATCTGCTGCCGCTGCTGCCGGCGTTCGCAGTCTGCGTGGCCGGGTGGCTGGATGGAGTCGGGAAGCCGGGTGCGGTGGAGCCCCGTGACCGCCGCACCCTCCTCGCCCTGGGCGGCTTCGCGGCCTTCCTGCCGCTCCTCCTCGGCGCCGCCGCCCTGTGGCTGGCCTGGGCGCCCCGCGTCCCTCAAGGGGCGGCGCCGATCCGGGGCGCCCTCTCCACGGCCGTCATCGCCGGTTTCGGCCTGGGCTCCCTGATCCTGGGCTTAGGGCTGGCGCTGGGGCTGGCCCGCCACTGGCGGCGATCCCCATCGGTGAGCTGGGTCCTGGCCGCGCTCCTCCTCCTGGTCTTCGGGCTGGAAACGGCGGTCGAGGCGTTCGTCGATCCGGTGAAGCGGACGGACGAGCTGACGGCGGCCCTCGCCACGTCCTTTCCAGGCCGGGAGCCGATCCCGGCCTACCTGCCGCCGGTAGTCTCCAACGAGGCGATCTTCGGGATTATCGGGTTCAAGCTGGGACGGACCACGATCCCCCTGAGCACCCCGGAGGAGGTGCGGGCGTGGCTGGCGGGGCATCCGGGCCAGCCCCTCCTCGTGCGCATGGAGCAGTTGCGGCGCCTGCCCCCCGACCTGCGGCAGGGCCTCGCCTTCGTCTACGACGAGACGGGGCGGAAGTCCGCCCCGTTCGGGATCGCCGTGTGGAGAGGGCTCAGTGCATCGAGACCGGCGCCGCCGCCCGTCCGCTCCGGCGCTTGAACAGCAGGAGCAGCGGAATGCAGAAGAGGAAGAAGACGCCGACGATGCGGAAGGCATCCATGTAGGTGAGCAGGTAGGTCTGCTGGATCACCGCCCCCTCCAGGGCGCCGTAGGCCTGCTGCTGCGCCTGGTAGAGGTCGGATCCCTTCGACATCAGC
>DASWRX010000296.1:0-57151 GCA_036402955.1 Thermoanaerobaculia bacterium
CGGGTTTCAGGGGCAGGAGGAAACAAACATCATGAACGCCAAACGAACCATCGTCTTCGCCGTCGCCCTGACGATGCTGGTCTCCGCTCTCGCCTTCGCCCCGGCGGCTTCCGCCCGGGTCTGGGTCCGGGGTGGCGTCCAGGTCTATGGGCCGCCGCCGCCGCTCCGTCACGAGGTGCTCATCGCCCGCCCCGGCCCCCGGTACGTGTGGGTGCCCGGCTACTGGAACTGGGAGCCCTACCGCCGGCACTACGTCTGGATCGGCGGCCGCTGGCTCCTGCCGCCGTATCCGCGGGCGGCGTGGGTGGGCCCGCGCGTGGTCTACCGCCACCACCACCGCTATTACTACCGCGGCTACTGGCGCCGCTGATCTTCTACAGGCGGGCTCCGGGGGGTGATATTCTTCGCCTCCGGGAGCCCGCACCGTGTTCAAGCGTCTCACATATCTCTGGCCCTATCTCCGGCCCCACCGCCGCAAGCTCTTCCTGGGCCTCGCCAGCGTCCTCGCCGCGGTGCTGATGGGCCTCGCCAGCCCGCTGCTCGTGGGGCACGCCATCGACGCCGTGCGCCACCGCGCCTCCCTGCTGGCGCTGCTCGGCTTCGCCGGGCTGATCGTCGGCTTCTCACTCGTTCAGGGGGTGTTCAGCTATCTCCAGCGGATGATCCTGGTGGGGATGAGCCGCGACGTCGAGTTCGATCTGCGCAACGTCTATTTCCGGGCGCTGGAGTCGCAGCCGCCGGGCTTCTTCCAGGAGCACCCCACGGGCGACCTGATGGCCCGGGCCACCAACGACCTGCAGGCGGTGCGGATGCTCTGCGGCCCGGCCATCATGTACATGACGAACACCGTCATCATGGGCGCCGGCGCGCTCTTCTTCATGACGCGGATCAACCTCCTCCTGATGCTGATCGCGCTGGCGCCGATGCCCTTCCTGGTGGTCTCGACCACCCTGTTCGGGCGCAAGATCCATGGCTTCTTCACCAGCGTGCAAGCGAAGTTCTCGGACATCACGGCCAAGGTGCAGGAGAACCTGTCCGGCGTGCGGGTGGTGCGGGCCTACTCCCGGGAGTCCCGCGAGGAGGCCGAGTTCCGGACGGTCAACCTGGAGTACCTGAAGGGCAACATCCAACTGGCCGGCTGGGCGTCGGCGTTCCAGCCGCTGCTCCAGGGGCTGGTGGGGGTGGGCTTCGCGGCGGTGCTCTGGTACGGCGGCCTGCTGGTGATCCGCGGCCGGATCTCGATCGGCGAGTTCGTCACCTTCCAGCTCTTCCTGGGCCGGCTGGTCTGGCCGATGATCGCGATCGGCTGGGTGGTCAACCTGACGCAGCGCGGCCTGGCCTCGCTCGCCCGCATGCGGCAGGTGATCGACACCGAGCCGGCGATCCGCGACGAGGAGCCGTTGACCGATCCCGGCGAGATCCTCGGCGACGTGCGCTTCCGCGACCTCACCTTCGCCTACCGCGAGGGCACGCCGGTGCTGTCGCGGATCGACCTCGACGTGCCGGCGGGGCGGACGGTGGCGGTGGTGGGGCGGACGGGGGCCGGCAAGAGCACATTGCTGGCGCTGCTGCCGCGGCTGATCGATCCGCCGCAGGGCGGGCTGCTGGTGGACGGCATCGACGTCCGGCGGCTGCCGCTCGCCCGTCTCCGCGGCGCGATCGGCATGGTGCCGCAGGAGACCTTCCTGTTCTCGGCGACGATCCGCGAGAACATCGCCCTCGGCCGGCCCGGGGCCTCCGTCGAGCAGGTGCTGGAGGCCGCGCGCCTGGCCGGCCTCGGGACGGACCTCGCGGCATTCCCCAACGGGCTGGACACGATGGTCGGCGAGCGGGGCCTCACCCTCTCCGGCGGCCAGAAGCAGCGGGTGACGCTGGCCCGGGCGATCCTGCGCGAGCCGCGCGTCCTGCTGCTCGACGACTGCCTCTCGGCGGTGGATACCCAGACGGAGGAGGAGATCCTCGCCAACCTGCGGCTCGTCTTCCGCGGCCGCACGGTCTTCCTGGTCTCGCACCGGGTCTCGACGGTCAAGGACGCGGACGTCATCCTGGTGCTCGAGCAGGGCCGTATCGTCGAGCAGGGCACCCACGCGCAGCTCATCGGCCACGGCGGCCTCTACGCCGAGCTGCACCAGCGCCAGCTCCTGGAGGAGGAGCTGGCGGCGGTGTAGGGACGGTCGGGAAAGGGGACGGCCATGCGGATCGTGATCACCGGCGGCTCGGGGCTCATCGGCAACGCGGTGGCGAATGAGCTGGGGAGCGCCGGGCACGAGGTGGTCGTGCTGACCCGCGATCCGTCGAAGGTGAGTCCGCTGCCTCCCGGCACCCGCGCCGTCCAGTGGGATGGCAAAACCCTCGGCGACTGGGCGAAACTGATCGATACCGATACCGGCGATACGGCCGTCCTGCACCTCGCCGGCGACAGCGTCGCCGAGGGCCGCTGGACGGACGAGAAGAAGCGCCGCATCCGCCAGAGCCGGATCGAGTCGGGGCGGGCGGTGCTGGCGGCGATCCGGCGGGCGAAGTCCCCGCCGAAGGTGCTGCTCCAGGGCTCCGCGGTGGGCTACTACGGCGCCTGCGGCGACGAGCGGGTGACCGAGTCGCACGCGCCCGGCGACGATTTCCTGGCGCGGGTCTGCGTCGAGTGGGAAGCCTCGACGGCCGAGGTCGCGACGCTCGGCGTGCGGCGGCCCGTGCTGCGCACCGGCATCGTGCTCAGCAGCGAGGGCGGCGCCCTGCCGAAGATGGCTCTCCCCTTCCGGCTGATGGCGGGCGGCCCGCTCGGCGGCGGCCGGCAGTGGGTTCCCTGGATCCACATCGCGGACGAGGTCGGAGCGATCCGCTGCCTGCTCGAGCGGGAGGACGCCGACGGGCCGTTCAACCTCACCGCCCCCGAGCCGCTGACCAACCGCGACTTCAGCCGCGCGCTCGGCCGGGCGCTCTCGCGGCCGAGCTTCGCACCCGCCCCCGGCTTCGCCCTCCGCTTCCTGCTCGGCGAGATGGCCGACGCCCTCCTCCACGGCCAGCGGGCCGTGCCGCGGGCCCTGCTCGATCTCGGGTACGTGTTCCGGTATCCGGAGGCCGCCGGGGCGTTGCGGAGCCTGCTCTAACCCGCCGGCCACATCTCCCGCAGAGCCCCGCCCACCGCCTCCCGCAGCGGCGCCGGAGTGTAGACCCGGTAGCGGTCGATCCTAGAGAGGTGGCGGATGAACTGGCTGGCGTGCTCCATGGGCTCGAGCGAGCCGTCGAAGCGCCGCACCAGGACGCGGCTGCGGCCCAGGCGATGGGGGTCCTTGGCCGAGTTCGAGACCAGCAGGCTCCCCGGGCCGAAGCGGGCGCGCAACTCGGGGAGCAGCGCCTCGAAGCGGGCCTTGTCCTCCTGGGAGAGGTGCTCGCGGGTCTCGAAGGCCACGGGAAAGTGCCGGCGTTCCACGAGCGCGCGGGCGTGGACGCCGTCCGACGTGCGCAGGGCCGACCAGACGGCGACGTCGTCCTGGAGCAGGAAGGCCGCCGGCTCCGCGGCCCAGCGGATCCCCTTCTCCAGCAGCCACTCGTTGAGGTGCAGCTCCAGCGCCTTGCCGGTGGCGTTGAAATAGACCTGCGTGAACATGTAGTAGCGGGCCATCACCAGCGCCTCGAGCGCGTGGACGCCCCCTTCGTCGACGCCCACCCCCCACTCCCCCGTTTCCGGGTCGGCGATCGGCAGCATGGTGTCGAGCAGCCGCTCGAGGTCGTAGGTGCCGTAGCGCACGCCGCAGAAGAGGCTGTCGCGCAGCAGGTAGTCCATCTTGTCGACGTCGAGCTCGCCGGAGACGATCTTGGCGAGCAGCCGCTCGGTGGGGGTGCCGCCCCCCTGGAGCAGGCGGCGGACGTCCGCCGTTCCGATCCCGTCGCCGAGCCTGGCGAAGATCGCCTCGATCTCCGGGCTGCCGAGCAGCCGGCGGGTCATCTCCTCGTGGTCGATCCCGCCCGCGAAGAGGTCCTCGGCCGAGTGGCTGAACGGCGCGTGCCCGAGGTCGTGGAGGAGGGCGGCCACGCGCGTCAGCCGCCGCTCGGGCGCCTGGGCGCCGGCGGGCAGCAGCCCCTGGCTCTTCGAGCACAGGGCGTCGTAGACCCTTCCCGCCAGATGCATGGCGCCGATCACGTGGCCGAAGCGGCTGTGCTCGGCGCCGGGGAAGACCAGGAAGGTGAACCCGAGCTGGTGGATGAAGCGCAGCCGCTGCACCGGCGGGCTGTCGATCAGCGCGGTCTCCAGCGGGTCGGCGCGGACGAAGCCGTGGACCGGGTCGCGGATGGACAGCAAGGCGCGGGTCAGTTGCGCTCGGGGTCGGCGCCCCGGCGGCGGAAGGGGCGCAGCATGTCGATCACCTGCTGGCGATGGCGGAGGATGGAGAGCACCGAGAGGCCGCGCTCGGGGAGCGACTCGGCCAGGAGCTGGAGCTTGCGCATCAGCGGCACGTCCATGCGGGTGGCGACGCGGTTGATCAGCTCCTCGAAGGCGCAGTCGTTCGCCGCCAGCTCCTCCACGTCGATCGGCAGCCTGTCCCCCAGCTCCTCGGCGAGCGAGCGCAGGAAGTGGACGATCCCCTGGCGCACCGCCACGATGCCGGCGTCGCGCTCGTTGAGCCAGGGCTCCTCGACCGGGCGTACCAGCCCCTGGCGGTAGGGGCCGCGGATCTCGCGCTCCAGCTCGAAGCGGAACTCGCCGTAGAGCAGCAGGTCGGCGTGGCCGTCGGGCTGGGTCTCGAGGTCGAGCACGCGGGCGGCGGTGCCGCCGGGGTAGATCTCGGGGACGCCCTCGGCGTCGAGGAGCGGGCCGGGCTTCATCAGGACCACGCCGAGCCAGCGGGAATCCTCGTCGAGCTGCTCGAGATCGCGCACGAGCCGGGAGTAGGAGGGATCGACGACGTGGAGCTTCAGCTCCGTGCGGGGGAAGTGCACGACGTCGGTCAGCGGGACGAGCGGGAGACGGGTTTCGTCGCCTGCCAGCAAAGCCATGGAGAGATGATAGCGCGAGTCGGGGGAAGATGGGGCGGGAGCTGTAGAATGATCCTCCATGCGCCGATCTCTCCCGCTGTCCATCCTCCTCCTCCTTCTCCTCGCCCTCACCGCCGGCCTCGCCGCCCAGACCGACGCTCTCGCCGCCGGCGACGCGGCCTTCGCGCGGCGGGCGGAGGGGCACCAGGGGGGCAAGGCGCTCGCCGGGCCGGTCGACGAGGCGATCGCCGACTACGAGCGGGCGGTCCGGGAGCAGCCGGAGCGGCTGGAAGGGAGCTGGAAGTTGATGCGCGCCCTTCACTTCAAGGGGGAGTTCACCACCGACTCCAGCGACGCCCGGCAGAAGGCCTTCGCCCGCGGCAAGGAGGTGGCCGAGGCGGCGCTCGACCGGCTGGCCCGGCGGACCGCCGGCGGCCGGCAGAAGCTCGACGCGATGACCCCGGCGCAGGCGGCGAAGGCGGTCACGGGCGTGCCCGAATCCAAGCCGATCCTGCTCTGGTCGGCCGTCCACTGGGGGCTCTGGGGGGACGCCTTCGGCCGGCTGGCCGCGGCCCGCCAGGGGGTGGGCGACCGGGTGAAGCGCTACTCGGAGACCCTGATCGCCCTCGACGAGCGCTACGAGGACGCCGGCGGCCACCGCATCCTGGGCCGGCTCCACACGCTGGCGCCCAAGGTGCCGTTCGTCACCGGCTGGGTGGACCGCGGCAGGGCGGTCTCCGAGCTGCGGCGGGCGGTGGCGCTCGGCCCGGACAACTTCGACAATCACGTCTTCCTGGCCGAGGCCCTCTTCGAGCACCAGCCCGACAAGGCGGCGGAGGCGCGCGACATCCTGCGCCGCCTGCTCGCCCGCAAGCCGTCGCCGGAGCTGGTCGTCGAGCGGGAGAAGAGCCTCGCCAACGCGCGGGCGTTGCTCGCCAGGCATCCGGGTTGACCCCTGACCCCGAGATGCTCCCGGAGAGCGGATTGACCGCCGACACCCGCCCGCGCCTCGACCCCCGACGCAGCCCCCTGGTGGCCGTGGCGGCGGCGGCGTTCCTCGTCGCCCTGAAGGGATCGGGCGCCTGGAGCACCGGCTCGCTCGCCCTGGGCTCGGCCGCGCTCGACTCGCTGATCGATCTCTTCGTCTCCGGCGCCAACTTCCTGGTGCTGCGGGGGAGCGCCCGTCCCCCCGACGAGGACCATGCCTACGGCCACGGCAAGTTCGAGAACCTGGCGGCCCTCGGGCAAGGGTTGTTCCTGGTGGCCGCCGCCGCGGGCCTGGTGTGGACGGGCGTGCGCCGCCTGATCGCCGGGCGCGCGCCGGAGCAGACCGGCTGGGGCATCGTCGTGCTCGCCGTCTCCCTGGTGGTGAGCTTCGGCGTCGCCCGCCTGCTGCGCTGGGCCGCCGAGCGCAGCGGCAGCCCGGCGCTCAAGGCCGACAGCCTCCACTACGCGACCGATCTCTGGGTGAACGGCGCCGCCCTCCTCGCCCTGCTCGTCGTGCGCTTCACCGGCTGGGCCGCCGCCGATCCCCTGGTGGCGCTGATCGTGGCGGGCTACGTCTTCAAGACCGGCGCCTCGCTGGCCCTCGAGGCGGCCGGCGACCTCTCGGACCGCGGCCTGCCCGAGGAGGAGCTGCGCCGCATCGAGTCGGTGGTCACCGCCTTCGCGCCGCGGGTGGTGGGCATGCACGACCTCAAGACCCGCCGCAGCGGCGGCCAGCGCTTCATCGAGCTCCACCTGGAAATCCCCAGCGCCACCACCTTCCAGGAGGCCCACGACCTGACGGTGGAGGTGCTGCGCGCCGTGGAGGGGGAGCTGCCCCGCTCCAAGGCCTTCGTGCACAGCGATCCGGTCTGAGAGCGGTTGCTTGAAGAAATCTCTAGCGGGCCGCCGGGAGGGACGGCATCGGCGGCAGCCCCGGGCTCGCCAGCTCCTGGGAGAGGCGCGTGGCCTCGCCGAGGTAGAGCCCGGCGAGCAGGGCCGCGGCCACCAGGGCGGGCCGGCGCAGGCGGGCCGGCAGCCAGCGGGCGGCGAGGAAGAGGAGGGCGGCGGCGGCGAGGGTGATCCAGCGGCCGCGGGACCCGAGGGCGTGCGCCAGCGCCGCGGGCAGGAGGAGCCGGTGCAGGGGGAGCGCCAGGCCGGCCGCCACGGCGAGCAGCGGGCGGCCGGGAGCCAGCGCCTCGGCGGCGCCCAGGGCCATCAGCGTCCGCAGGCCGATCAGCACGGCGAGCGCCGCCGGCGCGCTCTCCGGACCCTCGCCGGCGCGCACCAGCTCGGCGGTCCAGCCGGCGGCGAGGAGGAAGGCGAGGCCGATCCCGGCGGCGATCCGCCAGCCGGCCCGCTCCAGGCCGCGCCAGCCGGCGGCGGCCAGGGCGTCCGCCAGCACCAGGGCGGGGAAGAGCACCGCCAGCGCCCGGCCCGGCGTGGAGTCGGCGAGCGGATAGATCCCCTGGCTCAGCGCGGCGTCGGGATGGGCCTGGACGTGGGCGAACGCCGCCAGCGCGCCGGTGACGAGCAGCGGCAGCAGGGCGAAGGCGCAGCGGCGGCGGCGCTCGGGCGCCAGCTCCGCGAGCCGCCACGGCACGGTGGCCTGGGCTCCCCAGGCGATCAGGATCCACCCCAGCAGCAGGCCGTCGCTCATGATCTTCCCCATCCGATCCGTTCCACATCGTCCGCGATGCCCGCGTCGCCCGGCTCGCCGAGCCGGGCGAGGAGGTCCGCGACGCGGGCGCCGTCGGGCGGCACGGCGAGATCGGGGGCGATCTCGGCGAGGGGCGCGAGCACGAAACGGCGCTCCCGCAGGCGGGGGTGGGGGAGGGTCAGCTCGGGGAGGCCGGAGCGGCGGTCGTCGTAGAGGAGGAGGTCGATGTCCAGCGGCCGGGGACCGAAGCGCGCGCCGCGGCGCCGCCCGGCGGCGAGCTCGAGCGCCTTGGCGAGGGCGAGCACGGCGTCGGGGGGCAGATCGGTGCGGGCGATGGCCGCGGTGTTGAGAAAGTCCGGCTGCGCGATGGGGGAGCCCGGCAGGGAAACCGCCCGGCTGCGGTAGAGGGAGGCGCTGCGCAGGTCGCCGAGGGAGGCCTGGAGCTGCCACAGGGCCCAGATCAGCGTGCGCTCGACCGGGCTCGTCTCGCCGGCGATGGTGCCCTCGACGTTGCCGCCGAGGGCCAGCGCCACGACGGCGGGCCCGGCGTCAGGCCTCGTCGTCGAGATCCGCCTCTTCCTCCGCGATGTCCGCGTCGTCGAGCTCCGGCTCGACCATCTCGTCGTCGCCGGCCACGACCGCGACGTCCTCGAGCGGCTCCTCCTCCTCGACGTCCACCGGCTTCACGACCTCGGCCTTGCGCCGGCGCCGCGACGCCTGGCTGGTGGTCGCCGACTCCGACTGCACGGCGTCCTTCTGGTTGGCGCCGCACTTCGGACACAGCGGCTCGGACTTGCCGAGGTCATAGAATTTCGTGCTGCAGTTGTAGCACTCGTATTTCGTTCCTAGTTTCAGCTCGGGCATCAAAGGCTCCAATCCGCAAGCGGCGCTTTTCGAGGGGGCGCTTTTCGAGGGGGGTGAACGTAGCATCGGCCCGGGGGACTGTCAACCGCTCGGGGGCCCCGCCCTTGCCCTGGAAGAAACGCGGGGATAGGATCGTTTTTCCGTCTGTGCGCGGTCCATGGAGGCCGTAGCCCTCTTTGCGGTCCGCGGAAAGCCTATGAAACGATTCGCCGTCTCTCTCTTCGCCCTGCTGCTGGCCGTGCCCGGGCTCGCCGCCCTGGGGCAGCGCCAGCAGGGGCCTCCCGATCCCCTGGCCGCCGGCCTGACCGGACCTCAGCGGCTCACCGCCCTGGTCGACCGGGTGCGTTTCGAGCAGAAGCAGCTCAAGACCCTGCAGGCCAGCTTCACCCAGCAGCAGGAGAGCTCGATGCTGGCGGCCCCCGAGGCGTCCAAGGGGGTCTTCTCCTACGCCGCGCCCGACAAGGTGCGCTGGGAGTACACCTCCCCCAGCCCGATCACCGTGGTCATCCGCGGCGACCAGATGACCACCTGGTACCGCGACCTCAAGCGCGCCGAGACGCTCAAGGTCGGCCGCTACTCCAACCAGGTCTTCAAGTACCTGGGGGCGAGCGGCAGCCTCGACACCCTCCTCGAATATTTCACCGTGCGGCTCAAGCTCCCCGAGAAGAAGGGGGATCCCTACCGCATGGAGCTGGACCCCAAGTACGCGCGCATCGCCAAGCACCTCAAGTCGATGACCCTGTGGATCGACGGCGAGACCTTCTTCCCGGAGCGCCTCAAGTACGTCCAGGCCACCGGGGACAGCGTCGAGTACCAGTTCAGCGACCTCAAGCGCAACGTCCCCATCCCCGACGACCGCTTCGCCCTGAAGCTGCCGCCGGGGGTCTCGAACCGGGTCATCGACATGAGCCGGGAGGAGAGCGGCGCCAAGGGCAAGCCCTGAGGCGGGGCCGATGCCCCTGAGCTTCGAGATCCTCGCCACCGCGGGCCGGGCCCGCCGGGGCCGCCTGACCACCCCGCACGGGGTGGTCGAGACGCCCGCGTTCATGCCGGTGGGCACCCTCGGCGCGGTCAAGGGGGTGACCCCCCAGGAGCTGGAGGCGGCGGGCGCCTCGATCATGCTCTCCAATCTCTACCATCTCGCCCTGCGGCCGGGGATCGACGCCGTCGAGCGGCTGGGCGGCCTCCACGCCTTCACCGGCTGGCGCGGCCCCATCCTCACCGACAGCGGCGGTTTCCAGGTCTGGAGCCTGGGCGGGCTGCGCACGGTGGATGCCGGAGGCGTGACCTTCCGCAGCCACCTCGACGGCTCCCCCCTCCGCTTCACCCCCGAGGACGTGGCGAGCTTCCAGGCGCGGCTGGGCGTCGACGTCGCCATGGTGCTCGACGAGTGCACGACGTGGCCGGCCGAGCGGGCGGCCGCCGAGGCTTCCTGGGAGCGCACGCTCGCCTGGGCCGGCCGCGCCCGCGCCGCCTGGCGCGGCGATGTTGGAGAGGTTGGAGAGGTCGGGGGAAAGACGGGCGGCGGCGGGCTCTTCGGCATCGTCCAGGGCAGCGTCTATCCCGACCTGCGGCGGCGGGCGGCGGCGGAGCTGGCGGCGCTCGACTTCGACGGCTACGCCATCGGCGGCGTCTCGGTGGGCGAGCCCAAGGAGGAGCGCCGGGCGGTGGTCGAGTGGACGGCGCCGGAGCTGCCGGCGGCCAAGCCCCGCTACCTGATGGGGGTGGGTTACCCGGAGGACATCCTCCACGCCGTGGCCCAGGGGGTGGACCTCTTCGACTGCGTGCTGCCGGCGCGCAACGCCCGCCACGGCGTCCTCTTCACCCGCGACGGCGTGCTCAGGATCAAGAACGCCCGCTACAAGGAGGACGCGCGGCCGATCGACGAGGCCTGCGGCTGCCCGGCCTGCCGGCGCACCTCGCGCGCCTTCCTGCACCACCTGACGCGCGCCGGCGAGCTCACCGCGCCGGTCCTCGCCACCCTGCACAACCTGCGCTTTTACCTTGACTTCATGGCGGACATCCGGCAGTCTATCGAACTCGGTACGTTGACTCAGATGGCGAGCCTCGCCTGCCGTACCGCCGGCGGAGACCCGCCGGAGGGCCCCGGATTGCGGGGCTGTCCGGCTTCTTCCGATCCCCTTGAGCAAAGGAGCTCCTGACCCGGTGGGCAACCCCTGCCAGGTCTTTTTGGATACCCACATGAATCCAATTTTCATCCCCTCCACCCCCTGGATGCCCCTCGCGCTGCAGTTCTCCTCGGGAGGCGGCGGCATCGTGGGCGCGCTGACCGGCCTCGCCCCCATGCTCCTCATCTTCGTGATCTTCTACGTCGTCCTCATGCTGCCCATGCAGAAGCAGCGCAAGGCGCTGCAGCAGGTGATCGCGAACCTGAAGAAGGGCGATCGGGTGGTCACCTCCGGCGGCCTCTACGGCGAGGTGACCGCGGTCGAAGGCGGCAGCGTCATGCTGCGCATCGCCGACAACGTCCGGGTGCGGGTCGCCAAGTCGGCGATCTCCGGGCTCGAGGGGGAGAGCGACAAGAGCGATAAAGGGAGTCCGTCATGAAACGAAATCTGCTCTGGCGCGGGCTGCTGATCCTGGCGGTGGCGTTGATCTGCGTCGCCCTGGCCTACCCGCCGAAACAGAAGATCAACCTCGGCCTCGACCTCCAGGGCGGCATGCACCTGGTGCTGCAGGTCCACACCGAGGACGCCCTGCGCGCCGAGACCGACTCGGACATGGCGCGGCTGATCGACCTCGCCAAGGACAAGGGCGCCCCGGGCCTCAAGGGCAACCGCACCGGGGACACGACCTTCACCATCACCGCCCCGCCGGAGGTCCGCGACACGGTGAGCGATCTCGCCTCGAAGTACCTGCCGCGCTGGAAGGTGAGCCGGCCGGGCGAGAACCTCGTCTTCACCATGAACGCGAAGGACGTCAACGACATCCAGAACTCGGCCGTCACCCAGGCCAAGCAGACGATCGACAACCGCATCAACCAGTTCGGCGTCACCGAGCCGGTGATCCAGCCGCTGGCGACCGGCCATCGCATCCTGGTGCAGCTCCCGGGCGTCGACGATCCCGAGCGCGTGCGCCGGCTGATCAAGAGCACCGCCTTCCTCGAGTTCCGCATCGTCCGCTACCCCAAGGGCGGCGGCGGCGTGCCGACCCGCGAGGAGATCCTCGCCAGCTTCGGCGGCAAGCTGCCGGATGACGTCGAGATCCTCGATGGGGACGCGCGCGACCGGCAGACCAACGAGGTCCGGGGCAAGACCTACTACGCGGTCGAGAAGCGCCGCACGGTCACCGGCCGCGACCTCAGCAACGCGCGGCCGAGCCACGGCCAGTTCGGCCAGCCGAACGTCGAGTTCACCCTGACGCCGGCCGGCGCCGAGGCCTTCTCGGACCTCACCGGCCGCAACGTCCACTCCGGCCTCGCCATCGTGCTCGACGGCCGCGTCGTCTCGGCGCCGGTGATCAACTCGCGCATCTCCGACCGCGGCCAGATCGAGGGCGGCTTCACCGAGCAGTCGGCGCAGGACCTCTCGTTCGTGCTGCGCTCGGGCGCGCTGCCGGCCAGCATCACCTACCTGGAGGAGCGCACGGTCGGCCCGTCGCTCGGCCGCGACTCGATCCAGGACGGCCTGCGCGCCGGCATCCTCGGCACCCTGCTGGTGATGGTCACCATGCTGGCCTACTACCACCTGTCGGGCGTCAACGCGATCCTGGCCCTGGTGCTCAACGTGCTGATCCTGTTCGGCGGCATGGGCGCGTTCCACTCGACGCTGACCCTGCCCGGCATCGCCGGCATCATCCTGACCATCGGCATGGCCGTCGACGCCAACGTCCTCGTCTTCGAGCGCATCCGGGAAGAGATGCGGGCCGGGCGCACCGTCCGCTCGGCCATCGACCAGGGGTTCGACCGCGCCTTCACCTCGATCATCGACACCCACGTCACCACGCTGATCTCGGCGCTCTTCCTCTTCCAGTTCGGCACCGGGCCGATCAAGGGGTTCGCCGTGACGCTGATCATCGGCCTCCTCGCCTCCATCTTCACCGCGGTGTTCGTCAGCCGCTGGATGTTCGACCTGGTGCTCTCCCGCCGCCGGGTGCAAAGGATCTCGATCTGAGGCCGCCGCTGGGCTGGCACTAAGGAGCACGCCATGGAGCTGTTTCGCGATACCCACATCGATTTCATGAAGTACCGGCGGGCCTGGATCATCGTGTCGGGCATCCTGGTCCTCCTCGGCCTCTACGCGATCCTCGGTCCCCACCGGCTGAACCTGGGCATCGACTTCGCGGGCGGCACGCAGATCACCCTCGGCTTCAACCAGACCCCCGACATCGACCGCGTCCGCCGCGTGCTCGAGCGCTCGGGGATGCGCGCCGCGGAGATCCAGCGCTTCGGCAAGACCGGGGAGAACGAGGTGCTGATCAAGACCGCGGTCGCCAAGGGCTCCGAAGAGGGGAGCCGGGACAAGATCGTCAACGCCCTGAACCAGGAGTTCAACCAGGGCAAGCCCGGCCTCGACCTCAACCAGACCGGCGCCGACAGCCTCACCGCGTACCTGGTCAAGCTCGATCCCGACCACGTCCAGCCCCAGGGGCCGGCCGCGGCGCTCGCCCACTACTCCGCGGCCGCCGACGCCATCCTCAAGGAGCGCCACAAGAACGGCCTGTTCAAGTCGCTCGACGGCCTGCCGCGCGTGCCGGGGGTGAGCCCGGCGGTGGCGTCCGCCCTGCAGACGCAGGCCCATCTCGGCAACTTCTCCGTGCTGGCGGTCGAGAACGTGGGCCCGCAGATCGGCAGCGAGCTGCGGCGGCAGGGCTTCCTGGCCGTCGTGATGTCGCTGGTCGGCATGCTCTGCTACATCTGGTTCCGCTTCGAGCTGCGTTTCGGCATCGGCGCCGTGATGGCCTCGCTGCACGACGTGGTGGTCACCCTGCTGTTCTTCTGGGCCATCGGCTACGAGTTCAACCTGACCACGATCGCCGCCTTTCTCACCCTGATCGGCTACTCGGTCAACGACACCGTGGTGATCTTCGACCGCATGCGCGAGAACATGCGCAAGACCCGCCGCAAGCCGCTGATCGAGGTGATGAACGACAGCATCAACCAGACGCTGTCGCGGACGATCATGACCTCCGGCCTCACCTTCCTCACCGTGCTGTCGCTGCTGATCCTGGGCGGTGACGTGCTGCGCGGCTTCGCGTTCGTGATGACGGTCGGCATCATCGTCGGCACCTACTCGTCGATCTACGTCGCGAGCCCGTTCGCCCTGCTCTGGGAGAGCCTCTTCGGACCCCAGGGCCGCTGGCGCCGCGACAAGACCCCGCTCCGCGCCGGCGCCGCCGGGGACAACCTGCGCCCCGAGTCGCGCATCGACCGTACCGGCGGCGCGACGCCGTCGCGGCCGGAGCCGCGCACGGCCCGCCGGCGGGCGTAGGAAATTTTCATCGGAGATTCCCGGGGTGAGGGCCCGGGAATCTCCCGCCCGCTTTTCCCCCTTATACTTTCCCCTCTATAATCATCAACCCGCCGAGGTCCGCCCGGTTCCTTCAGCCTCGCGCGGGAGATGGCCATGCCACTCTCCAGCAAGAGCCTCGCGCCCCCGGTCACGCAGCCGGCGGTGTCGCGCATCGACGACGTCGTCGATTGCCTGGTCTCGCACGGGCGCGCGACGGAGCCGGAATTGCTGCGCGCGGTCTACGACTTCTCCGCCCGCATGCACAAGGATCAGACGCGCCGCTCCGGCGAGCCGTACATGGTCCATCCGCTCAACGTCGCCTACCTGCTGGCCGACCTCAACTTCGATCAGACCTGCGTCACCGTGGGCCTGCTGCACGACGTGCTCGAGGACACGCTGACCACCCGCGAGGTGCTCGAGCAGGAGTTCGGCGCCGAGATCACCGGCCTGGTGGACGGCGTCACCAAGATCGGCCGCCACGAGTACGTGCGCCGCGACGAGGCCCAGGCCGAGACCTTCCGCAAGATGATCCTCGCCTCGGCCAAGGACATCCGGGTGATCGTGGTCAAGCTCGCCGACCGCCTGCACAACATGCAGACGCTCGAGCACATGCCGGTGGAGTCGCGGCGCCGGATCTCGCGCGAGACGCTGGAGATCTACGCCCCGATCGCCCACCGCCTCGGCATGGCCCGCGTCAAGGGGGACCTCGAGGACCTCGCCTTCTATCATCTCTATCCCCACCAGTTCGCCGAGCTCAACCTCAAGATCGCCGAGAAGATGAAGCTCGGGCAGTCGGCGATGGACCGCATCGACGGCCGGCTGACCAAGAGCCTCGAGGGGGCGGGCCTCGACGCCGAGATCAGCTTCCGCGTCAAGCGCTACTACTCGATCTACGAGAAGCTGCGCCGGCAGGGGATCGACATCTCGCAGCTCTACGATTTCCTCGCCTTCCGCATCGTCACCGCCAGCGTCAAGGACACCTACGCCGCGCTCGGCGTGGTGCACCAGAACTGGCGCCCGATCCCGGGCCGGTTCAAGGACTACATCGCGATGCCCAAGCCCAACCTCTACCAGTCGCTGCACACGACGGTGGTGGGGGACCAGGGGCAGCCGTTCGAGGTGCAGATCCGCACCCGCGACATGGACGTCATCGCCGAGGAGGGGATCGCCGCCCACTGGAAGTACAAGGAGGGGAAGGTCGAGGCGCGGACGAGCGATCCCAACATCGTCTGGCTGCGGCAGCTCCTGGAGTGGCAGAAGGAGGTCCAGGACCCGCGCACCTTCCTCACCACCCTGAAGGTGGACCTCTATCCGGACGAGGTCTACGTCTTCACGCCGAAGGGGGAGGTCTTCTCGTTCCCGCGCGGCGCCACGCCGCTCGACTTCGCCTACCGGGTGCACACCGACCTCGGCCACCACTGCGCCGGCGCGCGGGTCAACGGCAAGCTCGTGCCGCTGCGCACCGGACTGTCGAACGGCGACATGGTGGAGGTGCTGACCAATCCGGCGCGCAACCCGAGCCGCGACTGGCTCAACCTGGTCGTCACCTCGCGCGCCAAGAGCAAGATCCGGCAGTGGCTCAACACCCAGCAGAAGCAGCGCGCCATGGAGATCGGCCGCCGCCTGTTCGACAAGGAGGTCCGGAAGTACGGCCTCTCCCTGCGCAAGGTGACCGAGGGGCGCGAGTTCACCGACTACCTCACCGGCGAGGGGCTGGCCAAGCTCGACGACCTCTACAGCCGCATCGGCTTCGGCAAGACCGAGCCGCGCAACGTGCTCGAGCGGGTGGTGGGGCTGGAGAAGCTGGAGACGCCGGCCGAGAAGCCGGGGCGGCTGCGCCAGGCGGTCAGCAAGATCCTCCCCTTCGGCGCCGCCGGCCCGCTCACCGTCAAGGGGCACGGCGACATGCTGGCCTACCTCGCCAAGTGCTGCAATCCGCTGCCGGGCGAGGACATCGTCGGCTACATCACCCGCGGCCGCGGCGTCTCGGTGCACCGCGTCGACTGCCCGAACGTGCAGAACCTGCTCTACAACCCCGAGCGCGAGATCGAGGTCAAGTGGGAGCAGGGGAAGAACGACGTCTACCAGGTCTCGCTGCTGATCGAGGTGGAGGACCAGCAGGGGATGCTCGCCAAGCTGACCGAGGCGATCACCCGCGCCGGCAGCAACATCACCTCGATCGAGGCGGACACCCACCGCGAGACCGGCCGCGGCACCATCAGCGTCGTCTGCCAGCTCCGCGACCGCAAGCACCTCGACAAGCTCCTGCGCGAGGTCCGCCTCATCGCCGGCGTCCTCCGCGTCGGCCGGCGGATGAGCGCCGGGGCCGGGAACCAGCTCGAGGCGCTGAGCTGAAGGGGCGCGCCCCTTGAGATCCGCCCCCCGTTCTGCTATCTTCATGTGCCCTTCGGGGTGCAGTCGCCACCGAGCTAGGAGACGAGAATCATGGCCAAGCAATGTGAACTCTGCGGCAAGGGCACGACCTTCGGCCGCAATGTCAGCCACGCGCACAACGTCACGTCCCGGACCTGGGAGCCCAACCTCCAGAAGGTCCGGGCGCTGATCGACGGCTCCGTGCGCCGGATCCGGGTCTGCACCCGCTGCCTGCGCAGCGGCAAGGTCGTCAAGGCCCCGGTCCGCAAGTGGAGCCCCGAAGGCGGCGAGGCCGCGAAGAGCTAGGCCCCGCCTCCGCCTTCCCGCCCCGCCGCGACTCCTCCTTTCCCTTTCATAACCGCTGCCGCCGCTCCTTGCCGGAGCGGTGCGGCCGGGAAATGCCCGCCGGGCCGCTCAAAAAGCGGTCTGTAAGCGTTTCCATATCCTCTCCTGCGGATAAGGTTTGTTTATATCTACTCGGGTAGTCAGTTGATTTTCATGCGTGAAATCGCCTTTGATATTCTTCTTGGCGGACTTTGAGGAACTTTGAGGTCAGTTTTGGCAGCTTTTGAGGACACTTGAGAGTGCTCCCCCCTACACTGCGCATTGTTGGAGCTGGACGGCGGGGGGAGAGAGGGAGCACCGGAGGGAGCCGCGGCCCGGTTTTCCACTTGCAGGTCTCTTTTGCAGTCTTGTTTTGAGGGGAAGTGGTTTTCATTTGCTGTCTTGCCGTCTTGTTTTTTGAGGGGAGAGGAGGAAGCCCGGGCGAGTCACATCGGCCGGGCTTTCTCTTTCGAGGGGCCTGGCCCGGCGCCCGGACCATGAAGGTCCAGGCTCGCTCCGCGAACCCAAGGAGGTTTTCCCGATGTCTCGACAGATGCGACGCACGTATGCCGCGGCCGGACTGACGGCGGCTCTTCTCCTGGCGGTGCCGGCGCCGTCCCGGGCCGTCTCGTTCCGGCCATCCGCGCTGGCCGATCTCATGGGGGGGGCGTGGTCCTGGCTGGAGAGCCTGCTGCCGGGAGCCCGCGTGCCGGCGGCTCCCGCGCAGGGACCCAAGGGCTCCGTGGCTCCGACGCGCACGGACACGCCGCCGGTGGTGATTCCCCCGCCGTCCACCACGGACCAGGGGAGCATGATCGACCCGGACGGCAAGCATTGACGCGGGGTTCCGGGGCGGTCCTTTCCGGCCGCCCCGGGATGGATCCCGAGCAGGTAGCTTGATCTTGAATGTTTTGATTTCGCGCCAAGGAGGTCCCCGCGTGAACGTACATCCGAATCCGGTGGAGCTGGAAGGTTTCGTCTGGAACCGCGTGCCTCCGGCCCGCGCGCGCGCCATCGTTTCGCATCTCGTCCGCGGCTGCCCGCAGTGCCGCGCCGCCATGACCCCCCATTTCGAGGGGCTGGTCGGCATCGCGGAGCCTCCCCCGCCCGTGCTGTCGCCCCAGGAGGACGCCGCGTACGACGCGGCGATCGGCCGCGCGTTCTCCACCGTGATCCAGCGCGCCAGGGAGATGCGGGAGGCGAGGCGGCGGGAGGCCCTCTCCCTGCTGGCCGACACCGGTCTCGAGAGCCTGCCGGAGCCGACGGAGGCGTTGCTCCGGGTGCCGCGCCTGGCGCTGCTGCTCCAGCAGAGCTGGGCCCTCCGCCACGAGGACCCCGCCGGCATGCTGCGGCTCGCCGAGCAGGCCAACGCCATGGCCCTGGAGCTGGACGCCGCCGTCCTGGGGGCCGCCACCGTGGCCGACCTGCGGTGCCGAACGCTGCTGGAGCTCGGCAACGCCTACCGGGTGAGCGACGATCTGGCCCGTGCCGACCTCCTGCTGGGCGAGGCGACGGAGCTGTTCCTTCTGGGCTCGGAGGACGAGCTGCTGGCGGCGCGCCTGTTCAGCGTCCAGGCCTCGCTGCTGGGAGACTCCCGCCGCTTCAACCTGGCGGAGACCGCGCTCGACCTGGTCTTCGCCATCCACCGCCGGCGGGGGGACAAGCACCAGGCCGGCCGGGCGCTGATCAAGAAGGGCATCTACGCGGGTTACCAGGGGGGCTCCCAGGAGGCGCTGCTGCTCATCGAGCAGGGCCTCGAGCTGGTCGACCAGGAGCGCGATCCCCGTCTCGTCTACGTGGCGCTCCACAACCAGGCCCGTCTCCTGCTCGACGCCGGCCAGCTCCGCGAGGCGCGCATGGCGCTGTGGAAGGCGAAGACGCGCGGCCTCGATCCGGGCGGCCTGGTGAACGAGCTCAAGGTCCGCTGGCTCGAAGGGCAGATCAACGCCGGCTTGGGCGAGCTGGAGCGCGCCGAGGCGGCCCTGCTCGAGGTGCGGGAGGGATTCCAGGCGGCGGGCCTCGGCTACAAGGGAGCGCTCGCCGGCCTCGAGCTGGGAGCGGTCCAGCTCCGCCAGGGCCGCTCCGAGGCGGCGGCCGTCGAGATCCGCGCGGCCGCGGACGTCTTCATGGCCCTCGGCATCGGCCGCGAGATGAGCGCCTCGGTGCTCCTCCTCCGCCAGGCCGCCGAGCAGCGCATCCTCGACGTCGCCCTGCTCGACTACGTCCTCGGCCTGCTGCGCGGCTCCGAATCCCTCGGGGGAGCGCTGGAGGCCCCGGCGGAGGAGTAGAGGGCGGGGGCAAGATCGCCCTGACGGCTTCATCCCTTCGAAAGCGCCTCCCTGAATGACGGCTCTATACTGCCGTCCAGGGGAGGCCTCTCGATGAAGACGTCCTGGATTCCCATTCTCGCTACCCTCCTCCTCGGCACGTCGATGTCCGCGGCGGCGGACCCGGCCCATCTGGTCAAGGACATCAACACCGGGCTGGACCCCTTCGATCCGAGCTCCGGCACGGGCTCCCTCGGCTACACCCCGGTCGGCGGCCGGGTGGTCTTCTTCGGCTTCCTGCGGGAGGGCGACCCCGATCTCAACCAGCTCCGGTGCGGCCTCTGGGTGACCGACGGCACGGCCGGCGGCACCGAGCGGCTCGCCGACCCTTGTGGCGACGTCCTCAACTTCAACGATTCCAAGCTCCGGATGCTGGCGACCACCGGCGCCGTGGCCTTCTTCGCCGACTTCCAGGGCCGGCTCTGGCGCACCGACGGCACGGCCGCGGGCACCTTTCCCCTGCGCGGCATCGAGGTGGGCGGGGAGCCCTTCGATCCGCCGGTGATCGGACCCGACGGCCGGACGCTCTTCTTCAGCGGCTGCAATCCGCTCTCCGGGTGCGAGCCCTGGCGCAGCGACGGCACGATCGCCGGCACCCGGCGGCTCCGCGACGTCCAGCCGGGCGCCGCCTCCTCGTTCCCGAACGGCTTCACCGTCGACGGCGACCGGGTGCTGTTCGCGGCCGGCGCCGGTCTGTGGTCGACCGACGGCACCTCTGCGGGCACCGTCCGGCTGGTCCAGACCTCCGGGGGGGTGAGGAAGCCGGTGCCGGAGGGGGGGCTGATCTACTTCATCTCCTCCACCCGCACGGACGACGTCTGGGTCTTCGATCCGGCGAGCCGGACGGCCCGCAAGCTGAAGAGCTTTCCCACCGACTTCTTCCGCGTCGGCGCGGTGCTCCGCGAGGCGGCGGGCCGCGTGCTGATCGAGCAGTACGATTCCGAGCAGGGCCGCCTCTCCCTCTGGGAGGCGGTCGGCCAGAGGATTCGCCCGATCGGTCCCCCCTTCACCTTTCACTCCGGCCTCGACGCCTTCTTCGCGGTGGGCGGCCGCGTCGTCTTCCCGGCGAACGGCGGGCTCTCGGTCCTCGACGCGGGATCGACGCGGCCGCGGCCGATCGCCGGCGGCTGCCCGGGCGGCTGCCCCACGGTCGACGGCGGCGCTCCCGGCACCCGGGCGCTCTTCGCCGGGCGCCTCTTCTTCGCCGGCCACGATGCCCAGCACGGCGTCGAGCTGTGGTCGAGCGACGGCACCGCCGCGGGCACCCGGCTGGTCGAGGACCTCTGCCCCGGCGCCTGCGACGGCAAGCCGTCGAAGCTCCGGGTGATCGGCGACCACCTCGTCTTCCTGGACGCCGCGGGAGGCTTCTGGTCGTCCGACGGCACCGGGCCGGGAACCCTCCGCCTGGCGCCGTCGCTCGTCCCGGCCGAGCCGCTGCCGGTCGACGCCGCGGGTCTCGGGGACGGCCGCGTCGTCTTCTCCGGCGTCGACGCCACGGACGGCCGCCAGCCGTGGGTGAGCGATCGCACGCCCGGCGGCACGCACCCCATCGCCGTGCTCGGCGGCACCCTGGCCGCGAGCTCGCAGCCCTCGTTCCTCTTCCCCTTCGGTGCCAGGGTCCTGTTCACGGCGTGCGACGGCACGACCCAGGCGGTCTGGACCAGCGACGGCAGCGAGGCGGGCACTTTCCCGCTGCCGGGCACCGACCAGCCCTGCGATCCCGCCTCCGCCTTCCCCGGCTTCCAGCCGGCGGGCGGCCTCGTCTTCTTCATCTGGAAGGGGAGGCTGTGGCGCACCGACGCCACGCCCGGGGGCACGCTCCCCCTGCTCGACCTGGCCGGCAACGCCGATTCCGACCAGGGCGCCGCGGCCGGCGACAAGCTCCTGTTCCCCTTCCCGCCGCCGGCGTTCCCCCCTTCCAACGACGGCTGGACCTGGGAATTCTGGACCAGCGACGGCACGCTCCAGGGGACCCGGGAGGCGTTCCAGCTCCGGCTCGGCGGCTCGCCGGCGTCGTTCACGTCCGCCGGCGGCGAGGTCCTGTTCATCGCCGCGTCGCCGCAGGCCCCGTACCCCCCCGAGATCTGGGCCAGCGACGGCACCGCGGCGGGCACCCACGTCATCCTCTCCGGCTCCGGCCTGCTGCTCGACGCCGTCCGCCTCGGCGGCCGCACCTACTTCCTGGCCGCCGCGAGGAGCGTCGGCCCCGAGCTCTGGTCCACGGACGGCACCGCCGCGGGCACCGCGCCGGTCCTCCCCGCCATCGACGGGCCGCGGCCGCGCAACCCGTTCTCCCTGGTCGTCTTCCAGAACGCCCTCTATTTCTATGCCGAGATGGGCGACCCCAGCCATCCCACCCGGGGCCTCTGGCGCTCGGACGGCACGGCGGCCGGCACCGTCCTGGTGAAGGCGCTCGACCTGCCCCGCTACGACGAGGCCGGCCACGTCCTGCCGCCGCTGCTGACGCCGGTGGGCGACCAGCTCTTCTTCCGGGCGGACGACGGCGTCCATGGGCCGGAGCTCTGGAAGACGGACGGCACGGCGGCGGGGACGGTGCTGGTCCGGGACGTCAATCCCGGTCCCCAGGGCTCCCGGCTCGCCGATCTCACCACCGCCGGCGGCCGGCTCTACTTCGGCGCCACCGACGGCGAGCACGGCTACGAGCTGTGGCAGAGCGACGGCACCGCGGCCGGCACCACGCTGGTGCAGGACATCCAGCCCGGCCTCGCCTCCTCCAACCCCGACCAGCTCGTGGGCGCCGACGGCATCCTCTACTTCACCGCCAACGACGGCGAGCACGGCCGCGAGCCGTGGGCGCTGCCGTTGCCACGGTGAGGCGGGATCGTGGAGAATGCGGGGATGAACTGCCCAGAGTGCGACAACAGCATGGTGGAAGGAACCCTCGCCGATTACCGCCACCGGTCCGTACAGCCCGCGGAATGGATGGAAGGGCACCCCGAGTCCTCGGTCTTCGGCACCGTGAAGAACGAGGAGCGCTTCGAGGTCACCGCGTACCGCTGCACCCATTGCGGCTGCCTGAAGCTCTACGCGGCCAAGCCCGCGACCAGCGCCGGAAAAGTCTATAGCTGAGCCGGCGACGGTTTTTCTCCCGGCACGACGGTCCATCTCCGCGGACGACGGTTTGTCTCCGCGGCGGATGGTTTTTCTCCAGGGAGGATGGTCCGCCTCCGGCGGCGATGGTTTTTCTCCAGCGACGACGGTTTTTCTCCGGCGACGACGGACCATCGTCCCGGGAGATGGACCGTCTCCGGCGACGACGGTTTTTCTCCTGCGAGGATGGTTTTTCTCCCGTGACGACGGTCTGCCGCCGCCGGAGAAAAACCATCGCCGCGGGAGAAAAACCATCCTCCGCGGAGATGCGCCGTCGTCGCCGGAGAAAAACCGGAGTCCGCGGACGATGGAATGGGCACGGGAGCCGTGAGGACAATTGTTGAGGACAAAAAAAGGGGGGCGTGACGGGCACGCCCCCGGAATGGAAACAACGATTGGAGTTGAAGGCGACTACGGGGTCGTGGTGTGCGGCGTCCCGGTGCCGGTCGTCCCCGGCGTCCCGGAGCCTCCCGATCCCGGCGGCGGCGCGGCCACCTTCTTCGCCCGGCCGCGGAACGGCTGCACGCCGAACGCGGTGAGCTTCTCCTCGGTGATGCCGTAGTGCTCCTTCAGCGCCGAGCGCACCACGGTCGCCAGCCGCTGCCCCTGGGTGGTGAGCTGGCGGAGTTGCTTGGACATCGCCTGCTTGCTGGCCTTGAGATCGGCCTGCTGCTTGGTGACGTCCACCGCCTGGCCCAGCATCGTGACGAGCTTGGTCCGGAACGGCTCCAGTTGGGGGATCTCGGCGCTGTGCGCCTCCAGCGTCGCCAGCAGGCGCTGCCAGTCGCCGATCATTCCCGTGTACGTGTTCTGCTTCGCCATGGTCCTTCTCCTCTTTCCGAGCCCCTCGGGGCTCAAACATCCGGCGCCTGAATGACGCCGGAATTCCAATCTCTCCGAAGCCTCCGGGCCCAACTCCGAATCCCGCGGAGCGCCTGCCGGCCCGAGGCGTGCTACAATTCGTCTTGAATAGATCTGGACTGCTATGCGACGAACTTGGCGCATAGTATTCATTGAAAACGGACCTGTCAAGAGGTTTTTTTGGATTGACAGATTTTTATTCTGATACTATAGAGGGTAGAAAGGGGGAGCCAGTGCCCAGTGACCGGGAGGTCCGAAGCCGGCGCCAGGACGCGATCCTGGAGCTCATCGCGGAGAGAAAGTCGATCCGGAGCCAGGGCGAGCTGCAGGAGATGCTGCTCGAGAGGGGGATCCAGGCGACCCAGCCGAGCATCAGCCGGGATCTCCAGGAGCTGGGCATCAAGCGGGTGAAGGGGCGCTACATCCTGCGCGCCTGGCGGGACGTGGACGAGGGGAGCTTCGAGGACGTCGTCGGCTTCGTGCAGCAGGTCCACCGCTCCGGCCCCTACATCTCCGTGGTGCTGACCAGCCCCGGCGCCGCCCGCGTGGTGGCCTGGGCCATCGACGCCGCCGGCTGGCCCGAGGTGGCGGGCACCCTCGCCGGCGAGGACACCGTCTTCGTCACCACCCCCTCGGCCGAGAAGCAGGAGCTCCTCTTCCAGCGGCTGCGGAAGTTCCTCAAGAAGATCATCTGGCGGTAGGGGTCATGACCACCCTCCACCTCACCACCCGCGCCGCGTGGCGCTCCTGGCTCGCGGAGCACCACGACCGCGAGACCGAGATCTGGCTCGTCTACAACAAGCGTCACACCGGCGAGCCGCGGGTGGAGTATGACGACGCGGTGGAGGAGGCGCTCTGCTTCGGATGGATCGACAGCATCGTGCGGACGATCGATGAAAATCGCTACGCCCAGAAGTTCACGCCGCGGAAGGCGAAGAGCAAGTGGTCGGAGTCCAACCTCAAGCGTTTCGCGAAGTTGGTGCGGGAAGGAAAGATGACCGGCGCGGGGCTCGCCAAGGCGCCGCCGCAAGATGCCGCCCCATTGCCTGCCGCGGATGATTCCGTGCCGGGCTACATCGAGGCGGCATTGCGCGCCAACGATGTGGCTTGGATCAACTTCACGAATCTCGCTCCGTCGTATCGCCGGCTTTATATTCGCTGGATCGAGGATGCCAAGAAGGAGGAGACGCGGCGGAAGCGGCTCGCGGAGGCGGTCTCTTTACTGGAGCAGAACAAGAAGCTGGGATTGAAATAGGAGCCCGGGATGAAGCCCGGCCTGATGCCGGCCTGATGCAGGAGCGCGCGATTCGCTTCTATGAGGACGTGCTGGGGCTGCCGCAGCTCCCCTCGCCGGCGGGGTTGAGCTCCCCTCCCCACATCATCCGGGGGTCCTCCTCCCGCGATCCCCCACATATAGATGACGTCTCCTCAAGACGGCCTTTTTTCCCCTCTTCGGGTGCCCTGCCTCCGCGGCTCCCGCTTCCCCCCGGTTGCCCTCAAACCCCGATGGAATCTGGAAAATCGGCGAAAAACGCTCTTGCAACCGCCGGGCGGCAGGTGTAGAGTTCCCGCACTGGACAATATAGCCATAGATGCATGGACACCTTGACAGAGGTGTTTATTCCTGGTAGCTTGCAGCGAAGCTTTAAGTAAGCAGCGGTAAGTGGCCTTGAACGTTGGACTTTGAGGGAGTTCCAAGTGCTCTTCTCGCGTACCAAAAAAGGCGTTGTGGGTCTCGATATCGGCAGCTCCGCCATCAAATTGGTGGAGCTGCGGGAGCGCAAGGGGGAGTTCCATCTCCAGCGCCTGGGGGTCGAGCCGCTGTCGCCCGAGGCGATCGTGGACGGCTCGATCATGGACTCGTCGCTGGTGGTGGACGCGATCCACCGCCTGAACGACCAGACCAAGGTGAAGGGCGCGAACTACGCCACGTCGCTGTCGGGCCATTCGGTGATCATCAAGAAGATCCAGCTTCCGGCGATGAGCGAGGACGAGCTGGCCGACTCCATCCAGTGGGAGGCGGAGCAGTACATCCCGTTCGACATCAACGACGTGCGGCTGGACTACGTGGTGCTCTCCGACGGCGAGCCGGGGCGGGACAACATGGAGGTCCTGCTGGTGGCGGTCAAGCGCGACAAGGTCAACGACTACGTGTCGGTGATCAGCCAGACGGGCAAGACCCCGACGGTGGTGGACGTGGACGTCTTCGCGGTGCAGAACGCCTACGAGATCAACTACGACGTCGACACGCGCAAGGTCGTGGCATTGATCAACATGGGGGCCGGGGTGACCAACATCAACGTCCTGGCGCGCGGCGGCACGGTGTTCTGGCGCGACATCTCCTTCGGCGGCAACCAGTTCACGGAGGCGCTGCAGCGGGAGTTCAACCTCTCGTTCCAGCAGGCCGAGGGGCTGAAGCAGGGGGAGGCGGTGGACCGCTACGCGCCGGGGGACGCCCGGCCGGTGCTCGACGCGGTGTCGGCGGAGATGGCGTCGGAGATCCGCAAGACGTTCGACTTCTTCTCGGCGACATCGTCGGAGGGGCCGGTGGACGAGCTGGTGCTCTCGGGCGGCTGCGCGCTGACGCCGAACCTGCAGCAGGTGCTGCGCGAGCGGTTCCAGGTGCCGACGGAGCTGATGAATCCGCTGCGCCGGGTGCAGTTCAAGGACGGCGATTTCGACGGCGCGTGGCTGCAGTCGATCGCGCCGATGATGGCGGTCGCCGTGGGCCTCGGCATCCGCAAGGCGGGGGATTAGCCGATGATCAAGATCAATCTGCTCTCCGAGGGCAAGCGCCCGGCGGCGGTCCGCAAGGCCAAGGGTGGGGCGGCCCTGAAGCTGGAGGGGCAGGACGTCGGCCAGTGGATGGTGGCGGCCGGCATCCTGCTCGGCGTGCTGGCCGTGGCCGGCGCCTACTACGTCGAGAGCAAGAAGGTCGAAGCCAAGCAGGCCGAGGTCGCGGCGGCGCAGCGCGAGGTCGAGCAGATGGCTTCGGTGATCAAAGAGGTCGAGGACTACAAGAGCAAGAAGTCGGAGCTGGAGCGCAAGATCGGCATCATCAACGATCTGAAGGCGAACCAGCGCGGGCCGGTGCGGGTGATGGACTACGTGTCGCGGGCCCTGCCGGAGCTGCTCTGGCTCGACCGCATCAACATGAAGGCCAGCTCGATCGACATCGAGGGCCGCGCCTTCAACACCAACGCGGTCGCCAACTTCATCGAGAACCTGGACAAGGTGCCGGAGTTCGACGAGCCGACGCTGAAGAGCACGGAGCAGCAGCCGGGCGGCGTCTACAAGTTCGCCATCAATTTCAACTACTCGTTCGCGGCGCACGCGAAGCCGGGGGACAGCGGCACCACGCCGGCCACCCCCGCAGGCCCCAAGGGCAAGACGGCGCCGGCGGCGACTCACCGGACCTCGAGTTAGGAGGGAAGGATCCGTGGCGCTGAAGACGGGATTGGAAGGCAAGCCCTGGTACATCGGCCTGGCGGTCGGGCTGGGGATCGGTGGGCTGCTGTTCGGGGCCGGTTACTGGCGGCTCCTGGATCCGATGCGCGACGACTTCGAGCGCGCCGAGACGCAGCTCAAGGGCCTCCAGGGCAAGATCCAGGAGGGCCGGGCGGCCAAGGAGGAGCTCCCGAAGTTCCGCGAGGAGGTGCGCCAGCTCGAGCTCGAGCTCGACAAGCTGCTGCGCATCCTGCCGGCGCGGCGCAACACGCCGGACCTGATGCGGCGCATCCGGTCGCTGGCCGAGCAGGGGGACTTCTCGCTGCGCAAGTTCAATCCGCTGACCCTGTCGGACAAGGAGTTCTTCAGCGAGTGGCCGATCAACGTCGACGTCGAGGGCTCGTACCACAACCTCGCCCTCTTCTTCGACCGCATCAGCCGGTTCTCCCGGATCATCAACGTCGAGGATCTGGAGATCAAGGCGATGCCGCCACCGAAGGTCGTGCCGGCCGGCACCAAGGGGGCCAAGGAGGCGCAGAGCGCGCTGGTGAACCAGCACACGATCACCGCGACGTTCACCGCCAAGACCTTCGTCTACAAGGAGCCGGAGGCGGACAACCCCGAGGCCGACGCGAAGGGCAAGAACGGCAAGGACAAGAAGGGCCCGACCGCGCCGCCGAAGAAGGGCGGTCCCGCCGCGGACGGCGAGGGTCCGGCGTCCCGCATTCGCTCCGGCGGCGCCCCGCCCGGAGGAGGACCCGACTGATGCGTTTCACCAAGCCCGCGATCCTGATCGTTTCGCTCGCGCTGGCGCTCGCCTGGGCGGCCCTCGCGCAGCCGCAGCCGCCGCAGAAGCCCGGGGCCCCGGCCAAGCCGGGCGGCCGGCCGGCCAGCGGTCCCGGTAGATCGGCGGCCGCGCCGCAGTCGCCGGACAAGCCGCAGGCACCGCCGGGCTCGTCGGGCTCGTCGGGGAAACCGGGGCAGGGCGGCGCGGCGGGGACCGAGCCGGGAGCGAACCCGCCGGACACCGGCAACATCGACGAGATCCTGCAGGGCGAGGAGGACGTGCTCTCCGGCAGCGGCTTCTCCTACGACCCGGGCAACCGGCGCGATCCGTTCAAGTCGCTGCTGGCGGCGGCGGACCGTCCCGAGATCCGCGGCCCGCGCCCGGAGGGGGTGCCGGGGCTGCTGATCGAGGAGATCGACCTGACCGGGATCTTCCGGACGAGCAAGGGTTTCGTGGCGCAGGTGGTGGCCGCGAACCAGAAGAAGAGTTACCTGTTGAAGAGCGGAGACCAGCTCTACGACGGCGATGTCGTCAGCATCAACAAGAACGAGGTGGTCTTCAAGCAGATCGTGCAGGATCCGACCGCTCTCAAGCCGTTTCGCGAGGTGGTCAAGAGCCTGAGCCCCGCGAGATGAGTCGAGGCGTGGGATCGGGGCTGGCAGGATCCGTAGAGGAATCAGTGGCCCGTAAGGGAGGCGAGTTGCCATGGGAGATGTGGTCATGAGAAGTCGGAGCGCCGGTTGGCGGCGTTGGATCGCTTCGGCGGCGGTGGTGACGGTCGCGGTGGGCGCCGGCTTTACCGTCGCCTCCGTCACCGCCCGCGTGGTCGAGGCGTCCCCTGCCAGGACCGAGGCCAAGCCGGCCCCATCGTCCGCCGCGGAGATCCGCACGCTGGATCTCCGGGAGGGAGCGCCGGAGGTCTTCGTGGACCTCGAGGCGAGCGCTCCCCTGGTGTGGACCAGCTTCCGGAACGCCGAAGGCCGGGTGGTCATCGAGCTGCCCAATGCGGTGCCCGGGCCCAAGCTCGCCGATCTCGCGCCGGCCGAGGGGCTGGTCTCCTCGCTCGCGGTGCAGAAGAGCGAGGAGGGCTCCCGGCCGATGACCCGACTGGTGATCGCGACCCGCCAGGAGGTGGAGCACTCGGTGATCGCCGACGGCTCCAAGCTGCGGATCCAGCTCTCGCCGGTGGAGGCGAAGACCGCGGCCGCGCCGGGCACGGCCCCGGGCGTCGCCTCCCAGAATGGCAACGGCAAGGGCAAGATGGCGTTCGAGCCGCTCGGCGAGGAGCCGGTGGCGGCGGCGCCGGCCGCCGGCTCGGCGGCCACGGCGATGCCCCAGGCCCCGGCGGCCCCGGCGGCGACTCCGCCGGCCAGCGCTCCCGCCGCGCCGGTGGCGGCGGGCACGCCGGACAAGCCGATGGTGGCGCCGGCTCCGAAGGGCACGGCGGCCACGCGGCTCGAGAACATCGAGGTGCTGGCCTCGAACGGCGGCACGGTGGTCCGCATCGCCGGCGACGGGGAGTTCCCGTACTCGACCTTCGTGCTCTCCGAGCCGCGGCGCTTCGTCATCGATCTCGACGGGGTGATGAACCGTGCCTCGCGCTCCAGCCAGCAGGTCGACGGCGGCGTCGTCGAGCGGGTGCGGGTGGCCCAGTTCAAGCCGGCTCCCAGGGCGGTCTCGCGGGTGGTGTTCGATCTGCGCGGCGACAGCCTGCCGACGATCGAGCGGACGAGCGACGCGCTGGTGGTCTCCTTCCCGTCGGCCTCCGGCGCGCCGGCGCCGGCGGTGTCGGCGTCCGCCTCGGCGGTTTCGGCCTCGATGGCCCCGCCGCCGGCTCCGGCCCCCTCGCCGGTGAAGACCGTCAAGACGGCCCGCTCCTCGAAGTCCACCAAGACGACGAAGACGACCTCGTCGGGCTCGGGCGCGCCGGCGCCGGTGGTGGTGGAGATGGCCCCATCGCCGTCACCGTCCGCGCCGCCGCGGGTGGCGGCGCAGCAGCCGTCGGATCTGACGCTGGCGCAGCGCAACCCGGCGCCGGCGCCGAGCGGCACCCGCATCGAGAGCGAGGACGTCGCGCCGCTGCCGCCGCCCGCCCCGGTGGCGTCCGCGAAGCCGCCGTCGGTGAAGGTGGCGCCGGCGGGGGCCGGCGGCACGAGCTCGATCGGTTCGACGGGCAAGAAGGCGCCGATGGGCAAGCCGGTGGACGTCTCGCCGCCGTCGACGCCGCTCCAGGGCCTGGCGCAGAAGGCGTCCGGCTCCTCGAAGGACAAGTCGTACGTGGGCGAGCCGATCGACCTCAAGGTCACCAACGCCGACGTGACGGACGTGCTGCGCACCTTCGCCCAGATCAGCGGGCTGAACATCGTGGTGCAGCCCGGCGTCCAGGGCACGGTGACGGCGGAGCTGGAGAACGTGCCGTGGGACCAGGCGCTGGAGCAGGTGCTCAAGATCAACGCTCTCGACTACGAGCTCGACGGCAACGTGATGCGCATCGCGCCGACGGAGACGCTGAAGAAGGAGGCGCAGGAGCGCCAGCAGCTCGCGGCGGCCAAGTCGCTGTCGATCCCGCTGCGCACGGTCTACCAGCGCCTGAGCTACGCCGACGCCGCCCTGGTGTCCCGCATGCTCAAGAGCGGCCAGTCGGGCATCCTGACGCAGCGTGGCAGCGTGGTGGTGGACTACCGCACGAACGCGCTGGTGATCAAGGAGCTGCCGGCCAACATGGACGCGGTGCTGGCGTTGATCGACCTGCTGGACGCGCCGGAGCCGCAGGTGATGATCGAGGCCCGCATCGTCGAGACCACCAAGCGCTTCAGCCGCGAGCTGGGCGTCAAGTGGAACATCGCGGCGATCGCCGACGCGGCCCACGGCAACACCTCGGGGCTGGTGTTCCCCAGCAACGGCTCGATCAACGGCGGCGTCAACCTGGCGGGCAACGGCACCAACGGCGTCCTCGACCTCAAGCTGGGCAACGTGCTCAACACCTTCAATCTCGACATCGCCCTGCAGGCGGCGGAGAGCGAGGGCCTGATCACCATTCTCTCGGCGCCGAAGGTGGCGACGCTCAACAACCAGCGGGCGGAGATCCAGAGCGGTCTGCAGATCCCCATCCAGACCATCCTCAACGACACGGTGTCGGTGCAGTTCATCAACGCCACGCTGCGGCTCGACGTGGCGCCGTACGTGACGGCCGAGGGAACGGTGGAGATGGAGATCGACATCTCGAAGCGCGAGCCGCAGCTCGCCTTCCTGGTGCCGGGCGCCACCAACGCCCCGATCGCCACCCAGGACGCGCACACCCACCTGATCGTCCGCGACGGCGGCACGGCGGTGATCGGCGGCATCTACAAGGTGACCGGGGACAGCAGCGAGAACCGCGTGCCGGGCCTGGCCAACCTGCCGCTGATCGGGCACCTGTTCAAGAACAAGGCGCGGAGTGAGGAAAATCAGGAGCTGCTCATTTTCATCACGCCGCGAGTCATCAAGATTTAACTTTGGGAGCGGACCATGAAGAATCACCGCACCGTCCTTTTGCTGCTGCTCGCCGTCGCCCTGGTGGCGTCGAGCTGCCGGAGCCGCACCGACCGGAGTGCGGGCACCGTCGTCCTCTCGGTCTCGCACTTCGACGGGCTGCCCGTCAGTCTCAGCCTGAGCAGCACGGACACGGCGCCGTTCCAGGTGAAGACCATCACGCTGCGCAACTTCCCCAAGGACCCGCTCGGCACCACCAGCGATCTGCAGTCGATCGAGCTGCGCAGCTACACGATCACCTACCGGCGGCGTGACGCCGGCACCCGCGTGCCGCCGCCCGCCGCGCTGGGGATCTTCGGGCTGGTACCGGTGAACGGCAACCTGGATCTCAACAATCTGCCGTTCCTGACCCACGACCAGCTCCTCAGCCAGCCGCTCAGGGATCTGATCGATTTCGGCCGCGATACCGAGACCGGCACCGCGGTGGTCGTCCTCGACGTCACCTATCAGTTCTTCGGCCGCACTCTGTCCGGCGACGAGATCGCCTCCGAGCCGGCCTCGTTCACGATCGATGTCACGCCCTGAGGGATCGTAGGAGCTTACGTTATGAGACGCTTCCGGAACGCCACACTTCTCTTGGCTGTGTCTGCCCTCGCGGCGGCTCTCGGCTGCACCTCCTCGCCGACCGAGCCGAAGAGCGGTCCCGTCGTCACGCCGAAGCCGCCGGCGACCCAGACGAGCTACAACATCACCGTCACCGCCAATCCGCCGGACATCGTCTCGGGCGGCAACGGCTCGAGCACCATCACGGTGGACGTGCGGCGCACCGACACCGGCCAGGCGCCCGCGGACGGCACGGTGGTGGCGCTCGCCACCACGCTCGGCACCTTCAACAGCGTGGGCGGCCCGACGACCGTGAACCTCCAGCTCGTCAACGGCCGGGCGTCGGCGGCGCTGTTCGGCAGCGTCACCGACGTGGGCACGGCGACGGTGCGCGCCACGCTCGGCGGCAGCACGGGCGCCACCAACGTCCACATCAACCAGGCGGCCACCTTCTACGTCTCCTCGGTGCAGCCCAACACGGGCGATCCGGCCGGCGGCCAGACGGTGACCATCCTGGGCGGCGGCTTCAGCCAGCCGGTGCGGGTGACGTTCGGCGGCGCGGCGGCGACGGTGCGCTCGGTGACCCCCAACCAGATCGTCGCGGTCACCCCCTCGGCGGCGGCGGCGGGCGCGCCGGTCGGCGTCGGTCAGAGCGCCTCGGTCAACGTCACGGTGGTCAACAACGTGAACCAGCCGAACTCGGCGACCGACTCGATCACCCAGGGTTTCACCTACGCCTCGGGCGGCGGCGGTGGCGGCACGCCGCAGGTCTTCGCGGTCTCGCCCTCGCTCGGTACCAACGACGGCGGCACCCGCGTCACCATCACGGGCAGCGGCTTCCAGTCGCCGGTCCAGGTGTTCTTCGGCAAGGCCGGGGGCACCGCCGGCAGCTTCAGCGGCGTCGAGGCGACGGTGGTGTCGGTGACGCCGACCCAGATCGTGGCCATCACGCCGGCGGCCCGCGGCTTCGGGCTGGACCTCACCAACCAGCTCGTGGACGTCATCGTCAAGAACGTCAACGGCGGCTTCGTCGGCGTCGGCACGCAGGAATTCCACTTCGGCGCCAAGGTGTCGGTCACGGCGGTCCAGGTCAACGGTCCGGTGCCCGCCTCGGGCGGCACCACCATGGTCATCCTGGGCCAGGGCTTCCTCGATCCGACGACGGTGTCGTTCCACTTCCGGACCGCCAACGTCAACATCCCCCAGCTCGTGACCCAGACGACCGGCACGCAGATCGTCATCAAGACCACCCAGGCGCCGCTGCCGACGACCTGCCCGGCGGGCGGCATCATCTCCGCCGACTCGATCACGGTGACCAACGTCAGCAACGGCGACTTCGCCACCGCCAACGTCGGCGTCAACTTCCAGTTGCCGCTGCCGCAGATCGCCTCGATCAGCCCCGGCAGCGGCGCCAGCGGCGTGACCACGGTGACCATCAGCGGGCAGGACTTCCCGAGCGCCCAGAATACGGCGGTGATCTTCGGCGACGCGACGAACGGCAGCTCGGCGCAGGTGCTGTCCAGCAGCCCCGACGGCAAGACGGTGACGGCCATCGTGCCGAACCCGCCCACGGGCTTCGCCTTCAACACCCAGCCCTGCGGCAACGGCGGCACCCAGAAGCTCGCGACGCCGATCAACATCACCGTCACGGACAGCTCCTCGGGGTGCAACTCGACCTTCCGCAACGGCTTCCTGCTGGCCCCGGCGGACAGCTCCTGCCAGGGCCAGACGCCGGGAACCCCGCCGGTGGCCTCCTTCACCTCGGCGCCGGTGACCGGGCACACCATCCAGTTCAGCGACACCTCGAGCGGCACGCCGACGTCGTGGATGTGGGATTTCGGCGACGGCACCCCGAACACCGACCCGACCACGATGCAGCAGAACCCGACCCACACCTACTCGGCGGCGAGCGGCCCTTACCCGAAGAACTTCCCCGTCAAGCTGACGGTGAGCAACTCGGCGGGGAGCAGCCAGGCCGTGAAGGTGATCACCGTGCCGTAAGGGCACGTCCTTCTCGTCGTACCTCTTCCGGGGCGGTCGTCTGGACGGACGGCCGCCCCGGTTCGTATACTGCTTCACTATGAGTACTCGAGCTGTTGCCTGCCTGATCCTTTTGACGTCTCTGCTGCCGGTGGTGGGTTGCGACAAAGCCACGCCGGTGGCCCCCGGCGGCACGATCCTCGCGATCAGCGCCAACCCCACGCGGATCGCCGTGAACGGCACCTCCACGATCACCGTCATCGGCCGCAAGCCGGACGGCAATCCCCTGAATCCGGGCACCGAGATCCGGATGACCGCCAGCCTGGGCTCGATCGCCTCCATCATCACCACCGGCAGTAACGGCACGGCGACGGCCACCTTCCAGGCCAACGGGCAGCTCGGGACGGCCACGATCACCGCGCAGACGGGAGCGGCGGCCGGGGGGACGGGTGGGGGTGGGACCTCGGATTCGACCGGATCGTCGTCCGGCACCCTGGCCGCGAGCGTCCAGGTGCAGGTCGGCAACGCGGCGAAGACGATCGTCCTCCAGCCCACGCCGACGACGATCCCGGCGACGGGCGGCACCGTCAAGCTGCTCGCCATCGTCCGTGACTCGAGCGGCCAGCCGCTGGCGGGGCAGGGCGTCGACTTCACCACCGATCTCGGGACCTTGGCGTCCCGCGGCGGGATCGTCTATACGAACAGCCAGGGAGAGGCCCGCGACACCCTGAACGTCAGCGCGAGCGATCTGCAGAACAACGCGACGGCGATCCACGTGACCGTGGAGAGCGCCGGCGGCGACGGCGCCCTGGTCAACGCCATGTCGACGATCCAGGTCGCGACGGGCCGCCCGATGGCCCACTTCACCTACAGCGTCTTCGGGTCGGACAAGCGAGTGGTCCAGTTCCACAACGCGTCGACCGGTTCCGGCACCCTGAGCTACATGTGGGACTTCGGCGACGGCTCGGCCCCCTCCAGCGAGCAGAACCCGGTCCACACCTACACGGCGGACAAGTCGTACACGGTCACCCTCACCGTGACCGACTCGAACAACCAGGCGAGCGTGTCCACGGCGACGTTCACCATCCCGTTGTCGGCCGGGGGCAGCAGCACGCCCTGAGCCTTGCGCGAGATCCGTTTCCGCGGGCGAGCTCCCTTCCGGGGGCTCGCCCGTTCCCGTTCGGCGCCTCGGGGCCGGTCCAGGGCTCTATGTTGCTATAATGCGGCCACTTTGCCGTCACCCCTGATGCCGCCCGTCCGCTGCCCGCGCGTCCAAGCTCCGCCCGAGGTGTCCGCGGAGGTGTCAGCGGAGGTATTGGCGGATGACTGACGGCGCGTTCCCCGACCGTCTCGCCCAGCTCAAGGGCCGCTGGGAATCCGACCCCTCGTCCCGCGTCTTCCTCCAACTGGCGGAGGAGTACCGCCACCAGGGGCGGGTCAAGGAGGCGCTGAGCGTGCTCGACCGCGGGCTCCGGGAGCATCCCGGATACCTCTCCGCCCTGGTGGCGAAGGGACGGTGCCACCTGGAGCTGGGCGAGCCCGAGCCGGCGCGGACGGTGCTGGAGCGCGTGGTCAAGCAGGATGCCACGCAGATGGTGGCCAACAAGCTGCTGGTGCGGGCGTATCTCGACACCGGCGAGCCCGAGAAGGCTCGCGAGCGGCTCGATCTCTATAGTCTGTTGAACGACAGCGACCCTGAAATCGAAGAGCTGCGCCGGAGGCTGCGCGCGATGGAACGACCCCCACAGGCCCCCCCGACGTCGGACCCCTTCCCGGAGGCCGGTCCGCCGCGCCGCGCCGCGCCACCCCAGCCGCCGCGGCGGGAAGCGAGCGACGACATCTTCGATCTCGGCCCCGCGGCGCCGGCCGCGCCGGCGCGGCGGGTCGAGGAGGATCTCTTCGCGCTGGACGTGCCGGCGCCGCAACCGGCGTCCGTGACGATCGCCGCGGTCGCCGTGGCCGCGCCGTCCGGGCCCGAGGAGGAGCCGGAGGCGGCGGACATCCTCTTCCCGGGCCTCGCCTCGCGCGAGAGCCGGCGCCGGTACCTCCGCGCGCTCTCCTCTGAGGGCCTCTTCTTTCTCGACCTGACGCCTGCGGAGCCGGTCGTTGCGGCGCCGGTCGAGGAGGCGCCCGTCTTCGATCTCGAGGAGCGGACCCCCTGGACCGCCGAGCCGGAGCCGATCGCGCCCGAGCCGGTCCGGGAAGAAACGGTTGAGGCGGAGCCGGTCGCCACCGCCACGCTGGGGGACCTCTACCTGCGCCAGGGGCATCACGGCGAGGCCGAGCAGATCTTCCGCGAGGTGCTGCGCCGCGAGCCGGACAACGCCGCGGCCCGGCAGGGCCTGGCGCAGGTCCCCGTCGAGAGGCGGCCTCTTCATGGCCGCGACCTGCTGGCCGGCTACGAGCCCGGCGAAGAGGGCGGCGAGATGGAGGTGAAGGCCCGCCGGGCGTTCCTGCTCAACAGCTATCTGAAGCGCCTGCGGAGGGGGGGACAGCATGTTTCTTGACCAGTTGAGCCGCATCAGCAACCGGATCGGCGGCGTGGTCGCCCTGTCGCTGGTCGCCAAGGACGGCATGCAGGTCGAGTCGTTCAGCTCCGACCCCGACCTCGATCTCGAGGTGCTGGCGGCCGAGCTGGTCTCGCAGGCGCGGTCGATCAGCGAGAACCACCGCGAGCTGGACGTGGGCGACGTGCAGCAGCTCTCGGTGACCACGGACCGGCTGACGCTGATGGTCAGCGCGGTCGCCGCGGACTATTATCTGCTTCTCGTGCTGGGCCCCGAGGGAAACTACGGGCGAGCCCGGTTCGAGCTCCGGCGAGCGCGTCTGCTCCTGGAGGGAGAACTCTCCTGAGGGGGCGCTCACGTGCTGACGTTTGAACAGATCAAAGAGCTGATCGGGCTGGTCGCGCAGAACCGGCTCCAGGGTCTCGAGCTGGAGCGCTCGGGATTCCGCCTGAAGATCGACGGCCAGCAGGCTCAAGCCCTGGCGGCGGCCCAGCCGGCCCATGCAGCCGACATTGGCGCGGCTCCGGCCGCCGCGCCGTCGGCGCCCACGGCCGCCACGGCCGCAATGGTCGCCGCCGGGGCTCCGGCCGCGCCGTCGCCGGCTGCCGCGGGATCCGCCGCGTCGCCGGCTGCCGCCGGGCCGCCGGCCGGCAGTCACATCCTCACTTCTCCCATCGTCGGCACGTTCTATCGCGCGTCGTCGCCGGACACCCCTCCCTTCGTCGAGGTCGGCTCGCGGGTCAGGAAGGGGCAGGTCCTCTGCATCATCGAGGCGATGAAGCTGATGAACGAGATCGAGTCGGACGTCGACGGGGTGATCGCCGAGATCTATCCCCAGAACGCCCAGGCGGTCGAGTTCGGCGAGCCGCTCTTCGCGATCAAGACCAGCTAGGGCGGGCACGGGATGTTCAAGAAGATCCTGATCGCCAACCGGGGCGAGATCGCGCTCCGCATCATCCAGGCCTGCAAGGAGCTGGGGATCCAGACCGTCGCCGTCTACAGCACGGCCGACCGCGACAGCCTGCACGTCACCTACGCGGACGAGGACGTCTGCATCGGTCCGCCGCCGTCGAAGTCGAGCTACCTCAACATCTCGAGCATCATCTCGGCCGCCGAGATCACGGGCGCGGACGCGATCCACCCCGGCTACGGCTTCCTGGCCGAGAACGCCCACTTCGCCGAGGTCCTCGACGAGTGCAAGATCCGCTGGATCGGGCCGCCGCCGGAGGTCATCCGGCTGATGGGCGACAAGGCCAAGGCGCGGCAGACGGCGAAGGCGGCCGGGGTGCCGGTGCTGCCCGGCAGCCAGGAGCCGCTGGAGGACGCCGAGCAGGCGATGCGGCTGGCCGCCGAGGTCGGCTATCCGGTGATCCTCAAGGCGTCGGCGGGCGGCGGCGGCCGCGGCATGCGCATCGTCCACTCCGAGGGCGAGCTGGCCGGGCAGCTCGCGACCGCGCGCGAGGAGGCGGAGAAGGCGTTCGGCGACGGCTCGGTCTACCTCGAGAAGTACCTGCTGGAGCCGCGGCACATCGAGTTCCAGGTCTTCGGCGACGCGCACGGCCGGGTGGTCCACCTGGGCGAGCGCGAGTGCTCCATCCAGCGCCGGCACCAGAAGCTGATCGAGGAGTCTCCCTCGCCGGCGCTCACCCCCGAGCTGCGGGCGGAGATGGGCGCGGCGGCGGTGCGGCTCTGCGAGACCGTGGGCTACGTCAACGCCGGGACCATCGAGTTCCTGCTCGACGCCGACGGCCGCTTCTACTTCATGGAGATGAACACCCGCATCCAGGTCGAGCACCCGGTCACCGAGATGGTGACCGGCATGGACCTGGTGAAGATGCAGATCGAGGTGGCGGCGGGCCGGCGGCTGGAGATCCCGAACGGCCTGAAGCCGCGCGGCCACGCCATCGAGTGCCGCGTCAACGCGGAGAATCCGGACACCTTCGCGCCCAGCCCCGGGCCGCTCAAGACGTTCCACCTGCCGGGGGGACCCGGCACCCGCGTGGACACCCACGGCTACGAGGACTACGTCATCCCGCCGTACTACGATTCGCTGGTGGCGAAGCTGATCGTGCACGACCGCACGCGGGACTACGCGATCGCCCGCATGTGCCGGGCGCTCGACTTCTTCGTGGTCGAGGGGATCCACACCTCGATTCCCCTCCACAAGCGCATCCTCCGCGATCCGGACTTCGTGGCCGGGCGCCTCTCGACGCGCTTCATGGAGCGCTTCCTGCAGCGCAACGCGCGGCCGGACGGCGGCGGGGGGCAGGACAGCGGGAAGTAGGGGACGTAGATGACCGGTCCGCTCTATGCCATCGCCGACGCCGACGCGCTGGGCGGCACGCCCCTGCCCGCGGCGGTGGCGGCGATGGCGGAGGCGGGCGTCCGCTGGATCCAGGCGCGCGCCAAGCGGTTCTCCGGCGGCGAGTGGTACCGCGCCGTCGAGGGGTGCTGCCGGGAGCTGGAAGGGAGCGGCGCCGCGCTCTGGGTGGACGATCGGGCCGATCTCGCGGCGCTCTTTCCGGTGGCGGGTCTGCACGTCGGCCAGCGGGACCTGCCGCCGGCCGCGGCCCGGCGCGTGGTGGGCGGCGGCGTGCGGATCGGTCTCTCGACCCACGGCGAGGAGCAGCTCGCCGCGGCGGACGCCGACCCGGAGGTGGACGTGATCGCCGTCGGGCCGGTCTTCCCGACCGCGAGCAAGGAGCGCCCGGACCCGGTCGTGGGCCTGCCGTTCGTGCGCCGGGCGCGGGCCCGCACGCGCAAGCGGCTGGTCGCCATCGGCGGCATCGACGCCGGCAACATCGCGGCGGTGCTGGCGGCCGGGGCGGACGCCGCGGTGGTGCTGGGAGCGGTCTGCCGGGGCGGGGACGTCCGCGCCATTCGCGCTGACTGCCGCCGGCTGCTCGCCGCGGCGGGCCGGGGGGAATGAGGATCTACCTGACGGGGTTCATGGGGTGCGGCAAGACCACGGTCGGCCGTCTCCTGGCCCGGCGGATCGGGGCGCCGTTCGTCGATCTCGATCACGAGGTGGAGCAGCGGGCGGGGATGACGGTGCGGCGGATCTTCGAGACGCAGGGCGAGCCGGCCTTCCGGCAGATGGAGGCCGAGGCCCTGCGCGGCACCCTGGCGCTGCCGGACGTGGTGGTGGCGACCGGCGGCGGCACGATGGCGTTCGAGGCGAATGCCCGGCTGATCGGCGCGAGCGGTCTGTCCGTCTGGCTCAATCCGGCCTTCGCGACGATCGCGGCGCGCATCGGCGGGCGGGGCAAGGCCGACCGGCCGCTGTTCAGGGACGGTTCCCAGGCTCTCGGGCTGTACCGCGAGCGGCTCCCGGCCTATCGCCGGGCGGATCTGACGGTGGACGTGGCCCCGCATGAGCGGCCGGAGGAGATCGCGGCGAGAATCGCCCTGCTGATCGGAAATCGATAAGTGCGCTACCTGATCCTCTCGGACATGCACGCCAATTGGGAGGCGTTCGAGACCGTCCTGCGGCGGGCTCGGCGCAAGCGTTACGACGCCGTGCTGGTGCTGGGCGACCTGGTGGGCTACGGGGCCGCGCCCAACCAGGTGGTGGAGGCGGTGCGGGGCTTGGGGCCCCGGCTCTACACGGTGCGCGGCAACCACGACAAGGTGGTGTCGGGGATCGACTCCGGCGGCAACTTCAACCAGACCGCCCTCACCGCGGCACAGTGGACGACCGGGCGCCTCACCGCCGCCAACCTCCGCTACGTGCGCGAGCTGCCGCAGGGGCCGCTGCGGGTGGAGGAGGGGCTGGCCATCTGCCATGGCTCGCCGCTCGACGAGGACACCTACGTCTTCTCCGACGTCGATGCCTGGGAGATCTTCTCCCGCTTCGACATGCCGGTGACCTTCTTTGGCCACACCCACATCCCGTCGCTGTTCTGGCTGGAGGGCCGGCTGCTGGGAGTGCGGGCGCTGCGGGGCACCTCGGGCCGCATCGCGCTCTCTCCCGGCGGCCGCTACCTGATCAATCCCGGCTCGATCGGCCAGCCCCGCGACCGCGATCCCCGCGCCGCCTACATGGTCTACGACAGCGAGCGGCGGGTGGTGAACTGGTACCGCATCCCCTACGCGATCGGCGAGGCCCAGCGGCGGATCCGCAAGGCCGGCCTGCCCAGCAACCTGGCGGACCGGCTGGCGGTCGGGGCGTAGCTAGATCCTGCCCAGGGCCTCCTCGGTCCGCATCTGCCGGAACCGCTGGATCAGCGTCAGAATCCCGCCGAGCAGCACGACGTAGAGGCCGCCCCAGACGAGCTGGATCAGCGGCTTCTTGGTGACGTCGAGCGCGAGCTTCGCCGCGTTGGCGACGCCGCTCATCCCGAGCTGCACGGCGCCGGTGCTGGCGTTGATCCCGGAGACGAAGACGGTGCCGCCGCCGGGGAGGGTCACGGGCGGGGCCTCGACCGAGCCGCTCGCGGTGCTGAGGCGGTAGACCGGCGTCAGGCTGGCGGTCTTGCCGCCCTTGGTGACCGCCAGCTCCGCGCCGATCGTGACCGGCCGGCCCTCACGCATCGCCACCAGGGCGTTGCCGTCCATGTCGAGATTGAAGCGGACGAAGCGGACCTCGACGTCGCCGATCTGCCCGGACTGCCCCTTGGCGAGCTGCAGTTGCGGCTGGCCGGGGTCGAACTCGATCGGCGAGACGTAGAGGTCCTGGAACGGCGAGCTCTTGATGTCGGGGTTGACCATCATCTGCCGGGTGCGCTGGTTCATGAACAGCTTGGGATAGACCATGAACGGCGCGTGGCCGGCGCGCGCCACCTCGACCTCCATCCGCTCCTTCTCGCGCCCCTGGCGCGGGATGAAGCGCTTGAAGGTGAGCGTCGTGCCGTCCTCCATCGCATGGGGCACCCCCTGGACGAGCGTCACCTTGGTGCTCTGGTCGTAGCCGGCCGAGGCGATGATGCCGAGCAGGATCACACCGACGCCGACGTGCGTGAGGTAGCCGCCCAGGGCCTTCAGGCCGCCGGCGCGGTACTTGTCCACCGTCTTCTGGAAGTTGGTCGCCAGCGCCAGCGCCGCGAGCAGGATGAAGACCAGGTGGAAGCCGTCGCGGACCCGCCAGACCGCCGCCGCCACCGCCACGGCGAGGCTGAAGCCGATCGGCAGGGCCATCTTCCGCAGCAGCTCGCGCGCCGGCGTCCCCTTCCAGGTGAGGTAGGGGACGAAGGAGAGCAGGAAGGCGATGATCAGCGCGATCGGCAGGTTCACCTTGTTGTAGAAGCTGGGTCCGACCTGGCTCTGGCTCGCCATGAAGCGGGTGATCAACGGCGACGAGGTGCCGACGGTGATCAGCAGCGCCGAGGCGAGGATGGCGATGGTGCCCAGCACCAGGAAGGTGCCGCGCGAGAGGAACGGGTCCTCGGTGGGCTCGGTGGGGATCTCCCGCCAGCGGGTCGCGATCAGGTAGAGCCCGAGGACGATGAAGCCGCCGAGCAGGAGGGTGAGCCAGCCGGAGATCCCGAGGTCCACGAAGCTGTGGACGGAGAAGTCCGCCAGCACGCCCGAGCGGGTGAGGAACGTCCCGTAGAGGACGGCGATGTAGGTCAGGAAGGTGAAGACGTAGTTGGCCCGGCGGAAGCGCCCCTTGGTGCGCTCGAGGTAGAGGCCGTGGATCAGCACCGTGCCGAACAGCCAGGGGATGAAGGAGGCGTTCTCGACCGGGTCCCAGCCCCAGTAGCCCCCCCAGCCGAGCGTCTTGTAGGCCCAGTAGCCCCCCATCAGGATGGCGGTGCCGAGGACGAGGAAGCCGCCGAGGGCCCAGGGGAACGCCCGCGCCGCCCAGCCGTCGTACTTGCGTCGCCAGAGCGAGGCCATGGCGAAGGAGAAGGGGATGGCGGTCGCGGCGTAGCCGATGAACATGATCGGCGGATGGATCACCATCCAGTTGTCCTGCAGCAGCGGGTTGAGCCCCTGGCCGTCGACCGGGGTCTGGCGCAGCATCACGAAGGGGTTCTCGCGCACCAGGATGAGGAGCAGGCCGAGGAGGGTGAGGGTGTAGATCCCCATTACGGCGGGCTCGCTGCGGCCGGTCGTGCGCCGCACCAGCAGGCCGAGCATCGTCCCCCAGAAGAGCCAGATCATGAAGCTCCCCTTCTGGCCGGCCCAGAAGGCGGCGAACTGGTAGTAGCCGGGCAGGTCCATCCCCGAGTACTGGTAGACGTACTCGACCCGGAAGTCGCGCGTCACCAGCAGCAGCGACAGCACGGCCGCGGTGAGCAGGATCGACAGGGCGAAGAAGCCGTAGGCGCGGCGAGCGAAGACGAGGGAGCCGGCGTCACCCGACAGGGCGAGCGCGTAGCCCCACATCGTGGCGAGCGCGAAGATCAGCGCGCTCCACAGGGCGACCGCGCCGGGCAGATAGAGATGGGAGAGATATTCCATGGCGGTTTCCTGGCGTCCCGGGCTAGCTGTAGGTCTTCTCGATCTCGGCGCCCTGGTACTTGCTGGGGCACTTCACCAGCAGCTTGTTGGCCTCGAACTCCTGCGCCTTCTCGTCATAGTGCCCGATGGCGACGATGCTGATGGCGTCCTCGAAGTTCGCCGGCTTCAGCCCCTTGTAGCGCACCCGCAGGGTCTGCTTGGTCTTCGGGTCAGCGAGGGTGAAGAAGAGCGACTCGCGGGCGGCCGCGTAGGAGTAGCTCCCCTTCTCGAGCGCCCCGGCCACCTGCACGACGCGGTCGCCCTGGCGGGCCCGCTCGTAGTTGACGTAGGGCGTCATCGAGTCCTTGAAGGCGGAGAAGGAGAATCCGGCGAAGGCGAGCAGCAGCAGGGCGCCGAACAGATAGAGGCGATTCTTTTTCATGGCTCTCTCTCCAGGGAGCGTAGCCGTTTGCCCAGACGGAGCAGGTAGAGGAACAGACCCGTCCAGATGATGAGGTTGACGGCTACGACCCAGCCGATCCCGCCATTGACCATGGTAACCCCTACTCCAGAGGTGCCGATTTCCGCTCCGAGTGAGCCTGGAGCCGGCACTGCAGGTTGTGAATCCAGAAAAACAGGGCGGTGAAGCCCGCCACGGAGGCATACAGCACGATCTGCATGCGCGACTCCATGTTCACCTTGCCCTGCGTGTTGACCACCGGGTCCGGGTGGAGCGAGTAGGTGATCCGGGGGACGATCCAGAAGAGGAACGGGGTCACGGCCATGCCGAGCAGGGCATAGGCCGCCGAGAGCCGCCCCCGCGTGTCCTGGTCGTCGATCCCCGACCGCAGGGCCAGATAGGCGCCGTAGAAGAGCAGGGAGATCAGGATCGAGGTCTGGCGCGGGTCCCAGTTCCAGTAGGCGCCCCACATGATGCGGGCCCACAGGGCGCCGGTGATCGTGGCCAGCACGCCGAAGAGGAGCCCGAGCTCGATGGCCACCGCGGCGGCGCGGTCGTGGCGCGGGTCCCGGCCCCCGAAGAGGTAGCGCGCGCTCCATACCGCCGCGGCGATGAAGCCCACGAACGAGACCCAGGCCATGGGCACGTGGAAGAAGAGGATCCGGCTGGACTGGCCGATGAAGCCCTTGGCCAGGGGCGCCCAGAGAAAGGCCGCCACGATCACGGCGGACATCCAGAGCCACAGGAGCCAGGCGAGGAGGTTCTTCATGGATTCCATACCGCGGGGAAGAGCATCAGTCCGGCGACGGTTACCGAACCATCATACAGAAGAAGCTGGGGGAGGGCCACGCCCGCCGCGTCGCCGGCCGCGGCGCGGCGGGTCAGCTCGACGGCCAGCAGCAGCAGCGGCAGCAGCACCGGGAAGGACAGGACGGAGAACAGGGTCCCCTTGCTGCGCGCCTGGGCGATGATCGCCGCCACCAGCGAGCTGCCGGTGGCGAGGCCGTATCCCCCAGCCGCCAGGGCCAGGGCCAGGAGGCCGGGCGAGCGCACGGTCATGTTGGTCATCGCCACGTAGACGGGGGTGACCAGCGCCTCCAGGGCGAAGACCAGGGTGAGTCCGTAGAGGAGCTTGCCGCAGAACAGCGCCGACGGGGTGGCCGCGAGGCGCAGGGCGATCGCCGTCTGCGTCTCCTCTTCCTGCACGTAGGTGCGGGGCAGGCCCGCGGCCACGGAGAACAGGAGGATCACCCAGAGCAGGACGGGCAGCACCGACGTTCCCTGGGCGAAGGAGACCCCCAGCGGCCCCAGGCTGACGCTCACCACCACCAGCGTCGTGAAGGCGAAGAGGGCCAGCGTGTTGAGGGAGTAGCGGGTGCGGAACTCGCACCGCCACTCCTTCACGAACACGGCGGCCGCCTCAGCCGCCCAGGTGGAGGCGCTCGGCATGGTCGAAGTCCAGGGCGGAAGGGTTGGCGACCACGGCGAGGCCGCCGCCGGCCAGGTGCTCGGCGAGCAGCTCGCGGGCGATGCACTCGGCCGAAGCGTCGAAGTTCTGGAACGGTTCGTCGAGCAGCAGCAGGCGCGGCGAGTGGAGCACCGCCCAGCCCCAGCGCAGGCGCTGCCGCATGCCGGAGGAGAGGGCGCTCGCGAAGCGGTCCAGGGGGAGCCCCAGGCGGTCGAGCACCGCCAGCCCCTTCGCCGCGGGGACTCTCCGGAGCCGCGCGAAGAACTCCAGGTTCTCCTTCACGGTCAGCTCGCCGTAGAAGGCGAGGTCCGGCGCCACCACCCCGACCCGGCGGCGGCGTTCCGCGGCATCGAGGGGCTCGTCCCCCTCCTCCCGGTACTCGATCGCTCCGGCGTCCGGCGCCAGCAGGCCCGAGAGGCAGCGCAGCAGCGTGCTCTTGCCGGAGCCGTTGGGGCCGGTGACGAGCAGCATGCCGCCGGGGCCGACGGCGCCGGAGACGCCGTTGAGCACCGCCAGCCGGCCGAAGCGGCGGCGCACGTTCTCGAAGCGGAGACTGGGCATGATGAGGACTATATCCCCGGTGCTAGCATGCCCGGACGATGAGAAGAATCCATCCCGGCTCCGCCGTCCTCCTGGTCGCCCTCCTGTCAGGGCTCTGCGCCTGTGCTCCCGGGCCGCGCCCCCAGACGGCGGCGGACCCGGCGGCGGACCGGCCGGCCCTCGAGGTGCCGGACCTGGAGGTCCGGGCGCTCCTTCTCCTGCTGGTGGACCGGCAGACCTACGACGTCTTCACCGTCCAGCAGGCGCTCAAGGGGAGCGCCGCGCTGCGCGAGGAGCTCGCCGCCTCGCTCGGGCGGATCCCGGACCCGCAGGGACTCGGCCCCCTGGAAGGTCTGCTGATCGACGACGAGCCGGCGGTGCGCCGGGCGGCGGCGTTCTCCCTGGGGGTGCTGGGGGACCCGGGCGGCCAGACGGCGCTGTTCGCCGCCGTCCGCGACAAGGATCAGGAGACGGGAGCGCTGGCCGTCGAGGCGCTGGGGAAGCTCAAGGCGCGGGCCGTCGACGTGCTGGAGGCGCTCCTCCCCCTGCCCGAGCCGGAGCGCTGGGCCCGCCTGCTGCCCCATCTCTTCCGTTTCAAGGAGGAGACCATCGTGGCGATCGCCGAGCGCGGGCTCCAGCAGACCGATCCAGCGCTCCACGCCCGCGCCGCCTACGCCCTGTCGCGCGATCCCTTCCCCCAGGCCCTCCCCACCCTGCGCAAGCTCCTGGCCGACCCGCAGCCCCGGGTCCGCGCCTGGGCCGCCCGCTCCCTGGGGATCGTGGGGAGCGGCGACGACCTGGCGCTGTTGCGGCCGCTGCTCGACGATCCGGATTCGGGCGATCCCGGGCCCCTGATCCAGGCCCTGCGCTCGGCCCGGGCGCTGGTGGCCGGCGGCAAGGCCCAACCCATCGCCGGCTGGTCTCCCCGGCTGCGGGCGCTGCTCGACGATCCCCGGCCCGGCGTGCGGGTGAGCGCGATCGACGCGGCGGGGGTCTGGAATTCGGCCGAGCTCGGCGAGATCCTCGCGGCGCGCGCCGCGGGCGGGGAGACCTGGGAGCGGGGGACGGCGCTGGTGGCGCTGGCGGCGGGCAAGCACCCGCGCGCGGCGGAGCTCGCGGCAACGGCCGCCGCCGAAAAGGACGAGGCGCTCAGGGCCCGCGCCGCCGAGGCCGCGGGAGCGCTGGGCCTGCCGGCGGGGGCCGCGGTGATCGAGCGGCTGGCCGGCGACGCCAGCCCGCGGGTGCGCGCCGCCGCTCTCGGGGCCTGGCTCGCGGCGGATCCCAAGGCCTCGGAGGTGGCGCGCAAGGCGCTCGCCGATCCCGACGCCGCCGTGCGCGGCACAGCGTTCGACTGGCTGGCCGAGCATCCGATGGTGCCGCTCGCGGACCTCGGCGCCGCCCTGCCCGGGGTCTACCGGGACGCGACCGAGGAGTCGGGCCTCGCCGGCGTGCGGGCGGTCGCCGCCCGGGCCAAGGCCGAGCCGCTGGAGCGGGGAGCCGCCATCGCCCTGCTGGAGACGCTGGCGGGGGGCGGACCCTACGTGCTGCGGCGGGAGGCCGGCGAGAGCCTGGGCAAGCTCGGCCGGAAAGTGCCCGCCCTGGAGCCGGTGGAACGGGCCAAAGGACCCGAGATCTATCGCGAGATCGTCCAGCGCACGCGCCGGCCGCGGACGGTCGAGATCCGCACCCAGCGGGGCACGATCACCGTGCGGCTCGCCTGCCCGCAGGCGCCGCTCACCTGCCTCAACTTCCTCAGCCTGGCGGCCCAGGGTTTCTACGACGGGGTGACCTTCCACCGGGTGGTCCCCGACTTCGTCGTCCAGGGGGGAGATCCCCGCGGCGACGGCACCGGCGGCCCGGGCTACGTCATCCGCGACGAGATCAACCGCCTGCGCTACGACCGCGGCGCGGTCGGCATGGCGCTGGCCGGTCCGGACACGGGGGGAAGCCAGTTCTTCATCACCCTCTCCCCGCAGCCCCACCTCGACGGCGGCTACACCGTCTTCGGCGAGGTGACGGGCGGCGCCGAGGTGCTCGATCAGATCCGGCTCGGAGACCGCATCGAGAAGGTGGTGGAGGTGCGATAAACTGGCGCGCGTCATGACCGCCAAGACGCTCCCCCTCGCACTCTCCGCCGCCGTCCTCGCCACGCTCGCCTGCGGCGCCGCTCCCGCGGCGCAACAGGTGGCCAGGCCGGCAGCTCCGGAACAGGCCGCTCCGATGCACGAAGCCTCCGTGCCGGTCGGCCCGGTGACCCGGGAGACGGTCGAGGCCACGCCGGAGTGGGTGCAGGCCGAGGTCGAGGCCAAGCCGGATCCCGAGGCGGCGAAGGCGCTCGCCGCGGTGCCTGCCGGGGCCGAGGTGACGGTCTATCTCGGCACCTGGTGCGGCGACAGCCGGCGCGAGGTGCCGCGCTTCTGGAAGGCTCTGGACGCGGTCGGCGGCAACGTCCCCTTCGCGGTGCGCTACGTCGGCGTCGACCGGCAGAAGAAGGAGCCGGCGGAGGCGGTGGCGAAGGACGGCGTCCGCTACCTGCCGACCTTCATCGTGCGCCGCGACGGCCGTGAGGTGGGGCGCGTCGTCGAGTCGTCCCCCAAGGGCATCGAGGCCGATCTCCTGGCGCTGCTCACGGGGAAGGCGGCGGGGGTGATCAGCGCCCGTCAGGACCTGACCCCAAAGGACCCTTCCCGGAAATAATCTCCCGGCGATGCTCCGCGGGCTGCCCCTTCAGCTTCCCTGAAACCTTGGCCGCGGACTTGCGTATCCACCCATGACGCGAGGCGCGGAGCCGTTGACCGACGAAGAGCTGGTCGCAGCGGTCCTCGAGGGGGATCGGGAACGCTTCGGCGACCTGATCGAACGTTACCAGGGCCGCCTCGTCAACTATCTCTTCCGACTCTTGCGCAACGCGGACGACGCGCACGACCTCGCGCAGGAAGTGCTCGTCAAGGTCTACCAGGTGCTGGATCGGTACGATCCGCAGTACAAGTTCTCCACCTGGCTGTTCCGGGTGGCCCAGAACGCGGCGATCGACCAGATCCGGCGGCGGCGGCTGAAGGTGGTCTCGCTCCGCCAGGAGGACGACGAGGGCGAGAACCGGGACTGGGACCTGCCGTCGCCCGAGCGTGGACCGTACGGCGAGCTGCGCAACCGGGAGAGGGGGGACGCGATCCAGGAGGCGATCGACTCCCTCCCCTGGGAGTACCGGGAGCTGATCCTGCTGCGTCACTTCGGCGAGCTTCCCTACGAGGAGATCGCGAAGCTCAAGCAGATGCCCCTGGGGACGGTGAAGAACAAGCTCTTCCGCGGGCGGCAGATGCTCAAGGAGAAGCTCCAGGACTTCCTGAGCGACTGACCGAGGCACGCTGGACTGAGGCACGACAAACGGGTTCGGGAGAGACAGGTCATGAGCAGGCCGGATCACAGCACCTACCGTGAATGGTTGACTCTGGACGCCGACGGCGGCCTCGGCCGTGACGAGCGGAGCCGTCTGGAGGCGCACCTGGCCGCCTGCCCCGAGTGCCGGCAACTGCGGGACGAGGTCCGGGATGAGATCCTGGCCCTCGACGGCCTGCTGCGGAGCGCCGCCGTCGAGCCGCGGCCGGACTTCCGCGAGACCATCATGTCGGCGCTGCCGACCGCCGGCTGGGAGTCCCGCTCGCCCCGCGCCTGGCGGTTCACGGCGGCGGTCATCCTGCTGCTGGGCGTCGCGGCGGGCCTGCTGGTCGCCGGCTCGTCCGTGGCGCCGTCGGGCTTCGGGGCCCTGTTCGCCGTGGGCGGAATGCTGCGCGCCACCCTGGTCGCCGGCGCGGGCCTCGCCGGCGCCTCGTGGAAGGGGATGGGGCTGATCCTCGACCGGCTGATCGCCTCGCCAGTGAGCCTCGGCGCCTTCGGCTTCCTGGTGCTGGCCCTCAACCTGTTCCTCTTCTCGCTGATCCGCCGCAAGCGGCCCGTCGCCCAGATGGACGGAAGGGATCCGCGGCCTCCGCGGTCGTAGGGGCGCAGCATGCTGCGCCCCTACACCTTCGTCTTCGCTTAAGATTCCCCCTGTGAGATTCCTGCTGCCCCTGCTGCTGCTGCTGGCGCTGCCGGCGGCGGCCGCGTCCGCCCCAGCCGTATCCACCTCAACCCGGTCGGGCGAGCCCGCGCTGCGGCTCGAGGCCGGGAGCGTCAGCCGGCAGCAGATCGTGGCGATCGGCCGCGACGTGGTCGTCGAGGGGGAGGCCCTCTCCGACATCGCCGCCCTGAACGGCTCGGTCGACGTCTCGGGACAGGTGGACGGCGACGTGATCGTGCTGCGCGGCGACGTGCGGCTCGCTTCCTCGGCGCGGGTGGGTGGGGACATCTCGGTGGTCGGCGGCACGATCCACGCCGCCCGGGGAGCCCATGCCGGCGGGCGCATGGTCTCCTATCCGAACGCTTCCAACGCCTGGCTGACCCTGCTCGAAGGACCCACCATCGGCGCCGGCTTCGCCTCGCGGCTGGTGATGGGGGCGAAGCTCGCCGTGGTCGCCTCCTGGGCCGCGCTGCTCCTGGTGTTCTTCGCCGCCAGCGGCCGGCAGCTCCTGGAGACGGCCGAGGGGGTGCGCCGCGAGCCGTTCCGCAGCTTCTTCGTCGGCCTCACCGGCGTGGTCTGCCTGGTGCTGACCGCCCTCTTCTTCAGCGCCTTCGCCCGCGGCGTCATCGGCCTGCCCTTCGTGGTCCTCATCGTGCTGCTGGGGGTGGTGCTGAAGCTGTGGGGCACGGTCGCCGTCTTCTATGCCCTCGGCGACTGGCTTTCCAGCCACGTCTTCCACCGCCGCTTCCAGCCGCTCAACGCCGCCACCATCGGCCTGCTGGTGCTCGGCGTCGTCAAGTTCCTCCCCTGGTTCGGCGTGATCGCCTGGTACGTCGTCACCCTGATCGGCGTCGGCGCGGCGCTCTCCACCAAGTTCGGACGGCGCGAGCCCTGGTTCGAGCTGGCGTAGGCGGCCTCCCAACCTCTGATACCGTACCCCACGGATTTTTTCCTCCAAGGGGGTTTCACATGCGCTCCGCCACCGCGCGAGTCGCGCTGCTGCTCTTCGCCTCGGGCTTCTGCGCCCTGGTCTATCAGACCGCGTGGCTGCGGATGTTCCGGATGATCTTCGGCGCCTCCACCGCGGCCTCGGCGGCGGTGCTGGCGATCTTCATGGCCGGCCTCGGCTTCGGCGGCCTGCTGCTGGGGCGGCGGGCCGACCGCCACCCCTCGCCGCTCGGCCTCTACGCCCTGCTGGAGGCGGGGATCGCGGTCTCGGCGGGGCTCTCCCCCCTGCTGCTGGCGCTGATCGGGTGGCTCTACGTGGCGATGGGCGGCAGCGCCCGGCTGGGGCTCGCCGGGAGCAGCGTCGTCCGCCTGCTGCTCTCGGTGATCGTGCTCGGGGCGCCCACCTTCCTGATGGGCGGCACGCTGCCGGCGGTGGCGCGGGCGGTCGAGCGCCGGGCCGACTTCGGCCGCCGGACGGTGGGCCTGCTCTACGCCGTCAACACCCTGGGGGCGGTGCTGGGAGCCCTGCTCACCACCTTCTTCGCCCTGGAGACGCTGGGGGTGCGCAAGACGGTCTGGATCGCCGCGCTGCTCAACCTCCTGGTGGTGCTGGCGGCGCGCAGCCTCGCCCGCGAGACGTCCGCGATATCGGCGATGCCGGCGATGCCGGCGGAGACCGCTCCGGAAACCATCCCGGTCGCCGAGCCGGAGGAGCCTGCCGGTCCGCGCGCCGGGCTCTTCGCGCCCTTCGCGGCGGCGCTCGCGGGCTTCGCCTTCCTGCTGATGGAGCTCGTCTGGTACCGCATGCTGGGGCCGCTGCTGGGCGGCTCCTCCTACACCTTCGGGCTGATCCTCGCCGTGGCCCTGCTCGGGATCGGCATCGGCGGGCTCCTCTACGGCGTGGGGGAGCGGGCTCGCCGGCCCACGATGCTGTCGTTCGCGGCCACCTGCTCGCTGGAGGCGCTGCTGATCGCCCTGCCGTTCGCCCTGGGGGACCGGCTGGCGGTGCTCACGGCCCTGCTGCGCCCGCTGGCCAACGCGGGGTTCCTGCCGCTGGTGGGAGGGTGGGCGGCGGTGACCGCGATCGTGGTGCTGCCGGCGGCCATCGTCGCGGGCTACCAGTTTCCCCTGCTGATCGCCCTCCTCGGCTCCGGCCGGCGCCGGGTGGGCCGCGAGGTGGGAGTGACCTACGCGGCCAATACCCTGGGGGCCATCGTGGGCTCGATCGCCGGCGGCTTCGGGCTGATCCCGCTGCTGACCGCGCCGGGCGTCTGGCGGCTGGTGGCGCTCCTCCTCCTCGCCCTCGCCGCCCTGGCGGTCGCCGCCGGCCTGCGCGGCGGCGCTCCCCGCGCCGCCCTGGCGCCGGTCGCGGCGCCGGTCGCGATGGGAATCCTGGGGCTGGCGCTCTGCCTCGCCACCGGCCCCACCGCCTTCTGGCGCCACACGCCGATCGGCGCCGGCCGGCTGCAGACCGCCGACTGGAAGGGGCCGAACGACATCCGCAACCGGATCGAGGACATGCGCCAGCGCGTGGTCTGGGAGGCGGACGGCGTGGAGAGCAGCGTGGCGCTCGACCTCACCGAGGAGTACGCCTTCATCGTCAACGGCAAGTCGGACGGCAGCGCCCTCGGCGACGCTCCCACCCAGGTGATGAGCGGGCTGGTCGGCGCCCTCGTCCATCCCGACCCGCGGCGCGTGCTGGTGATCGGCCTGGGCACCGGCAGCACCGCCGGCTGGCTGGCCCGGATCCCCTCGGTCGAGCGGGTGGACGTCGTCGAGCTCGAGCCGGCGATCGTGCACGTCGCAGAGGTCTGCTCGGCGATCAACCGGGACGTCCTCCACAATCCCAAGGTTCACCTGACGATCGGCGACGGCCGCGAGCTCCTGCTGACCACGGATCAGTCCTACGACCTGATCTTCTCCGAGCCCTCCAACCCTTACCGGATCGGCGTCGCCAGCCTGTTCAGCCAGGACTTCTATCGGGCGGCGGTGCGGCGGTTGCGGCCCGGCGGCATCTTCCTCCAGTGGCTTCAAGGGTACGAGGTCGATCCCCAGGTCGTGCGCACCGCCTATGCCACCCTCGGCTCGGTCTTCCCGTCGATCGAAAGCTGGCAGGTCCACTCGGGCGATCTCCTGCTGATGGCGAGCCGCGAGCCCGTGACGCACGACCTCGACCGCGTCCGCTCACGGGTCGCCACCGAGCCCTACAAGACGGCGCTCGACCGCACCTGGGGGGTGGAGGGCGCCGAGGGGTTCTATTCCGCCTATGTGGCCGCGCCGGCGTTCGCCCGCGCGGTGCGCCGGGCCGAGCGGGGCGCCGTCAACACCGACGACCATCCGATCCTGGAGTTCGGGTTCGCCAGGAACCTGGGCCGCTTCGGGCTGTTCCAGATCGAGGACCTCGCCCGTCTGGCGAAGGCCCGCGGCGAGGACCGCCCTGCCACTCGGGGGGCGCCGCTCGACTGGTCCCGCGTCGGCGAGATGAGGGTGGCGCGGGCCGCCTACTGGGAGCAGGGAGCCCGCGACCCCGAGCCGGGCGGGGAGGGCGGCGCGAGGCTGCGGATGGCGGCCCGCAACGCCTGGCTCCGGCGCTCCCTGGCCGAGTCCTGCTCGGAGTGGTTCGCGCAGCCGGAGCCGCCGCGGAGCCACGCCGACCGGCTGCTGATCGCCGAGTGCCTGGCGGAGACGCGCGACCCCCGGACGCCCGGGTACGCGGCCCGGCTCGCGGACGACCAGCCGATCGAGACCGACCTCGTGCTGGCCCGCTGGCTCGCCCTCTCCGGCCGGGTGGCCGAGGCGAGCGAGCATCTCCTCGCCGCCCTCGCGGCCTACCGCGGAGACCCCATGGTGTACCGGCCCCTGATGGGGCGCACCCTGCCGCTCGTCACCAGCCTGGCCCAGGCCGACCCGGCGCTCGCCCCGCGGCTCTACGCCGCCCTCGGCCAGCCGTTCTCCGCGCACATGTTCGAGCACGAGCGGCTGCTGTCGCGGGTCTGGCTGGAGCGGGGAGCGGGCTCGCCCGGGCTCTGCGCCCAGGCGATCGCGCCGCTCGAGCCGCACGTCCCCTGGGAGGCGCCGTTCCTCGCCTTCCGCTGGCAGTGCTACCGCGACCGGAGGAGCCCGCTCGCACCCCGAGCGGCCCGCGACCTGGAAGAGTTCCTGGCGAGCGCGCCGCCGCGGCTGGCGGACGGGCTCGCGCCCTCTCCTTGACCCCTCCCGCCCGATCTCATACGCTCGGATCGAGCCGCCGCTCCCCGGAGCGGTGAGGGAGGGGTCTACATCGATGGGTTCCAATTTTGGATCAATTCAACGGATCGGCATCGTGGGCGCGGGCACCATGGGGCACGGCATCGCCCAGGTGGCCGCCCACAGCGGATACGAGGTGGTGCTGGTGGACGCCGCGCCGGAAGCGCTGGAGCGTGGCCGCGGCCAGATCGGCAAAGGGCTCGAGCGGCTGGTCGCCAAGGGGAAGCTCGCCGCCGAGGACCGCGACCGGGCCCTGGGCCGCCTGACGACCGGCGGCGATCTCGCCGCCCTCGCCGGCGCCGACCTGGTGGTCGAGGCGGTGGTGGAGCGGCTGGAGGTCAAGCAGAAGGTGCTCGCCGAGCTCGACCGCGTCTGCCAGGCTTCCACGATCCTCGCCACCAACACCAGCTCGATCTCGATCACCCGGCTCGCCGGCGCCACCGCGCGGCCGCAGAAGGTGATCGGCATGCACTTCATGAATCCCGTGCCGGTGATGCAGCTCATCGAGGTCATCCGCGGCCTCGCCACCAGCCAGGAGACCTACGACGCCGTCGAGGCGGCGTCGCGCCAGATGGGCAAGACCCCGGTCGAGGTCCATGACGCTCCCGGCTTCGTCTCCAACCGGGTGCTGATGCCGATGATCAACGAGGCGATCTTCTGCCTCTTCGAGGGGGTCGGGAAGCCGGAGGCCATCGACGAGGTTATGAAGCTGGGGATGAACCATCCCATGGGACCTCTGGCGCTGGCGGACCTGATCGGCCTCGACGTCTGCCTCGACATCCTGCGGGTGCTGCAGCAGGGGTTCGGCGATCCCAAGTACCGCCCCTGCCCGCTGCTGGTCAAGATGGTCGACGCCGGCCGCCTGGGCCGCAAGTCGGGCCGCGGCTTTTACGATTATTCTCAGAGCGAAGGAAAATAAGACCGGAATGTACTGCCAAGTCTGTGGCGCGCCGAACCGGGACGACCACGAGTTCTGCGTCCGCTGCCATCAGAAGCTGCTGGTGCTCTCGGGCTCCCTGCGCGAGGAGGAGGAGTCCTACGAGGAGAGCTCGGAGGAGAGCTTCTCCTTCGACGAGCACCTGCTGGAGCGGATCTCGATCCTGGAGGAGGCCGTCAAGCGCACCGCCGAGACGGTCCGCCAGCTCCTCGGCGCCCTGCACAAGCAGGAGAAGAACATCCTGATCAACCAGACCGGCGTCTCGGCGCTGCGCGAGCTGCTGGAGCAGAAGAAATACATCGGCTGGGACGAGTGGAGCGATCTCTGGGAGTCCAAGATGGACTACCAGCTCCTGGCGCTGGAGAAGCGGGAGCGCTTCCTGGCCATCAAGGAGCGCATCGCCGGGCTCTATCACGGCGACAAGCGGAAGCTCTTCCTCCAGTACCTGGAGGACGCCGAGTACGCCCTCTTCGCCTTCGACATCGAGCGGGCGGTGGCGGCCCTGGAGGCGGCCTACAAGCTCGATCGCGGCAACTACGAGCTCGCCTACTTTCTCGGCGAGACCCACTTCAACGAGGCCAACAGCGAGGCGGCGCTCACCTACTTCTCGCGCGTCCTGGAGGTCAAGCCGGACCACTACGAGGGCCTGGTCTACAGCGGCGTCATCCACTACGAGAACGGCGACCACAGCCGCGCCGAGGAGTTCCTGAAGCGGGCGGTCGCCATCTATCCGGACAGCTTCCTGCCGCACTTCAGCCTCGGGGCCGTCTACGCCGGCAAGGGAGACCTCGCCAAGGCCGTCCTCTTCCTCGAGCGGGCGGTCGAGGTCGATCCGGTGCCGCAGGCCCTGTTCCTGCTGGGGAGCTGCTATTACGAGATGGGCAAGCTCTCCTCGGCCGTGCACTTCCTCCAGGAGGCGGTGCGGCACGATCCGGCCTTCGAGGAGGCCCACCACCTGCTGGGGCTCGCCTACCTCGACCGCCACTGGACGCGCAAGGCGCTCGACTCCTTCCGCCAGGCGCAGCGGCTCAACCCGAAGAAGCTGCAATACCAGGACCTGGTGCGCTACCTCTCGGGGCACGACGGCACGCCGCTGCCGGAGGTGGGGGGCGACGCCGGCATCTGGTTCCACAAGGGGGAGGAGTTCCTCGCCCGCGATAACCTGAAGCAGGCCCACTCCTGCTATCGCCGGGCGCTGGCGCTCGACGCCGACAACCCGACCCTGCTGATGTCCTACGCCCTCCTCTGCCTGCACATGAACCGCAGCCAGGAGATCGAGGCGGTGACCCGCAAGGTGCTCGACCTCAACCCCGGCGAGACGCTCAAGGCGACCGCCTACGCGGCGCTGATCGAGGCGATGCGCAGCCAGGGCAAGTTCCGCGAGGGCAACCGCATCGGCGAGCTGCTGCTCGACGAGGGGAGCTCGAACTTCACCAAATCGATCGCCTACTACGAGATGGCGTACAACCTGGCGGAGATGGAGGAGGACCTCGACGAGGCGCTCGACTACGCCCGCCGGTCGGTGGAGTTGTCGCCCGACGAGATCAAGCAGTTCCCGCTGGCCGCCCTCGGCTGGGTGCATTACAAGCGGAAGGAGTTCGAGAAGGCCGTCGACTTCCTCTCGCGGTCGAGCGAGCTGGGGACCTCGCCCACCACGCTCACCCATCTGGGGATGGCGCTCCTCGCCTCCGGCGAGGAGGACCAGGCCCGCTCCGTGCTCGCCCACGCCCGCGCCCTCGGCGATCGCGGCGAGGCGCTGCAGGAGAAGATGATGGAGTGTATGAAGGATTCCGCGCGGCTGATCGAGCGGGCCCGCCGCGGGCCGCGGAAGTAGGGTCCGCCCCCCAATGTCGCCCCCCTTCGGGGATTCTCAACGATCCGGATTGGAGACGCTGATGCGCTGGAGCCGCTATTACCTGTACACCACCCGCGAGGTGCCGAACGACGCCGAGGTGATCAGCCACCAGCTCATGGTGCGCACCGGCATGATCAAGAAGACCGCCGCCGGCATCTACACCTACATGCCGTTCGGCTGGCGCAGCCTGCAGAAGTTCATGGCCATCGTGCGCCGCGAGATGAACGCCGCCGGCGCCATCGAGCTGTTCATGCCCGCCATCCAGCCGGGCGAGCTGTGGGTGGAGTCCGGCCGCTGGGAGCGCTACGGCAAGGAGCTGCTGCGCATCAAAGACCGCCACGAGCGGGACTTCGTCTTCGGCCCCACCCACGAGGAGGTGATCACCGACGCGGTGCGCCGGGACGTCAAGAGCTACCGCCAGCTCCCGTTCAACCTCTACCAGATTCAGACCAAGTTCCGGGACGAGATCCGCCCCCGCTTCGGCCTGATGCGCGGGCGCGAGTTCCTGATGAAGGACGCCTACTCCTTCGGCGCCGACCAGGAGAGCCTCGACGAGTCCTACGAAGCCATGCGCGCCGCCTACTGCCGGATCTTCGAGGCGTGCGATCTCGACTACACCATGGTCGAGGCCGACTCCGGCGCCATCGGCGGCTCCGCCTCTCACGAGTTCATGGTGGTGGCCGAGACGGGTGAGAGCTCGGTCGTCCGCTGCCCCTCCTGCGGCTACGCCGCCAACGTCGAGCGGGCCGAGATGCGGCGCGTGGAGGCGGCCGGCGAGACCCATCCGCCGCAGGACCTGCAGGAGGTGTCGACCCCGGCCAAGCGCTCGATCGAGGAGGTGGCCCGCTTCCTCAAGGTGTCGCCCAAGCGGCTGGTCAAGACGCTGATCTACGAGACCGAGAAGGGACTGGTGGCCGTCCTCGTGCGCGGCGATCGCGAGATCAACGAGGTCAAGCTCGCCAACCACTTCGACGTCCAGCACCTGGCGCTCGCCTCCGAGGAGAAGGTGCAGGCGGCCACCGGCGCCCCGGTCGGCTTCGCCGGTCCGGTCGGCCTCGAGGACATCCCCATCGTGGCCGACGTGGGGGTGCGCAGCCTCACCAACTTCGTCACCGGCGCCAACAAGGTGGACGCCCACTACGCCAACGTCAACTGGGGCCGCGACGTCGACCTCGCGGACTGGGCGGACCTGCTGCTGGTCACGGGGGGCGATCCCTGCCCGCGCTGCGAGGGCACGCTCGAGCTCTTCCGCGGCATCGAGGTGGGGCACATCTTCAAGCTCGGCACCAAGTACTCGGAGGCGATGGGCTGCCTCTACACCGACGAGGCGGGCGAGGACAAACCGATGATCATGGGGTGCTACGGCGTCGGCATCGGCCGCACGGTCGCCGCCGCCATCGAGCAGAACCACGACAAGGACGGCATCATCTGGCCCCGCCCGCTGGCGCCGTTCGAGGTGCTGCTGATCGCCGTCAATCCCGAGGACGAGGCCGTCAAGCGCGCCGCCGAGGA